>JAFLJQ010000040.1 GCA_022712915.1 Gammaproteobacteria bacterium | reverse complement strand
TTTTTCTGTCTTTATGTTCTTGGCCAGTTGTCCTGCCAAGGCCCTCATCTCTTTCTCGTTCATCACTATGCTCATTATTAATTTTCCTGTAGGTTAGGGTATTAATTAATGAGCAGTTACACAATTTAATTTACAGGCTCGCAATTTGTTTTGGATTAATATTTTTCCTTGGTGGTTTATTTCTTTGCGTACCTTTGTGGTAAACTCTCTTAACTTAGTACGGACTTGATGCTCTTTATATCCTCCGCTGCACCTTCCATATTAACGATGTTGATATCGGTATCCATACCCAGTTTGTCGAATGAAGGGACAGTCTTCCAGTCAATATCATTCATGTAGTGGTTGCTTCCCAGATAGCTTTGCAGGTTTGCAACTATCACGATATCGACATAATCGGCTGAACTGCTGTCATAGTTTATATCATCATGATGTTCTGCAACATTAATGATCTCCTGTGGAAAGTTCCACTTGGTCAAAATAGCTTTGCCGATTGCACAATGGGCCTGCTGGATAATACGATCCAGCACTTCGGTATTTTTTAACAGATCGGGTACATCCTCAGCGCGGGCAATGATTGGCAGGGAGCCTATGTCATGCACCAGGCCGGCCAGCAAAGCCTGATCGGGTGTTAATGAGGTAAATTTATTTGTCAGGGCGTAGGAGATGGCCGCAACAGTTGTGCTGTGTTCCCATAAGTCACGCAGGCGGGTATCCGTTACATCGGAAGTGGCCTGGAACATTTGTTCCATAACAATACTCATGACAAGGTTTCGTACCATGTCTCCCCCCATTCGACTGACGGCCAGTTCAACGGTGTCAATCTGTCTGCTGGCGCGTAGCAGGGGGCTATTGGCTATTTGGATTAAACGGGCAGATACTGCCGTGTCGGAAGTGATGACCTGGGCTACTTCAGGCAGGCCCATATTTTCATCTTCGAGCGTGTCACGTACACGCAAGGCAACCTCCGGCAGGGTTGGAAGAATTAGTCGATCATTTTCCAGGTCTTCAAGAAGTTCATCTATTAATTTTTGTTCTAGATTGCTGCCCATTTTGTCCCCTGAATGGTTTGTGTTGATTTTATCCCTAAAAAATGATCATCTAAGTTTACTATCGGTTCCCCCAGTGTAATTATTTAGGTCTGGACAAGGTGAATTTTTCACTTATGCAGAGAGTGAGTAAGGCAATTCGTCAATTTCAAGTATAGACCCGTTTTTACTGCCAAGCCGTACCTGACCATGTTCAACTTCTGTGATCTGGATCACAGCTAATACATCATAGCCCCCGGTTGGAGAAGGTTGGGCATTGACGATATTGCCAATACTCTGTGAATTGTCACTGCTGCCGCTAAACAGGGCATCACCGGGTTGTATGACATCGGTTATATCCACATGGGCACGATACATGCGTTTTTTAAGCTTTCCGAGATATTGCATGCGCGCAACGATCTCTTGTCCGGGATAGCAACCCTTTTTGAAACTGACACCATTAATTAATTCAAGATTAACCATTTGAGGGACAAAGCTTTCAACGGTCTGGGGCTGGATGACCGGCAGACCTGCCTGGATATCCAGTAATGACCAGGTGTTAGCTCCCACGGCGGTGGTCTTGTCAGCCAGCTTATCCCAGAGCACCATCATGTTGGTAAGTGGGCCATGGATCTCAAAGCGAGGGCTGGGGCCAGGGATTCGTAATAGCAGAATATTGTCGGTTTGGCTGGCAGCATCGACATTATCTGGACAGCTCAGGCCGCAGTCATTGATATATTGTTCACTATCTGGCCCGGTCAGACCAAATCTGACTATATGGTCGCTGGCATCATCAAGTGTGACCTGGCTGCGCATGACAAACATGCGCAAACGTTTAAGCGTTTGTTCGATAAGTGTTTGTGGTAATTCCAGATAATATTTATCCTCAATATAAAACAGGCGAAAGCTGGCCAGGATGCGACCTTTGGGACTGCAATAGGCATTGAGTTGGCTGGTTTCAGCGGAAACCTGGCGGATATCGTTACTTAACTGACCTTGCAAAAAATCAGGTGTATCGGTTCCTTTGGCGCTGATTAGACCATAATGACTCAGATCGCTAATGATGTTTCCATTGACACTGGCCCGTTCCTGTTCAGCCTGTCCGAAGTCAGTTACGATCCCTGCATTTATGTTTGCCTGATGTTTTTCCAGATGTGCTTGCCATTCAGATTGCATATTTAAAGACCTCTATTTGTCACTTGCTGTTGAGTAAAGTATACCATTTGGTGTCCTGAAAGAACTTGCGCTACACTTAACCCAATTATGAAAATCAGATCACGCCCGAAGCACCTTAATCTTATCAAAGTTCGTATGCCGATCACGGCGATTGCTTCTATACTGCATCGCTTATCGGGGGTGTTTCTATTTTTGGTAACACCGTTCCTGCTCTATATATTTGTATCATCATTAAAAAGCAACAGTGGATTTGTATTAGCGGTTGAATGGCTGGATTGCTGGTTGATTAAACTGGTTTTTTTGATCCTGATCTGGGCGGTGATGCACCATCTATTGGCCGGTATACGTTATTTGCTTCTGGATCTGGATATCGGCTTGAATCGTAGCAGTGCAAAATTTTCTGCCACGCTGGCAATAATCATGGCCTTAGTATTATCTCTTCTCATTATGTTGTGGGTACTATTATGAGTCCACGTGCACAGGGATTACGAACCTGGCTATTACAGCGTTTATCAGCTGTTTATATGATTGCTTACACGATTATGGCTATTGTTTGGTTGTCGCTAAACGCCCCTTTTGACTTCGTTGCATGGCAGGCTATTTTTGCCCCACCATTGTTTAATATCTTTACTTTGTTATTCGTTTTCCTGCTACTGGCCCATGCCTGGGTCGGGGTGCGGGATATTTTTGTGGATTATGTGCATCATTTGCCCACTCGCTTTGTCCTCATGACGTTGATTAGCACTATGCAGATCATGTTGGCTATCTGGGTATTTATGGCGCTTTTTTCAGTGGTGCAGTTATGACGCTTCCTAAGCGTAAATTTGATACTTTGGTCATCGGTGCCGGTGGTGGAGGACTACGGGCTGCGTTGCAATTGGCTCAGGCCGATGCCAGCGTGGCAGTGGTGTCGAAGGTTTTTCCAACCCGTTCTCACACAGTTGCCGCACAGGGTGGTATGAATGCTGCGCTGGCCAATGTCTCACCCGATAATTGGCACTGGCACATGTACGACACCGTGAAGGGCAGTGATTATCTAGGTGATCAGGATGCCATTGAATACATGTGCCGTGCGGCCGCCAAGACCGTGATTGAACTGGAACATGCCGGGGTGCCGTTTAGTCGCATGGAAAACGGTAGCATCTATCAACGCCCCTTTGGTGGCCAAAGCCAGAACTTTGGTGGTGATCAGGCCGCGCGTACTTGTGCAGCGGCCGATAGAACTGGCCATGCGATCCTGCATTCCCTTTACCAACAAAATATTCGTTCTAAGACCCATTTTTTTGATGAATACTTTGCTATCGATCTGGTAAAAGATGAAGAGGGCTTTGTTCTAGGTGCGGTGGTGCTGGAGATCGAAACCGGTGAACCACTTTTAATTGAAGCCAGAACAACTTTGCTTGCGACGGGTGGGGCCGGGCAGTTATTCCGTACCAATACCAATGCTCACATCAATACTGGTGATGGTTTGGCTATGGCTCTGCGTGCTGGTGTGCCTCTGCAGGATATGGAGTTTTTCCAGTTTCACCCTACCGGGATTGCAGGCAAGGGCATGCTGATCTCAGAGGCCGCTCGCGGTGAAGGGGGCTATCTCGTTAATAAAGATGGTGAACGGTTTATGGAGCGCTACGCCCCTCATGCTAAGGATCTGGCCAGTCGTGATGTGGTGAGTCGTTCCATTTCTATTGAGGTTAAGGAAGGTAGAGGCTGCGGCCCCAATGGGGATTATATCCATCTGAAACTGGATCATCTCGGCCCAGAAGTACTGGATAAACGCCTGCCTGCCATCAGTGAATCGATTAGAACATTTTTAGGTGTGGATCCAAGCAAAGATCTAGTGCCGATCTATCCTACTGCCCATTACACCATGGGTGGTATACCGACCAATAAGTCTGGCCAGGTTGTGGTGCCAGTGGATACCGGTGAAGAAGTGATCCCTGGCCTATACGCTGCCGGTGAATGTGCCTGTGTTTCGGTACATGGTGCTAATCGTCTCGGTGGTAATTCATTACTCGATATTGTGGTATTCGGTCGAGCGGCGGGCAATGATATTATTGAATTCCTGAAAGAAAACCCTTATCACCGGCGCATGTCGCAAGACAGTGTTGATCAGGCCTTGAGTAGGATTGCCCGTTGGGATCAGAAAGGTGAGGGTGAATCAGTAGATACGCTACGCAGAGAACTACAGACCACCATGGAAGAATATTGTGGCGTATTTCGTACCGAGGAGATCCTCTCCGAAGGCTTGGGCAAGGTTTTGGAACTGGAGCAACGCATGTCGCAGGTTCGTCTACAAGACCACAGCAAGATTTTTAATACCGCCCGTATCGAGGCCATGGAACTGGAAAACCTGATTGATATTGGGGTCGCGACGGTTACTTCGGCATTAGCGAGACAAGAGAGCCGTGGTGCGCATTCGCGGGTTGATTATCCTAAACGAGATGACGTGCATTGGATGAAACACTCCCTCTATTATAAAGAAAATCGTCGACTGGACTATAAACCTGTGCGTACCAAGCCGCTAACAGTAGAGAGTTTTCCGCCCAAGGACAGAGTGTACTGATATGCGATTCAAGATCCATCGTTACAATCCTGAGACCGACAAAAAACCCTACATGCAGGATTTTGAACTGGAGATCGATTCCAGCAGAATGGTGCGTGACGCTCTGATTCGTATCAAGGCGCAGGATGAAAGTTTGGTCTTCCGGCACTCCTGTGGCGAAGGTGTGTGTGGTTCCGATGCCATTAACATGAATGGTATTAATGGCCTTGGTTGTCTGACCCGCTTATCAAGCCTGAAACAACCTATCGAGATTCGTCCCGTACCCGGTATGCCCATCATTCGTGATTTGGTCGTCAACATGGATCAGTTTTTTAATCAGTACCGTGCCATCAAACCCTATTTGACCGTTAATGATCCTGAACCGGAAGTAGAATATAAACAAACGCCGGAACAGCGAGACAAACTGGATGGTCTGTATGAATGCATCCTCTGTGGTTGTTGTTCCACCTTTTGTCCTTCCTTTTGGTGGAACCCGGACAAATTTCGTGGTCCAGCGGCTTTATTACAGGCCTATCGTTTCCTGGCCGATAGCCGTGATCAGGCCACGACCGAGCGTCTGGAAGAACTTGATGGACCGTATCGCATGTTCCGTTGCCATACCATCATGAACTGCGTCAATGTTTGCCCAAAAGGTCTGAATCCGACTAAGGCGATCAATGAGATTAAAAAAATGATGTTGAAGGACATGCTGTAAGAACATTTTATTCCAAGACAAATAAAAAATCTCGCCACGAAGAGTTATAATTAAAAAAATTCAACACAGAGACGCTAAGTCGAAGAGAAAAATATTGATAATTTCTTCGTGACTTTGCATCTTCTCATCGCGGTTAAAAAATAAATAGAGGTAGTAAATTAAATCTATGATTGAGGGTATTACAGAACAACAAAACCTCTCCCGGCTGCGCTGGCAGTGTCGGCGTGGTATGTTGGAGCTGGATGAATTGCTGGACGGTTTTTTAAATAAATCATATGGCAATTTATCCGCACAACAAAAACAGATCTTTGAGGAAGTCCTCAAACTGTCAGACCAACTTTTATTTGACTACCTGTTAGATCAAAGCAAACCCAGCGACATGGATGTAGCCGATGTTATCCAGCAAATCCGTACTAGCGCCTGTCTTAAATCTTAAACCTTCCCGCATTCTTGCGGTGTATACCATTCTTGGTCATTTGATCGCCTTGAGTGTCCTGTTTTATCCCATGACCATTTCGATATTCCCCCGAGTATTGATTGCTATAGCGGTGCTGATCAGCTTTGTTTATCACTGGCGGACACGTGAACCGGTTATTACCCTGCGGGCACCAATTAAAGATGACCTGTGGTTATTGCAATTGAAGGCTGGAGCCGATATTTATGCACGATTGGTTGGTGAGTACACGGTAACTACGTGGTTGATAGTGATACGATTTAAGGCCTTGGATCGCCGTAAATATACCGTGGTGGTCTTGCCAGATAGTGGGGAGGCGGATGATATTCGCAGGATGCGGGTTTATTTGCGGCAGCTTAAATAGCATCGTAGGTTGTAATGTGTAAAATGTCCCTCATGACAATTTTGTTCATTAAATATCATCTGTGGTTTTAATCTATGCCTGAAGGTCCAGAAATACGCCGTGCGCGAGATGAATTGGCGGGAGTGCTTAAGGGACAAAGGGTCAATGATGTGTTTTTTGCTTTTGATGCCTTACAAACCTATCAAGAGAAATTAACTCAGCAGCACATTGTATCGGTTGAATCCAGAGGCAAGGCCATGTTGATCCACTTTGACAATGCCTACACGATATACAGCCATAACCAGCTTTATGGCCGTTGGTATATTGCCCCTGACAAAAAGACCCCGGATATAACACGTCAACTACGGCTGGCCATTTACGTTGATAACGCGGCGGCCTTTTTATACAGCGCTTCGGATATTCGAGTCTTACAAACGCATGAGTTGAGTGTGTATCCCTATCTTGCCAAACTTGGCCTAGAGTTGTTGTCTCCAGACACAAATGAATCAATGGTGTTTGACCATTTGATGGCTCATCGCCGCTCCCGACGATGTTTAATGACTTTGCTGCAAGATCAATCCGTATTATCGGGTATGGGTAATTATTTATGCTGTGAGGTGTTACACGCTGCAGGTTTGCATCCTGAAACCCGGCCTTGTGATTTAGATGATGAACAATTAACTCAACTTGCACATCATTGTTTGTATTTAACGATTCAGTCCTATGAGACTGGTGGTGTCACCAATTCATTGACTCGTGCCGAAGAAATGAAAGAGCAAGGTGTTGAGTTTGATAATTATCGTTTTCAGGTTTATCGACGAGAAGGGCAGGTTTGTTATCGATGTGGTGGGGTGGTTGTTAAGGGGAAGTTTTGTGGTCGGATGGGGTATTGTTGTTTGAGTTGTCAGGTTTGATTGTGGGTGTTTATTTGGAATCGCTAGCGCGATGCTATTTTAAGTCCGTTCTCGGACGGACAACCGAGTTCATTTTCTTTGTACGGACAAAGAAAACAGAACCAAAAGAAAACCGCCCCAGAGATGGCGCAAACGTGTTTTGATGTTCAGCTTTCTTGATGAGGTTCGCAGACAGGCCATCCTTGGCCCGACTGCGAACCGGCATCATCCCTGATGCCCCTGATCTTATTTTTTAAGAAAGCCAAACATCAAAACGCGCCATCAAAGGGGGGATTGTCCCAACGAATTGGCTGTCATGTTTAAAAGAGAAAGAAATTGTAGGTTGCAGTGAACTTTGCGATGCTCAACGCTCAATTTAGGCGTTGTTGCTTTTAGTCTCATCTCATTTAGCCCAATGGGCTTTCTAGCTTTCTTCAAAACCTCGTTTTATTGTTGTGGCTATGCCATCTAAACCAGGAAATAAAGATTGGTGTGTTATACCTAGTTTTTTTAGCTCTTTCCTCAAGGATGCTTTTTTTGTTTTGGTATTATTATTTTTTCTATAATCAATAAATCTGTATATGCCATTAAGATTTCATCGTTAAGTTCCGTAAAATTTTCAAAGCTGTTTGGAAGAGGGTAAGCTGAAAAACAAGCTTCTTGAGAAACGATGCGGCTATTGGTGTGCTTTGAATGAAAGCATATTATTTTGTCAATATTTTTTATATGGCTAGTAGATGTATAGAGTTCTTCGGCAACACCAAAATATACTGCTCCATCAACATGGTCGTATGCTGGGTCTTCAATAGCAAAAAACAATCCTTTGAGTGGATTAGTTGTCCAGTCAAGGAGAATGGTTGGGAGACCATGATGTTGTGCATGAACTAACCATTCCAACTTGCTTTCAGGTGTAAAATTCATATGAGGTGCAGAGTTTTGTTGAAATGTTTCTATTAAAAAATCTTCAACTTCTTTCCAACAATTAAAGATTAACACACCATTTTGTTTTGGGTTTTTTATTCGAGAAATAGATGGAGAAAGAACCCATTCAAAATTAGATTGACCTCGGAACATTTCTGCATTTTCATATTCTATAGAATTTAGTAATGATAAATATTCAACTATATTATTTATTTTCATAACTAATTATCATATTTATTTTTCAGGAAAATTCTCCGGCACCAATACCGTATTAACTAACCCAACCGAATCATCTACCTCCGGATAATCCAATGTATAATGCAAACCTCGACTTTCTTTTCTTGCGATGGCGGATTGAACGATCAGATCCGCTACATCCGTCAGGTTACGTAATTCTAATAGATCGTTGGTGACACGGAAGTTGCCGTAGTATTCTTCGATTTCGTTTTGTAGCAGGTTGATGCGGCGTTGGGCGCGTTGCAGGCGTTTGTTGGTTCTGACGATGCCGACGTAGTCCCACATGAAAGTTCTCAGTTCGTGCCAGTTGTGGGTGACGACGACTTCTTCATCGGAGTCGGTGACGCGGCTTTCGTCCCATTCGGGTAGGTCATCGGTGGGTGGGGGGGCTTTGTCTAGTGTTGTGATGTGCTGGCTGGCGGATTCTGCGAAGACGAGGCATTCTAATATGGAGTTGCTGGCCATACGGTTGGCACCGTGCAGGCCGGTGAAGGCGGTTTCGCCGATGGCGTAGAGGCCTTCGATATCGGTCTGGCCATTTAGGTTGGTTGTAATACCGCCACAGGTGTAATGTGCAGCGGGTACGATGGGGATGGCTTGTTTGGTGATGTTGTAGCCGTATTTTAGACAGCGTTTGTAGACGGTGGGGAAGTGCTCTTTGACAAAATCGGCTGGGCGATGGCTGATGTCCAGGTAGACACATTCGCTTCCCAGGCGTTTCATTTCATGGTCGATGGCACGGGCGACGATGTCGCGTGGGGCCAGTTCGCCACGGGGATCGAAGTGGTTCATAAAACGGTTACCATCGGGTAATTTGAGGTGGCCACCTTCACCGCGCATGGCCTCGGTGATGAGAAAGCTTTTGGCCTCGGGGTGGTAGAGGCAGGTGGGATGGAACTGGTTGAATTCCATATTGGCGACCCGGCAACCAGCACGCCAGGCCATGGCGATACCGTCACCCGTGGAGGTGTCGGGATTGCTAGTATATAGATAGACCTTGCTGGCTCCACCGGTAGCGAGGATCACAGTCTGGGCGCGAAACACTCTTACGTGTCCGGCATCGCGATCCAGCACGTAGGCACCGAGAACCCGGTTGCCTTTCTGGCTGAGTTTTTGTCTAGTGATCAGATCAACTGCGATATGTTGTTCGTATAGGGTGATATTTGGATGCTGGCGGGCTAATTGATCGAGGGTTGTTTCGACCGCGCGTCCGGTGGCGTCGGCAGCGTGGATGATACGTCGATGACTGTGGCCACCTTCACGGGTCAGATGATAGGGGGGCTGGTGATTGGCATCTTTGGTGAAGGGGACACCCTGATCGATAAGCCATTGAATACTTTTTGGGCCATGCTCGACGACATAGCGGACTACTGCGGGGTCACACAGGTTGGCTCCGGCATTGAGGGTATCGGCTACATGGTCATCGAAAGAATCATCCTTGTCGAGTACGGCGGCGATCCCTCCCTGGGCATAATAGGTTGATCCCTCTTGCAGCTTACCTTTAGATATCAATGAGATAGAGTGGGTATCTGCAAGGCGCAGGGCAAGGCTAAGACCGGCCGCACCACCGCCGATGACGAGAATATCGCTATAGTGCTGCATAATAGAGATGACTTAAGTTGAAACAGGAAGGGTGAAATAGATATTTTGTCATAAGTAGATTTGTGCAACAGAGTAGGTGGCTGTAAAGTACGTGACCCCAGATTGATGATTTATAAAATATGGGATAGAAATATAACGAATTTAGCCTTGTTTAGCGAACTTCATACCACTTCAATGGTCTTAAGAGCTAATCACCGGGCAGATTTTAGACAGAATTAGAGTGAGGCTCGGGCCCTGATGGGCGAAAATAATATAGATCAGGCGCTGGTTGAGAAAGTACAGCGGGGAGACAAACGTGCATTTGACTTGTTGGTAAAGAAATATCAGCATCGAATTATGAATGTTTTGTCGCGCTATCTCAACAACCCGGACGATGTACAGGACATTACACAGGAGGCCTTTATCAAGGCTTATCGTGCACTGCCGACATTTAGGGGCGATAGCGCTTTTTATACCTGGTTGTACCGGATTGCCATTAATACGGCCAAGAACCATCTGGTGGCACAGAGTCGTCGACCTACTCAGGGGTTGGTGGACAATCAGGAAGCGGAACAATATGACAGTGCGGATCTATTGCGTGAAAATGCCACACCAGAGCGTTTGTTGCATAAGGAACAGGTGCAGGAGGTGATCACCAAGGCATTTGAAGAGTTGCCAGAGGATTTACGTATGGCTATCAGCTTACGTGAACTGGAAGGTATGAGTTATGAGGAGATTGCAGATGCCATGGATTGCCCCATTGGAACCGTACGTTCGAGGATCTTTCGTGCCCGCGAGGCGATCGATAAAAAGCTTGAACCCTTGTTAAACGGTTAGTCTTGAGTGAGATTGCAATAGAGAGTGAGTAGTGGCCATGAGTGAACAAAAATATGAACAACTTTCATCTATTATTGATAATGAATCGGATCTCAATGACAAACTAATTCATGATATCGACACTGATGAGGAAATGCGTGCCCGCTGGCAGCGTTATCACCTGATTCGTGATGCCTTAACTAATCATTTACCGGAAGAGGGTGTGTCGGATATCTCTGCTAAGGTTGCCGCTGCCCTCAAAGATGAGCCCACCGTATTAGCGCCAGTACGCAATAGTTTCTCACAAAAGATCATGAAACAGGCCGCCGGTCTGGCTGTAGCGGCATCGGTGGCAACGGTTGCGGTTATGTCGATGCAGACTGCTCAGGTTGCAAATAATGATAATACCACTTCGGTTGCACGTATCGAGCAACCCAGGATTGATGCCTCGGCCATTGCTCAGGCCGGACTACGTAATCAGGCCATCCAGTCAAAGTTGAGCGGTTATATGCTTAAACACAATGAATACTCGGTAACAGCCCGCATGCAGGGTGTGATGCCCTATATGCGTATTGTCGGAGATGCAGATAGTCAGCTAAACAGGAATGATAAATAGAGACCTTTGTATGAAAGTCTTGTTTCTCAATATGGCGTCAAAAATTAGTTTAGAATGCTCACTTTCCACATTAGCCCAGTCATTTCGGCCGTTTATGGTCTTTCGTAAAATAAAAACATCCTGTTTAGAATTGCTTTTGCCCATCTCTGGGCTTCGTGAAATAAGGGCTCTTTGTTCAAAATCCCACTTTTTTATTAATCTTTGTTTTGTCTTGAGAGAAAATCCAACTCAAGCAAAGGTCTCTAGTAGGTTATTCATTATTGCATTATTGCAACTGCCCATTCTGGCCCATGCCACGGAATTGGGGGAAGTTCAGAAACTACTAAAGAAAATGCAGTATGCGGCACACATGCAAAACTATGATGGTATTTTTGTTTACAGTCATGGTGGAAACAAACTCAGTGCCATGCGTATTATTCGCAGTGCAGATGAAAAAGGTGAACGGGAACGTCTGGTATCACTGGATAACGTTGGACGTGAAGTTATCCGTAATTCAGAGAGTGTGACCTGCATCCTGCCAGATCGTAATGCTGTTGTTGTCGAAAAGGATCGCCCATCCAGCAGTCAGTTTCCCCCCCCCTTTCCTGACAAACTGGATTATATGAAAAACCAGTATAGTTTCGAATTGAAGGGTGAAGAAAAGGTTGCTGGTCAGTGGGCACTTAAATTAGTGATTAAACCACACGATGAATTTCGTTATGGTCATCGTCTGTGGGTTGATAAAAAAACAGGCCTGTTACTCAAAACTCATTTAATTAATGAACAAGGAAAACTGGTTGAACAGTTTATGTTTACTCATATTAAATATATGAAACGGGTGCCGGAAGAGCTATTACAATCTTCGATTGATACTACGAAGTTTGACTGGTATGAGTCTGATGACATTAAGAACAAGAGCAAGCCTGTTCATCCGGCCCTGAACTGGAAAGTAACCAATCTGCCTCCAGGCTTTACACCAGACTACCAGCATCGCTTAAAAATGCGCACCAGTCGGAAGTCATCCAATCAACTGGTTTATTCAGATGGGCTGGCATCAATTTCGGTGTTTATAGAAAACAATAAAGGTAATTTTAATTTGACAGGACATGTTCATATGGGTGCAGTCAATGTTCATGGCAAAAACTTCAAGGACTTTCACGTGACAGCCGTCGGGGAAGTTCCCTATGCTACGGTCAAAATGATCAGCGAATCTGTTGTACTCAATGGCTCATCTGAAAATGTACTTTTTCCGCGATAGTGAGACCAATTTCGTAATTGAGCCTTTATCTCCTTCATATATATGGCGTTTTTTTATTCTTACGAACAAATCACTATTTTTAGATATGCCCTTAAGTCACAACAATGATTGAGGAAACCGCCAGAGTTGTACAATGCCAGGATCATGTTGCCTGGGTCGAAACCATTCGTAAATCAGCTTGTGATAGCTGTTCCATGAATAAAGGTTGTGGAACCGGTGTTATTTCGAAAGTATTTGGTGAAAAGCGTGCACAGTTAAAAGTGATTAATAAGATAGATGCTAATGTGGGCGATCATGTCTTGATTGGCCTTAATGAGTCGGCTTTGTTAATGGGCTCATTTTTAGTGTATCTTTTACCCATTCTTTCTTTACTGGGGTTTGCCTTACTGGGTGAGCTGATGGCAAGGCAGTTGTTGATTGATAATAGTGAGTTGGTATCTATTCTATTTGGAATATTCGGGCTGGGTCTGGCTATGTGGTGGGTGCGTCGTAAAACCGCGAATCTAGAGCACGCTAATCGTTTCCAGGCTGTTATACTACGGCGTTTGAGCAGTCAAAAAGACAGCCAAATAAATGTTTAATAATGTGACCATAATGTGTGTTTGTTGGAGAACCTTGATGCAGGTAAAGAGCCTAAATAAGTTTGTTGTGTATATGAATTTGCTGGTCGTGGGGTTGTTGATGTCACCCCTTAGCTATGCGCGTGAACTTCCGGACTTCACCAAACTGGTTGAAGATAACAATGCGGCTGTGGTCAATATCAGCACTAAACAAAAGATTAAACACCCCTCTGGTAACCCACATGGTAATAAGCATGGTATGCCACCGAGAATGGATATCCCTAATTTACCAGAAGGCTCGCCTTTTGGTGATTTGTTCCGTCACTATTTTGGTGAGAAAGGTAGAGGGGGTGGCGGAGAAGAAGGTAATGGTGCTCCGAAAGAGTTTGATTCCAAATCTTTGGGATCGGGCTTTATTATCGACCAGGATGGATACATCATCACTAATCATCACGTCGTGCGTAATGCGACAGAAATCATTGTACGTTTACAGGATCGTCGTGAATTAAAAGCCAAAATTGTCGGTAGTGACAAACGAAGTGATATTGCCTTGTTGAAGATTGATGCCAAAGATTTACCGGTGGTCAAACTAGGCAAGTCGGCCGAGACCAAAGTCGGTGAATGGGTTATGGCCATCGGTTCACCATTTGGTTTTGATCACTCTGTCTCAGCGGGTGTGGTGAGTGCCTTGGGCCGTAACCTGCCGAGTGAAAGCTATGTCCCCTTTATTCAGACGGATGTGGCCATCAACCCGGGTAATTCTGGTGGTCCATTGTTTAACCTCGATGGTGAGGTAATTGGTATTAATGCCCAGATCTATAGCCAGACCGGTGGTTTTATGGGGCTATCATTTGCCATCCCTATTGATGTAGCCCTTAATGTTATTGATCAATTAAAGGACAAGGGCCGGGTTTCTCGTGGTTGGCTGGGTATTTTAATTCAGGACATTAATCGTGAGCTGGCCGAATCCTTTGGCATGAAACAACCCCATGGTGCTGTGGTATTAAAGGTCTTGCCTGATAGCCCCGCTGAGTCAGCTGATTTTAAGGTGGGTGATGTGGTGATTCAATTTGGTGCTAAAGAGATCACCCGTTCCTCTGATTTGCCCTTGGCCGTGGGTCAGGCACCTATCGGTGAAAAGAGCAAAGTTAAGATCATTCGTGAAGGCAAGAAAAAGACACTTACGGTCAAAATCGGTGAATTACCGGCGGAAGAAGAACTATCTCAAAAGCACAGCAAACGCGGCAAGGTTAAAACAAATCGTCTGGGTATTGGCATCAAAAATCTGACTCAAGAAGAGCGTCAACAGCTTGAATTGAAGGATCGCGGTGTTTTGGTCACGAATGTTGGAAAAGGTGCGGCCTACGCCGCCGGTGTACGTCGTGGTGATATCATCTTGATGATGAATAACATTGATGTGAAAAACATTGAGCAGCTTAGAAAACAGATTAAAGATTTGCCTGCGGGTAAGTCCCTGCCTGTCCTGATTCAGCGCCGTAAGTCACCAATCTTCCTGGCAATGAAGATTGGCAAAGAGAAATGAGTCCTGAACTGACGATGTATACTCGCGAGGGTTGTCATCTTTGCGAGGATATGTTGCAGGAGCTGAATTACCGGCGGGAATCACAGGCGTTTACCCTGCATTTGGTGGATATTGCAGGTAAACCGGAACTGGAGTCCCTATATGGGACGAAGGTCCCGGTTCTAACCCATGCGGGTGAGGAAATCTGTAACTATTATCTGGATGGTGTGGCCTTTCAGGCGTGTTTCGAGGATCGTTAAAATCCGTTATAATCCCCCTGCACATGCTAGTCAGGCAGGTGGATATAGTAGAATCAGGTTTAAGCTCAGAGGTGCTGTTGAGGCACCTTTTTTTATTGTCAGGATGTCGCAGGAAGTAAAGTTCATTGCCCACATTATCTCATATTCGTAATTTCTCGATCATTGCCCATATTGATCATGGTAAGTCTACTTTGGCGGATCGTCTGATCCAGATCTGTGGTGGTTTGTCTGTAAGGGAAATGTCCGCACAGGTGCTGGATTCGATGGACATCGAGCGGGAGCGGGGCATTACCATTAAGGCCCAGAGTGTGACTCTGAATTACACCGCACATGATGGTGAGACCTACCAGCTTAATTTCATCGATACCCCTGGACATGTGGATTTCTCCTATGAGGTATCCCGATCCCTGGCGGCTTGCGAAGGGGCCTTGTTGGTGGTGGATGCCTCTCAGGGTGTGGAGGCCCAGAGCGTGGCCAACTGTTATACGGCCATCGAACAGGGACTGGAAGTTCTGCCGGTACTGAACAAGATCGATCTACCTGCGGCCGATTGTGATCGTGTGATCAATGAAATCGAGGAGATCATCGGCATCGAAGCGACAGATGCCAAACGGGTCAGTGCCAAGACCGGTGTTGGCATGGATGAACTGTTGGAAGAATTGGTGGCCAAGATCCCACCACCTGAGGGTGATCCTGACGCCCCACTGCAAGCATTGATCATTGATTCCTGGTTTGATAATTATCTGGGGGTTGTATCACTGGTTCGTGTCATGCAAGGCACCATGTCGATCAAACAAAAAATCATGATTATGACGACAGGGCGATCACACCAGGTCGATATGGTCGGCATATTCACCCCTAAACGTACTGAAACCAAATTGCTTAAGGCCGGTGAAGTGGGCTACATGGTGTCTGGTATCAAGGACATTTATGGTGCGCCCGTGGGTGACACTATTACTCAGAGCGATAAGCCAGCAAAAGAAGCATTACCCGGTTTTAAACCCATTCAGCCACGTGTCTTCTCCGGCCTGTTTCCCGTCAATAGTGAAGACTATGAGGATTTTCGCGAGGCGCTATCAAAATTAAAACTTAATGATGCGGCGTTGTTTTATGAGCCAGAAAGCTCTCAGGCGCTGGGTTTTGGCTTTCGCTGCGGTTTCCTCGGCATGTTGCATATGGAGATTGTACAAGAACGCTTGGAACGGGAATATGACCTGAACTTGATTTCGACGGCTCCCACGGTGGTGTTTGAGATCCTTAAGACCAAAGGTGAGCTGATTAAGATTGACAATCCCGCCGCCTTACCACCGCTTAATCAGATAGAAGAGGTTCGTGAGCCTATCATCACGGCTCATATTTTGGTGCCACAAGATTATGTCGGTAATGTGATCAGCCTGTGTATTGAAAAACGTGGTGTGCAAAAGCAAATGCAATATCTCGGTAATCAGGTATCGCTCAGTTATGAGTTGCCAATGAATGAAATTGTATTAGACTTTTTTGACCGCTTGAAATCAGTTAGTAGGGGATATGCCTCACTGGACTATGAGTTTACCCGCTTCCAGGAGGCGAACCTGGTAAAACTGGATATTATGATTAATGGTGAAGTGGTTGATGCCCTGTCGATGATTGTACACAGTGATCAGGTTCAGTCACGTGGTCGTGATCTGGCCGATAGAATGAAAGAGGTTATTCCCCGGCAGATGTTTGATGTCGCCATACAGGCCGCTGTTGGTGTCAAGGTTGTTGCGCGTACCAACGTCAAGGCCCTGCGCAAAAATGTGACAGCAAAATGCTATGGCGGTGATGTCAGCCGTAAACGCAAGTTGCTGGATAAACAAAAGGCGGGTAAACGCCGAATGAAATTGGTTGGTAAGGTTGAACTACCCCAGGAAGCCTTCCTGGCGGTACTGAATACAGGAAAAGATAAATGAATATAGATTTTTCACTGGTATTGATGATTCTTGTTTTGATCACCGGCGTGATCTGGGGTATCGATCATTTATTGTTTGAAAAAAGACGTCTTGCTAGTGCTGAAGAACAGGGTAAAGAGGCACGGGAACCTATTATGGTTGAGTATGCTCGTTTCCTGTTTCCTGTTGTGGTGATTGTTTTTTTATTGCGCGGTTTTATTGCCGAGCCCTTTCGCATTCCTTCAGGCTCTATGCTGCCGACACTGGAAGTGGGTGATTTTATCCTGGTCAGTAAATCATCCTATGGTATTCGCCTGCCAGTGTTGAATAAAAAAATCTTGGATTATAGTACGCCTGAGCGAGGTGATGTGGTTGTTTTTCGTTATCCCGAAGATCTTAGTATTGATTACATCAAGCGTGTCGTTGGCATCCCGGGTGATAAAATTACCTATCAAAATAAGAAGCTTTACATAAATGGGAGCCCACAACCGCAATTAGAGTTGGGCAATTATCAGGTCGATCGTTATGGCCAGTTTGCTCGTATGCAAGAAGTCCTGGGTGGTGAGAAACATGATATTCTGCTTAACACACGCATCGCGGCTTCCGATTCGCAGTATATTGTACCCGAGGGACATTATTTTGCCATGGGTGATAATCGGGACAACAGTCGTGACAGCCGTGCCTGGGGTTTTGTACCGGATGAAAATTTGGTCGGACGGGCCTTTTTCATCTGGATGAACTGGAATAGTGATCATGGGCCTTCCTGGTCCAGACTTGGTACGGTTATTCGTTAATAGTGATAATAGGGAGGCAGCTAATGATATTACCAAATCAACAAAGAGGTATGACCGGTATTGGCTGGTTGTTTGTGATTGCCTTTATTGTTTTGATAATGATGATGGCCATAAAACTAATCCCCGTCTACATAGAACAATTTAACGTTTCTTCTGTTTTGTCGTCACTTAAAAGTGAGCCGGGTATTGCTACTATGAGTGGTGGGGAAGTGACTGGCACCATTATGAAACGCTTGGACATCAATATGGTGAAGGGTGTTGCACGTGACAATATTTATATTTCACAGGAAGGTAATAACCGTATCATTGAAATTGAGTACCAGATACAACGTAAGTTACTAGGAAATGTGGATGTGCTGATTCACTTTAATAACCGTATAGAGGTTGCCACTCAGTAATGGAACAGATTGCAGTATTAACGCAACGAATTGATTACACGTTTAAGAATGCAGATCACCTGCAAACGGCGTTGACGCACCGCAGCGCACAAGGTACTAACAATGAGCGCATGGAATTCCTGGGTGATGCCATCCTTAGTTATCTCATTAGTATTGAACTCTATCAATGTTTTCCTGATGCGAAAGAGGGTGAACTGAGCCGCTTGCGCGCTTCTCTTGTTAATGGAGAAACGCTGGGTAAAGTTGCCAGTGAAATTAGTCTGGGTGATTTTCTGGTAATGGGCTCGGGTGAACTTAAAAGCGGTGGTTATCGTCGTAGCTCAACCCTGGCTGATGCCCTTGAGGCTTTGATTGGCGCGGTGTACCTCGATGGTGGCCTGGATGCCGCCAATCGTTTTATCCATCGATTATTTTCTCAAAGGCTTGCTCAATGTGATCCCGACAAGGCACAAAAAGATCCCAAAACCCGTTTGCAGGAATATTTGCAGGGCCTGAGTCGACCCTTGCCCGATTATGAGGTCATCGCTACTCAAGGTATGGCTCATAATCAAACCTTCAAGGTAGCATGTCGTATCGAAGGTTTACAAGATGTTGTCTATGGTGGTGGCAGTAGTCGTCGCAAGGCAGAACAAGTGGCAGCTGAAGCTGCTCTGAAATTACTCGGACAATGAATGAAAAAGTGAATTATCGTTGTGGTTATATCGGTTTGATCGGTCGGCCCAATGTCGGCAAGTCCACCTTGTTGAATCATATGATCGGTCAAAAGATCAGTATCACCTCCCACAAACCACAGACCACACGGCACCGTATTCTGGGCATAAAAACGACCGATGAGGCTCAGTTTATCTTTGTTGATACACCCGGTATTCATCAGGGTGGAAAACATGCCATGAGTCGTTATCTCAATCGTGCTGCGTCCAGTACCCTGAATGATGTGAATGTGGTTATTTTTTTGATCGAGGCGGTCAGTTTTACTGAAGATGATGCCAAAGTACTGGAGAAGATAAAGACCCTGGATGTGCCCGTTATTTTGGCCATCAATAAAGTCGATCGCCTAATGGATAAGGGCCGTCTGTTACCCTTTCTTGCCGAGATGAATCAAAAGATGGACTTTGTCGATGTGCTACCTATTTCAGCACTGAAGAATGTCAATCTGAAAGAGATTGAACAGGTTATTGCTAAACACCTGCCCGAGGGCCAACCTTTTTTCGATGAAGATCAAGTCACGGACAGGAGTGTACGTTTTCTTGCGGCGGAAATTATTCGTGAAAAACTGACGCGCACATTAAACCAGGAACTGCCGTATAATCTGACAGTGGAGATCGAACAGTACAAACCGGACAATGAGCAAACCTTGATCCATGCTATCATTTGGGTCGAGCGAGATAACCAAAAGGGTATCGTGATTGGCAAAGATGGTGAACGTCTGAAAGAAATCGGCAGGCAATCAAGGATCGACATATCAAAACTTATTGAACACCGTGTGCACCTCGAACTCTGGGTAAAGGTTAAACAAGGCTGGTCCGATGATGAGCGGGCCTTGCACAGCCTTGGTTACAGCGATGATCTCAAGTCATAAAGTCAATCTTGAACTTGCTTATATTCTGCATAGCCGTCCTTATCGTGATACTAGCCTGTTAGTCGATATCTTTTCCCGCACTCATGGTCGCATCGGTGCCGTGGCCAAAGGGGCCAAACAGGCCAAATCAAAATTTAATGGTTTGTTACAACCCTTTGGTTTGTTGATGCTCTCCTGGAGCGGCAAAGGTGATTTGATGACCCTCACCGATGCTGAACAACCTCAAGCGGCGTTGGATATAAATGGTTCACAACTTATCTCGGGTTTTTATCTCAATGAATTACTGACCCGTTTATTGCAACGCCACGACCCTCATCAGATTTTGTTTGATATTTACCATGAAACGCTCTGTATACTAGTGAAAGATGAGCATCTTGAAGCAGTGCTACGTCGATTTGAGTTTTATTTGTTACAAGAGACCGGTTATGGTTTGGTCCTCGATCATGATGTGGAAACGGGTGAAGCAATACAAACCGAGGCCTGTTATTGTTATTATATTGAACGTGGCCCGGTAAAGATTGATAAAACATCAGATCAACAACAGGGTGTCCTGATTAATGGTCAGACCTTGCTTGCCATTAAGGATGGGTCGTTGGTTGAAGCCCTTCATTTAAAACAGGCCAAACAACTGATGCGTGCCGTTATTGCACATCAGTTAGGAGACAAACCCCTGCGGAGTCGTGAGTTGGCGATGCAAAAGGTGCTCTAAAGAAGGCATTAACTACGGGGGAGGTTACGTAGGTACGCAATGTATGAGCAGGTCGAAAATAAATAGAAATACATGCTCTGTGTCCTCTACGTTTTTTTAATAAAAAAATAAACACCACATAATTAAAATTGTGTCACTTACTTTACAATCTGAAGGAGAAAACTATTGATGTCTTCTGAAATATTATTCGGCGTAAATATTGACCATGTGGCCACTATTCGTCAGGCCCGTGGCACACGCTATCCTGAACCGGCACAGGCCGCCTTAATTGCCGAGCAGGCCGGTGCCGATGGTATCACCCTGCACCTTAGAGAAGACCGGCGTCATATCCAGGATCGGGATGTAGAAATTTTGATAGGTATGCTACAGACGAGAATGAATCTGGAAATGGCCGTCACCGAAGAAATGATCAACATTGCCTCATGTATCAAGCCGCATGATTGTTGTCTGGTGCCGGAACGGCGTGAAGAACTAACGACAGAAGGTGGCCTGGATGTTGCCGGGCAACCGCAAAAGATCAAAGATGCCTGTGCCCGTTTAGCCAATGTTGGTATAAGAGTCTCGTTATTTATCGATGCCGAAGAAAAACAACTCGAAGCGGCCGTTGAGAGTGGTGCACCTGTGGTTGAGATCCACACCGGCCATTATGCCGGTGCACCTTTGGGTAAAGAACGTGATATGCAACTGCAGAAGATCATTCATGCCGTTGAGTATGGTAAGAGTCTAGGGTTACAGGTCAATGCCGGGCATGGGCTGGATTATCACAATGTAACTGAGATAGCTGCAATCCCAGGTATTCGGGAATTGAATATTGGTCATTCAGTCATTGCCCGAGCGGTGTTTTATGGTTTGTATGATGCTGTTGCTGAGATGAAGGCTATTATGCTGGATGCGAGGGTGTAGTTTACGCCTGTTATTGCGATGAGTGTTTTTAACGACGAAGTAATTTCGTGATGAATCTGCTGATTTAAATATATATTTTAATTTGAATGACTATCGCGGCGGTTGAATTTTATGCTGGTGGTTGCACGAAGGTATATCTTCCCTTTGCTCGATAACCGATAGCAAGTTGTTTTCTATTGAACGATTAAGGATAGCTCCCGAGGGTATAAATAACCAAAGGAGAAGGTCTCATAAAAGTTAAACCAGGCAGTTTGCCAAATTACCGCGTTGCAAAAATAGTTCCTCGCAATGACGATTTTTTTTGATGAGGAATAAACGAGATCAATCAAACTGCGCTAGTATCAATTTTCCATCCGCTATTAACCGATCAATTTCACCCGCAACCCTTGTTACACCATCAACTAATCTCGCCTCAACCTTATCCCTGATAAGACACTCAAGATCATATGCTGCAGCTTTCAAGCCAGGTACACCACAGTAAGCGGTTGAGCCGTGTATTTTGTGGGCGTGATCCCTGAGGGCTTTGTGGTCGTTGTCGGTGAGGGCTTGTTGGAGTTTATTTTTTTGCTCGGGGAGTTCGGCAATGAGCATTTCAAACAGGTCTTTGGCCAGGACGGAATTGTTTCCGGTCTGTTCGAGGGCTTGTTGTTTGTCAAATGCGTCAGTCATATCAGATTAATTTTTTGCTGTGGGCAAATTTTTTCACCCGATCATGATGATGGTTATTGTCTGATTCTAGCATAGAAATTTCTCCCATTGGTCAAGGCAGCGGAATGCTTTACACTAGCACCTATGGAATTTCCTACTATAGAACAATTTGTTGGTAACACCCCGCTGGTACGGCTGCAACGTCTAGCCGAGGGGCTGTCGAGTACGGTACTGGTTAAGCTGGAGGGTAATAATCCTGCTGGATCGGTGAAGGATCGTCCGGCCCTGAGCATGATTCAGCATGCTGAGGCGCGGGGGCAGATTAAGCCTGGAGACACGCTCATTGAGGCGACCAGTGGTAATACTGGCATTGCTCTGGCCATGGCTGCGGCGATCAAGGGTTATAAGATGGTGCTGATAATGCCGGAGACCATGACCGTGGAACGCCGGGCTGCCATGGCGGCCTATGGTGCCGAACTGGTGCTGGTTTCGGGCGAGGCGAGTATCGAGGGGGCACGAGATTTGGCCGATCAGATGGCGGCAGAGGGTAAAGGTCTTGTGTTGGATCAGTTTGCCAATCAGGACAATCCGCTGGCCCATTATGAGAGCACCGGGCCGGAGATTTGGCGTGATACCCACGGCAAGATCACCCATTTTGTCTCTGCTATGGGCACCACGGGTACCATTATGGGCACTTCGCGGTATTTGAAAGAACAGAATCCGGCCATCCAGATCGTGGGGGTTGAACCGGCAGAGGGGGCGAAGATCCCAGGTATCCGTCGCTGGCCTAAGGAATATCTGCCCTCCATATTCGATGCCAGCCGGGTCGATGAGATGCTTGATGTTGGTCAACAGGATGCCGAGGAGACCACCCGTCAACTGGCCGCCCGTGAAGGTATCTTTTGTGGGATTTCATCGGGTGGTGCGGTCGCCGTAGCCCTTAAGGTTGCTGCGCGAGAGAAGAGCGCTATTATAGTCACCATTATTTGTGATCGAGGTGATCGTTATTTGTCTACCAATGTATTTCCAGCTGGATAAACTTAGAGAAAAAATATTTCACCACCAAGACACCAAGAATGCAAAGTTAAAGAATATTTTATCTTGGCGCTTTGGTGTCTTGGTCGTTACAAGGTCTTTTTAATAAAGTAAATTATATGTCCCCTCGTAAGAAAAAACTCCCTGTCGATACCGTTACCACAACCATTGAATCCATGACGCATGATGGTAAGGGTGTGACGCATATTGATGGTAAAACCGTGTTCATTCATGGTGTGCTGGGCGGGGAGGAAGTGTCATTTCAATACACACGCCAGCACCGTCGTTATGATGAAGGCAAGGTCATTGAGATCCTCAAGGCCTCGCCGCTTCGAGTGGAACCAAAGTGTGCACACTTTGGGCTGTGTGGTGGTTGTAGCCTGCAACATCTTGATGCCGTTGAGCAGATCAAGATCAAACAACAGGTGTTGCTCGATAATCTGCAACGGATTGGTAAGGTGAATGCAGAAGAAATCTTGCCTCCACTGACCGGGCCGGTTTGGGGCTATCGGCGTAAGGCGCGCCTCGGTGCCAAGTACGTGCATAAAAAAGAAAAGGTGTTGGTGGGCTTTCGTGAAAAGGGCTCGGGTTATCTTGCTGAGCTGGAACATTGTGAGGTTCTATATCCCACGGTCGGGCCGTATCTGGTGCAACTGGCTGATCTGGTTCGTTCGCTCAGTTGTTATGACAAGATCCCGCAGATTGAGGTTGCGGTGAGTGACGATCAAACCGCCCTGATATTCCGCCATATGGTTGAACTGACCGATGATGACAAAGATAAACTTACCGAATATGCCAAACAGCATAATATTTGTCTATATCTGCAATCGGCAGGACCAGATTCCATTACACCGTTATGGCCAGAAGAACCTAAACTTATTTATCGACTCGATGAATATGATGTCAATATTGCCTTTGAGCCGAATGATTTTGTGCAGGTTAATAGCGAGATCAATCATAAGATGATCAAACTGGCGATTGAGCTGCTTGATCTTCAAAAAGACGATAAGGTGCTGGAATTATTTTGCGGTGTGGGTAATTTTTCCTTTGCCATGGCAAGACAAGCAGAACATGTTACTGCCGTGGAAGGTGAGAAGGTTCTGGTTGAACGGGCAAGACAGAATGCCGAGCTGAACCATATCACCAATACCGAATTTCATGTTGCCGATCTGTTTAATGTTGATCCGCAAACGCCTTGGCTGAAACAGAAATACAACAAGATTCTGCTCGACCCGGCCAGAACTGGGGCTGATGGTATTCTGCCGCTATTAAAAAAGATGAAAGTACCACTTATCGTCTATGTCTCCTGTAATCCGGCAACCCTGGCGCGGGATGCCGACATCCTGTGTAATGAATACGGTTATACATTAAAAAAGGTCGGGGTGATGGATATGTTTCCCCATACTGCCCATGTCGAATCGATTGCTCTGTTTGAAAGGAAATAGAGCATGGGCATTGAGATCGAACGCAAGTTTCTCATTAAGGATGACCGTTGGCGAGGTGAGGCCGATGGCGGGACGGATTACCAACAGGCTTATTTGATAGGCTCTAAAGCAGCGTCTGTCAGGGTGCGCATCGAGGGCGAGCAGGCTTTTTTGAATATCAAGGGGGCCACTCTGGGTATTACACGTCAGGAGTATGAGTATCCTCTGCCCATGGAGGATGCCGAGTCATTACTGCACGGTCTGTGTGAACATCCCATTATCGACAAGACCCGTTATCATTTAATACATGAAGGCCATGAGTGGGAGATCGATGTGTTCAAGGGGGATAATGCCGGTCTGTTGGTTGCCGAAATTGAATTGGCGGATGAAGGCGAAGCATTTTCCCGACCTGACTGGCTAGGAGAGGAAGTTTCAGACGAACCCCGCTATTATAATGTGTGCCTGGTCAAAAACCCGTATAAAAATTGGAAAGAATAACAACATGCCCAAGGGCGAACTGATCGAAATCAGTATTTCAAAACAACAGCTACGTTACTACCGTGGTGATCAAACGGTAATGGATGTTGCCGTGGCAACGGCAAGCAATGGTTCGGGTGAACAGTCGGGTAGTGAGTGTACGCCGCGTGGACAACATTATATCCGTGCTAAAATTGGCGCAGGCTGCCCGGTTGATAGCGTGTTTATCGGACGCAGACCCACCGGGGAAATCTATCAGCAGGCATTAAAACAACAATCGCCAGAACGGGACTGGATCCTCTCCCGTATACTTTGGTTGTGTGGCACCGAACCTGGCAAGAATCGACTCGGCAAGGTCGATACCATGCGACGTTATATTTACATTCATGGTTGTCCTGATCAGGATCCGATGGGTATCCCAAGCTCTCATGGCTGCATCAAGATGCGTAATGCCGATGTACTGAAATTGTTTGATCTCGTCAACGTGGGAACATACGTTTACATAACAGAATAATGAATGGAGTGACCATGTCGCTAGGTCCGGTAATGCTCGATATTGAAGGCATCGAGTTGACGAATGAAGATAGACAAGTGCTGCAACACCCATTAGTCGGTGGTGTGATCCTGTTTACCCGTAACTATAAATCCATGCAACAGCTGGAAAGTCTGGTTAGGGATATTCACGCCTTGCGCACACCACGATTGTTGATCGCCGTCGATCATGAAGGTGGTCGCGTGCAACGCTTTCGAGATGGTTTTTCCCGCATCCCGGCCATGGCTAGCTTTGGTGAGGTGTATGACAAAGATCAAAACAAGGCGCGTTCATTGAGCAATCTTTGTGGTTGGCTAATGGCTGTGGAACTACGTGCTGTGGATATTGATTTCAGTTTTGCACCGGTTATGGATCTTGATTACGGTGTTAGCAGCGTGATTGGTGATCGGGCCTTTCATTCCCACCCCGATATTGTCGCTGATCTGACTCATTCCTTCATAAAAGGCATGCATGAGGCCGGTATGGCTGCGACGGGTAAACACTTTCCCGGTCATGGTGCCATCGCGGCTGATTCACATACCGATATGCCGGTAGACCATCGTGTTTTTGACGATATTTATGCCAGAGATATAGCGCCATTTCGAAAGTTGATTAAAAAAAATCTAACGGCGATCATGCCAGCCCATGTGATTTACGATCAGGTTGATCCCCATGCCGCGGGTTTTTCAGAATTCTGGTTAAAGGACGTATTGCGTACTCGGCTCAATTTCCAGGGCGTAATCTTCAGTGATGCCCTGGACATGAAAGGTGCCAGCGTAGCGGGTGAAAACTATGCCGACCGGGCAAAAGCTGCCCTGCATGCAGGCTGTGACATGGTTCTTATTTGTAATAATCGTGAAGGAGCATTGCAGGCACTGAATGGGCTCGGTGAATATGATGACCCGGTGAGTCATGTTCGCCTGGCCCGTATGCACGGCCGTCATCCAATTAGTTGGGATAAATTACGCAACAATGACCGCTGGCGCTCAGCCAGTGAGGCATTGCAACGCTATCAGCAAGACCCGAGTTTGGAATTTGATTTTTAATTAAGGCAGTTTGTCATGAATGTTGAAGATATTTTAATCTGGTTTGAGAAATATATCGGTAGTAATAACACTATGGTGTTACAGGTGTTTGGTATTATATTTTTGTCGCTATTAATTGATTTTATTCAAAAGCGTATTGTCAATCGACTCCATATTGGAATTAGCAAAACAGCTACTCTGTGGGATGATGTGGCAATTGATGCTGTACGCAAACCCCTTAGTTATCTTATTTGGTTATTGGGAATTAGTTTTGCGGCACAATTGATTGGTTTGACGGTGGCATCTCTGGCCCGCGAAGTAGGGATCATTATGCTGGTAACCTGGACGATGACCCGTTTCGTGCGCTTTGTCGAGAAAAAAATCCTGCACGAGGGTGAGGTTAAAGGTAAGCCAATCGATCGTACCACGGCCAATGCTGTGACGCAGTTATTGCGCATTTCAATCATTATTACCGCCATGCTGGTGGTTTTGCAGACTATGGGGTTTGATATATCGGCGGTGCTGGCCTTTGGTGGTATTGGTGGTGTGGCGGTGGGTTTTGCTTCAAAAGATCTACTGGCCAATTTCTTTGGTGCCATTATGATTTATCTTGATCGACCTTTTTCTATTGGCGACTGGATACGTTCTTCTGATCGGAACATTGAGGGCACGGTAGAAAAGATTGGCTGGCGCTTAACGGTGATCCGCACATTTGATAAACGGCCACTATATATTCCCAATTCGGTGTTTACCAGTGTTTCGGTGGAGAATCCATCACGCATGACCAATCGACGCATTTATGAAACCATTGGTGTGCGCTATGATGATGCTACATCTTTACCCACTATTCTCGATGACGTCAAACAGATGTTACAACAACACCCCGAGATTGATCAGCAACAAACCATGATGGTAAACTTTAACAAATTTGCCGAGTCATCTCTGGATTTTTTTATTTATACTTTTACCAAAACAACTGACTGGCAAAAATTTCACGAGATCAAACAAGACGTGTTGTTCAAGGTTAACGCCATTATTGAACAGCATGGTGCGGCAATTGCCTTTCCAACGACAACGGTTGAATTACCTGAACCTCTGACCAATAAGCTATAAATGCGATGAAAAAATAATGGATGTAGCACACATTAAAAAAACTTTTGATGAAGCAGATTGTCTGTATTCCAATCAAGACGTTTGCCAGGCCTTTGATGAAATGGCTGAAGCCATGCACGACAAGCTGCACGATAAAAATCCTTTGATGTTATGTGTTGTCAATGGAGGTATTATTCCCATGGGTCATTTAATGACACGACTGCATTTTCCCTTACAGACAGATTATATCCACGCGACCCGCTATAGGGGTGAAACAAGCGGTGGTACATTGAAGTGGCTGGTTAAACCCAGTTTTTCACTAGAAGATCGGGTGATCGTCATTGTAGATGATGTGTTGGATCAAGGCATTACGCTGGATGAGTTGATTAAGTACTGTAAGGCCGAAGGAGCAAAAGAAGTATACAGTGCCGTGTTGGTCGAAAAAATACAAGACCGGCCATTTGAAATTAAGGCGGATTTTACGGGTCTTAAAGCAGTCAACCGTTATCTGTTTGGTTTTGGTATGGACTACAAAGATTACTTGCGAAATGCCGATGGCATTTATGCTGTGAAGGGGATGTGATATGACCCGCATTGCTATTATTGGTGGTACAGGTTTGACCTCTTTGGCCGGACTTGAAATTAGCGGTAAAGAGACAGTTGAAACCCTTTATGGCGAAGCCTCCGGTCCGATAACTCAGGGTCATTTATCAGGTAAAGAGATTTTATTTTTACCTCGTCATGGCTATGCACACAGCATTCCTCCACACAAAGTCAATTACCGGGCAAATATTTCAGCCTTAAAGCAGGCGGGGGCGGAATACATTATTGCGGTCAATGCGGTGGGGGGTATTACAGCCGAAATGCAGGCTGGGGTGATCGCCATACCGGATCAGCTTATTGATTATACCTGGTCTCGTGAGCACACCTTTTTTGACGGTGGAGAGAGTGGCGTAGAGCATATTGATTTTACGCATCCGTATTGTGAATCCCTGCGGAATAAACTGATTCAGGCTGGACAACAGGCGGGTGTTGTTTTTCTGGATTATGGTACTTATGCGGCCACTCAGGGACCTCGTTTGGAAACGCCGGCTGAGATAAACCGTCTTGATCGGGATGGTTGTCATATTGTCGGTATGACAGGCATGCCGGAAGCCGCTTTGGCCCGTGAACTTGAATTGTGTTACGCCAGTGTCTCTGTCGTAGCCAATATGGCGGCAGGTCGGGGAGAGGGGGAAATCACCATGCAGGAAATTGAACAGACCCTGCTAAGTGCAATGGCCGATGTCCGGAAATTGCTGGAAGCACTTATTGAGGAACTATAAATAAGCTAGCAGGGTCGCTGTGCATTTTTAATGCACGAGCAGATCGTTAGCCGTATTTAGCGGCTAAAAAAATGGTGGACATGGCCCTTTTCAGCAACCATGCACACTATTACAACGTGACACTGCATAGCTGTGCCCGCCATGTTGGGCATGACAACAGCTATCGTGATAATGCTCATGATGATCTTCGTGGCAACAGGGATGATGTTGTTCTTGATGACAGGAGCAATGTGAATCACTGCAACCATTGTGTTCGTATTCCTTTGAGCCCGTCAGGGCGTTCAATATATCGTTTGTGTTGGCGAGCGTTGACTGGATAATTTTCGCAGCCAACCTTGAGATACCCTCTATATTGCTTGATATAGCATTGCCGATATCGACCCTGTCATCAGGCCGTCTTCCTGGTCTGGTTGTTACATCCCGATAAGACGAAATTGATGGCCCAGCCATCCTTACAGGTGTTCTGAAAGTGGCCTCGTTTGACATATTGGTATCAACGGGTCTGTCGGTCGTAGATGAATCCTGTGAGGTAACAATTTTGGATTCTTTTTGTATACTTTTTTTGGATATTCTTTTTTCCATTGCTTGAGTCCCGTTTGTATTGAGTGAAAATTAACAACTAATGGTTTCGCACCATCTGACCCGACCGATGGCATTGACTGCTACGGCCATTAATTTTGCCCCTGGATTAACGGTAATAATGGCTTCCTTATATTGATGATCTCCATTTTGAAAAATCTTCCCCCAGGCCATGACTGTTCCCTGACTATCCATCACGCTTACCGCGACAAATGATGGTTGTGTGACGAGGGGTGAAATGGGCATATACTCTAATGACAATTTGACGCAACATAGCCCGCCGATAATGGCTGTGTCGGCCCCGATAGGCAGGCGGGATGCTGTGACCAGTTTTCTCAGCAATTCAAATTGTTGAGGCAGGGTGGCAGTTTGATCTAATTGTGGCGTATTAATATTAAGACTCGCCTTTTCCACATCTTTTTCTTCCATACCGGAAAAATCAACCTTTTGCATAATGTTAAGCACTTGCTGGGTGACTCTTTGTGTTTGGGATAAAAGTTGCAGAGTGCTAGCGCTAGCAGCGCCATCAGGCGTTGCTTGCTTTGTTTGAGCCTCTACCAGTAACTCTCTATCAACTTGTTTGCACGTCATATGACAGCAACACTGTGATATCGGGTGGCCACAGCCCTGACAACTATGGTGATGAGTATGGCGTGAATGATGTGTATGCATGGTCTAGTCTTCCTGTTTTCTGTGCAATATATTTAATGTCAATAATTATGCAGCCTTAGTTTCTCATATATTGTTAAATTGTTAATGAGACAAGGACACTCTGTAACTTAAATAAAATAAGTTACGGAGTGGACTCTGGTGTTGATTCTTCTTTCGTTGGCACTTCTTCTTTTGTTGCTTCTTTTATGGTTTCAACGCTGGAAGTGAAAAAAGTGCCAATCACATTGGTTATTTTATTAATGACGTGATCATCCAGAATTTTGCTTGTTGTATCATTGATAACTTTATTCATAAAGCCTAGTATTTTAATTGCCATGTTAAGTTCTCTCCATTTTTGAACTGTGTTGATTATGCATTGGCTGCGGTTACAACAATAACAGCAGAAATTTTATGTTGCGTTTGGTCTTCCACAATAATGCTTCCATAGTAGGTGTCTGCTGGGATATCTGCTGGTAGAGTGCCAGTTAATATAAATTTTTCGAAATCAATGGGCGCTATAGTTTTAGATGCGGGACTAATGCTGAAGTTACTTTCAGGGATCACCACATGATGTTCAGCACCTTTGAAATCAATAGGGCTGAGACTAATGGTTTTTTCGTCTGTTAGTGAATCATTGTTCATGGAAAAGGAAATTGAAACAGAATCACCGGGATGCAGGGCTAGGCGGTTAATCAGGTAATATTCCTCGGTTGCATCTGTCACAGTTGAACTGGTTTCATTCTGCGCACATTCCTCGGTAGGGTATGCCTGGCTGACGTTATTGGTATTGTCAACGAGCTGATTTTTGAGGATCAAACCCAGGCGGGAGACAATGTTCACCCCCAGCTCTATTCCGGCCTCGGCAATATCCAAGCCCTTATGGACAATGGCTTCAACCTGACTCAGGCTCTGGGGTTGGTTTCCATTGTCGGGTTGGGACGGCTTGTTTTCATCCGGTGTCGTCTCGGTGGTTGGATCGGGCATATTATCTACTCGTCTTCAAATTCAAATTTAGTATATCGGAAATGTGGCATATCAGTCATGGCAACAACAGTCATGATGCCCCACCCTGCAATCTCCATGGTGATGATGGCCATGATGTTGGTGACAGGAATAAGGGGAGTGATCAGCATGCCATGCTGCCCCGTCAACAACGGTTTGAATTATTCGGGCCCCGCCATAGAGTGCCATGGTTGTTAAGTTAATCACGCCACCTAATACGCCAACAATTCCGCCATGAGTAGCACAGTGACGGTGGGCATGATGATGGTTGTGGTGACAACAGGGATGTTGATTGTGCATATTAATCTCCACTTGTAATGCGATTTTCAGACAGGTTTGATTTGACTGGCTCATCATGTAACTTAAATGATGCCGAGGGTGTGCCAAAGGACAATGAGGACCCCTTGCTGATGGGGTGATGCTGACATGAAGCCTTTGATGCTCCACCACTGTGATGTGCTTGTGGGGGATGGCTATGTGTGTGTTGCACACAACGGGTTTTCACTCTTGTTGTGGTGTGTGCACATTTTACCGGGGCGGCCGGTTCAGTTGCCAAGCGGGTTTCGCTGTAACTTTTGTTAAAATCTTTGTATCGTTCAACGGGTATGCGCTGTCTGGGTAAGATGGAGGTTTTGCCTTCAAGGTTCAGTCGAACCAGTTCGATACCTAAAAAACGTGCTCGCAAGGTATAGTTTGAGGGGATGGAAAATGTCTGATGTGTCCCCACTGATATTGGTGGGAGATTCCGCAGGTTTACGTCCAGAGCAGGGAGTTTTTGCAAGCTTACATTGACCATGGGCAGCTTGGTAACATTAAAGCTCGCTATGTTAAGCGGATCAATATTTTTTACCTCACTGATGTGCAAATCATCAATGGTAATAGGATCAATGTGGTTGACCTCTTTCAGGTGAACCGCAACAGGAGCGATCTGATTGACTTCATTTATATGAATGCCAACTGGGTCAATATTCTTGACTTCCTTTATTTTTAACTCTGACTGACTGGTTAGTTTTATATCAGTTGCCATAAAAATCTTCCTTAAACATTAAGTTTCAGTGATTATATTGCTGGCCAGGTGTAATTTAACAATGTCACAAATGCGGTATCTTTGATGGCCGGGTCATGTTTCAGTGAGACCGTCACTGTCGCCGTGGATGTAGATGAGCCACTTAGTGGGGTGAAGTACTGGCCATTTGGATCAATAGTACCGTATGAGGTCACCCATTCCACTTCATCAAGAGGACTGTTTTTAAGCATGTAGCGAAAGCGCTGTGTCTTATTGCTTCTATCCATATAGGCATTATTTGTCCCGTCCTGAAAATAAAGGCTAATGACACCGGGATAAATCTGGATTTGAGGCTTAGAGATGGGCGCAGGGCCGTGTCCCTGGAGTGTCACGAGTGCACAGGCTCGCCGGGTGGGATCTTCAATACTGACGGCTGTAATGACCTCGGTATAACCACTGGGGAGCATGCCTTTATTGGGCGCGGTATAGAGCCCATAAGCGTCAATGGTACCGATGGCAGGCCGGCCGTTGGCATTGTTTAACTGCCATCTTACATTATGAGTATGGCTATTAAAAATGGTGGCAAAAAATCGGGTTTGTGTATTGATAGGATCAACATAAGCTTCATCTGAAAAATAGATATGGGCAGTGGCCGGTTCAATGGCTAATTCAATCTGGCGACAGCATTCCTTACTGTGTTGCGTATGAAGGTGGCTGCAGCTGCATTGATGTAGGGAGCCCATCAGGTTTATTTCCCGTGTTTATCTTCTTTGTCTTTATTATCGCAACAAGCCTGTGTTGGATGGTCGGGGAGTTCATCATCGCCGCCAAGATCCAGGTGTGAGAGTCCAATACGTCCACTGGCAATGCCATCAACCTCCATGGTCGTTTCACAATCTACTTTGGCATGCATGTTGGCCTTTATTCCGTCTTTCCCCACCACACCTTTAAGATTCATGGCGACTTTATCGACACTAAGATTGAAGCTATCAAGCCCTAGTTTAATGCCGCCAATAGAGGCAATAACGGGGCTGTGGCAACGTTTCATGAATGGGATAGTCATGCGAATAGGGATTTCACTTATGTCTGCCGAAAATGGGCCAAGCCTTGCCTGAAATGCACCACCGATGGTTGTTTCAAAATCGAGGGGATCAAATTTTGTAACCAAATCAAAACCGGGGCAACTCTTCATCTGTGCATAGGCTTTAAATTTCATGTTATACCCTTAGTCTGGTTGCGTATTTATGTCAGTTTGTTCAGGATACATGCGTTCAGCGAGATCACTACACATGGCGTCAATTTGTTTGTTGAGTGGCTCAAAGCCTTCCAGAGCATCATTGAGTTCCTCACAGTTATCACCTGAAACTTCAAGTGTAACAAGTGGACCAAGTCTAATTTTGAGCGACATACTTGCCGACATTTGTATTCTCCAAAAATAATTTAGGCTGTACTGATGATTATTTGTACAGACAGTATAACAGACAATATTTCATTGTATTAACCATTGGGTTGCTCAGCGTTTCTCGTCATGTTTTTAAATGGGATGGGTCGTTGTTGTATGCTGCGACTGCAATGTTGTAATTGAGTATGCACAGAGTTAAGTATGGGAACAAAGTTTGTTGTCAGAATGGCACGTCCAATCGTAATTAGAGTGGGCAAGGTTTCTAACAGGACATGAGCGGGGGAAACTGAAGATACGCTTTGTTCAGATAAAGATTGTTGTTGCTCATGGGCTGAAGCGGCTGATTTGGTTTCTGGTAATATGTTGTGATATTGCCGTGTTTTTAAGGACACAGTGTCGGAATATTGTTGATTTAGATGCTCAGGTAATGATCGGGTCTTGATTTTTAACAAGACATGTTGGGCAGCGTCATTATCTGTGGATAAAATTTTAAAATGTCCTTGATGGGACGAATAAAATGAAACAGGTTTTTTAATGTTTGTCATTTATTTGAGCCGTAGTTTATGGGCCACTGTATCGTTATTGTTCTTAATTAATGGTGCGTATTTTGTTGCGACATAATCCTACACTTTAGTTGTTTATACGCGGGTGATTTTAATGTGTCAATAGACGAGGTCATGCACATGAATGTTAGTCATTTTGCTGCATTTTATAAAATGGGTATACTATGTGCAATTAAGTTTAAACAGGACGTGGACAGATAAAAATGGTTAAAGTTTCACAGGCATATGATTGTGACGTTTTAGTTGTTGGCGCGGGGCCTGCGGGTTCTGCTTCAGCGGCACATTTGGCGACATCGGGCCATCGAGTCTTGCTCCTGGATCAACATCACTTCCCAAGGGATAAAATATGTGGTGACTTTGTTGGGCCGGTTGGATTGCTTGAACTATCCCGTCTTGGTATTTCTGAGCAAGCCATCGAATCGCAAACAAATATCATTAACTATGCCTCGGCATTCCTGGAGAATCGTGAACTTGTGTCTGCAACGATACCTGAAATAACCGGTTTCCCTACTCATGGAAGGGTGATCCCTCGACTTTTATTGGATAACTGGATTTTTCAAAAAGCAGCTGATGCGGGTGTGGAAATCCGCGAAGGTTATCGTGTTACGGCCATACATAAAGACAAGTATGGTGTCACGGTAACCGCTAAGGCAAACAAGCAGACATTTTATTTCCGAACACGTTTATTAATTGGAGCAGATGGCAGTAATTCGATGATTGCACGTGCGGTGCGTGGTTATTCACCGCCAGACAAGGATCGTATTGTCGCAGTGCGGGCTTATTTTGAAGATGTTGATGGGCCGCAGGATCGGGCTGATCTCTATTTCACTAAAACCAGTTTTCCCGGTTATTGCTGGTTATTCCCAACGGGTGAAGGACGGGCAAATGTCGGGGTGGGTGTGGCGGCAAAAATGATCCCTGCCAGTAAGTTAGGCCTGAAATCACTGTTACTTAATCTGGTGAAAACAGACAAGGTCTTGCATCAACGCCTGGCCAATGCCCAACTGTCTTCAAAGATTAATGGCTGGCCACTGACAACCTATGATCATCATCTACCTGTTACCAGCGATAGAGTTATGTTGGTGGGTGATGCTGCGGGTCTGATTAATCCGCTCAATGGAGAAGGTATTCAGTACGCCTTATTAAGTGGGCGCTGGGCAGCGGAGGCCGCAGGTAAATTATTGGTGGATGATAATTTGAGTCAGGCCGCTTTGAACATTTATGTTAAACAGCTTGAGCAGGAGCTTCGGTATGATATGGCTGTTTCCTCTTTAATTGTGCAAGTCATCCGAAACCGGACATTTAACCCTGTTTGGTTACGAGCACTCGAGATAATTGGTGCCGCAGCGCGCCAGAGTCCTGAATATACCTCGATTACGGGGGGGGTGTTGGCGGGTTTGTTGCCGGCCAATGATCTATTAAGTTATCGTATTATTGGGGGCACCCTAAAACAGGCTGCACTATCGCTGGGAGTTGATACGGTTGCTCATTCTGTATCTCGTCCAATGATGGCGCTGCATAGTGGTTTTGATATTGCCAGGGGCGGCGTTAGTATGGGCGTCGAGACCTTACAGCATTATCGTGAATCCATAGAGTGGGGACAGGATGTGGTGAAGGGGGGATCAGAACTGGTTGTGAATGTCTATCAGGATCTTGCTACACGATATGGAAGTACTCGTTAGGACTAAATATCCCTCTCAATCATATACAAAATAATACTCTCAATGAGTTTTTTATCTTTGCTGTCAGGTAGTTGCCCATAGGCGATATGAAATTCTCGTAGTGCTGCACCGGCAAGATGCCGAGCTTTGGTTCGTGCCAACTTGATGCTTTTGTATTTTAACATCAGCTCATAGATTTCAGTAACCTTATAGCTACTGCGATCTTTACGCGGCAGGGCGAGAAAGTTGAGGATGTACTGGTATTCAGCGGGTGTGGCATTATTCAGCAGGTGAATCAGCATCAGTGTACGCTTGCCTTCATAGATATCACCGCCAATTTCTTTGCCGTAGCGCTCATGTTCACCATCCAGGTTCAGGGCATCGTCCTGGATCTGAAAAGCGGCTCCCATGTAATAGGCAAAGCGGTTGAATGAATCAAGATCAGCACTTCCCCCTGAGCCAATCAGGGCACCGATGCGGCAGGGATGAATGCAGGTATACCAGCATGTCTTTTTGAGTATCATACGCAGGTAATCGGCTTCGGTTATTTTGCCGTCATTATCCCACACCCAACCCAGTTCCATCGCCTGGCCCTCGACAGATTCACGCACCATGTGTTCAATTTCGGCAAAGACCAGCCAGGTCAGATTGGGGCCAAGGCTGTTTAAATTATCCATCAGGGCACGGATACTCAAGACATTCATGGCATCTCCGACGTTGATGGCGATGCCTATGCCGTATTCCTTATGCATGGTGGGCAGTCCCCGGCGGAATTCACTGCCATCTTCAATATCATCATGCACAAGAAAGGCGTTATGGAATAATTCAATGGCGGCGGCCGTGCGTATAACCGAATGGGTACTACCACCAAAGGCGTGACATGTTGCAATGCACAGGCCGGGGCGCAGGCCTTTTCCAGAACGCTTTGGGTACGAAGGGATCAGATCATACAGGTAGCGGTGTGGTTCCTTGTTCGGGAAATAGTCCAACATGGCCTTTTGAGTCATGTCCATGTATTCGGTTAGTGAATTTTCTATCCACTCGATAGTGTCTGCTTGCATGACTTATTTTCCAGATTCTCCGCGTGGCTTATTCTTTTTCAACTTGTACGGTTAGGAGAGCCCTTATTTCAAGCTCGGGAGCCTGTAATAAACCGGAATAGCGTCCAGCTGTGGCCGTTTCTGGGATAGTAACGTTAATGACGACCTTCTCAATGTCATTGGCTGCAACTTGCAGGTTTGCGGGTACAAAAGAAATATTGCTGCTATCAAGTTGTTCTCCTGTATCACTCAGCAGGCCCGAGCTTGAAAACTTGAAGGGGGCAGAATCTTTATCTTCTTCATTCTCAACAAGCATACTGACGCGACCCGATTCACCGGGTTTTAATACCTTGGGTACGAGGAGTTCGGGTAAGTTATCATTGCCATTTTTTTGTACAGTACCGCTGCGGATGGACATGGCCCTTTCACTCAAGCCACCTAGTGCTGAAACACTGAGATTGACCATGTCCAGCATAATATCGAGCACTTCATGGGCATCCTTGCGAAAGCGTTGCATGACATGTTCGGGGGCACCCGTGCGCAAGGAATTGACATCGACATAACGTTCTTCCACTCTTTTAGCGGCAATAATCCCGGCTGAAATTTCCTCCTCCAGAATAGAGGCAGCCTGTTCGATGATGTTAAAGGCTTCAGTTTTATTGTTTTCGGATGGTTTGTCTTTAGATTGACCGGAGGTTTTGTCTTTTGCCTGTGGGTTTTCAGTTTCGGTATTATGTTGTTGTTTCGTTGAGTCTGATGTGGTGTCAGAGGATGTTTTTTTTGTTTGGGTTTTTCGTTTTGTGATACGGGTTGTTCCAGTCTTTTTTGTCTTTGCTTGTATTTTTTCGGTACTGGTTTTTTTTACGGCCATTTCCATTCCACCCTTATATTATTCACCCAACAAGCAGGGATTAATTTTAAAACTTAAAATCAGATGATATCATTTACAGCGCTTTGATTTTTGAGTATAAATTAACTCGCGGCTGTTTTTGTTGTTGTTTTAAATGCGTGATTATCAGCTTGTCGGTTTTTATAAAGCTCCTTATCCTCGCCTGTGTTTGCAGTACAGTCAAGCCCTGTAGTCAATAAGGAGGAGGGAAGTTGTTGATAGATGTGTTACTTACCATGCCTCTAGACGAATTTGTCATGATTGATGTATATTCAAGTGAGCCAATTACATTTTGTGGCCGAGGAAGACTTGGGCATAAATTGGATATAACAAGCAAAACAGGATGATTATGCAAATTGCTCTTGCTAATCCGCGTGGTTTCTGCGCCGGAGTCAGTCGTGCCATCAATATCGTTGAACAGGTACTCATTAAATATGGCCCGCTAATCTATGTTCGTCACGAGATAGTTCATAATCGTTTTATAATCGAAGATTTTCGCAGTCGCGGTGTGGTGTTTGTTAACGAGCTATGTGAGATACCCGATGATTCTGTTGTTATTTTTAGCGCGCATGGTGTGGCTAAACATGTTTATCAGCAGGCTGAAGTACGAGGCTTGATGGTAATTGATGCAACCTGCCCACTGGTCACAAAAATTCATCGTCAGGTTGATAAGCTGTCGGTGAGAGGTTATGACATTGTTATTATCGGTAAGCCTGGGCATGCAGAAATAGTGGGCATCCAGGGACATGTGAATACACATCACGGCAGCCAATCTTACCTAATTGAAACAGTGAAGGATGCGTATCAACTTGAGGTGAGAGACACACATAAGTTGGCTTATGTCACTCAGACTACTTTATCCGTGGATGAGACGAAGGCGATAATTGATGTGCTGCAATCCCGATTTAAAAATATTATTGGCCCTGATGACAATGACATTTGTTATGCCACTCAAAATCGCCAGCAGGCGGTGAAAGATTTGGCTCGACAGTGCGATGTCGTATTGGTGGTGGGTTCAAAGCACAGTTCAAATTCAAATAGCCTGAGGCTTCTGGTTGAAAAAATGGGTACAGCTGCCTATTTGATTGATGAAGAGCAGGATATAAATCCAGAATGGTTGTCTGGCAAGCTGTCCATTGGCATAACTGCTGGTGCATCCGTACCCGAGTTGCTTGTGCAGCGAGTAGTGGAAAATTTTAAGGGTAAAGGTGTGCAGATTGTTCGGGAGCTATCAGGTTGTCAGGAATCGGTGGTTTTCCGCCTGCCTAAGACATTGGAAGATCAATCTAGACTTGCTCATTAGGTAACCATTGCTTATGTTTCGTGCCTTTATGACCTTGTTAACCTATGGCCTAAATAAATTTAATACATCTATAAATAGTATAGCTATTTACTAGTTTGTGTTGTTGGCACCTGGGTCACAATTTTTTCGTATTGCGTGATGCGAAACAGTATACTGAACTTGGGATGGTCAACATAGTGGGTCTCTTTACTGCGCATACGTCGATTTTGCTTTAGATAATAAACGGATTCCTTACCTCGGCGATCTTCGAGAAAACTGAAATCAAACATATCAACCGTGCCTATGTGAGGTACTTTTTTGTAGAGCATCTCCACCTCTAGATGTAAATAACGGGCCAGTTCAACGGTGATCAAGCCTTGCAGGTTGGCCGTAGCTTCCGTGAGCTGGTGGGGTAAGGGGATAGTCGGGATGGCTTCAAGTGTTTGTTCAGCGCTTTGTGCTGCAATTTCGCTTGATTCTGTTACGTCCTCGGAGGAGATGTTTTCATCATTTTCTGAGAGAGCATGGTTAAAATAGACAGTGACAGCCTCTTTTTTGCTTAGGCCCGGTTGGCGCCAGCCGGTATGTAGCAGTAGTTGGTATTGTTCCGATGCCTTGATATTTTCAACTTCTTCCTTGAGCTGAAAATCCTTTATCGACAGGCTGTTAAACAGTAGACTCGGATCATATTTTGGGGGTAGTTTACCCTCATATTTTCGGCCCAGAATGGCGGCGTTTTCTGGGATGACCAGTTGTTTGGCTGTGGGCCATATTTCATTATTTTCTGTGGTGTCTTGCAGGCTTTCGAATACCACGATTTCAATATCGTAGTAGCGAATATTTTCTTCACTTAGGGCTAGTTGGAAAAGGAAAAAAAACAGGCCTGTGCCCAGGAGGATTCTCAAGTTGTATGCCTTCATAGTCGCTAGTGTGTTATTGATGAACATTTAATTTAATAGTATATCGTATATGGCTGTCAAAACAGTATTTCGTATGGGGCATCCGGTTTTGAGGGAGATCGCGGAGCCTGTCACCGAGTTTAACACACCCGAGTTGAAGAGCCTTGTTAAGGACATGTTTGACACCATGGAAGCCAGAAATGGTGTGGGTCTGGCAGCCCCACAGATTGGGGTGAGTCAACGGGTCGTTATATTTTCGGTGCAAGAGAATCCTCGTTATCCGGACGCAGAACACGTGCCCGAAACTATCCTTATCAACCCACAGATTGAATTTTTGGGTGACCACGTGACTGAGGGTTGGGAGGGTTGTCTGAGTATTCCAGGTATGCGCGGCAGGGTTCCTCGCTATGAGGAAATTATTTACCGGGGATATGACCCACAAGGGCAAAGAGTGGAACGCCAGGTCAGTGGATTTCATGCCCGGGTGGTGCAGCATGAGGTGGATCACCTTGATGGAGTGCTGTATCCACAACGAATTCGGGATATGCAGGCATTTGGTTTTGAGGAAGAGCTGAATGGGCATGAAAATTGAATATTGATTAAGCAGGAATGGATGTATGTTCTGAATTGATAGACTGGCGAAGGTGTGAGGCATAGATGGGAAGTCTGGACGAGTCAAAAAAACAGCTTTATCAGCGACAAGTGGTGAATCGCGCGGCAGAAAATCGAACCGTTCATCTGGATCTTGTCTATCGTGAACGTATTCTGCCCAGGATGAAGTTTATCCATGCTGGTCTCAGCAAGTTATGTGCGGACATGAACCAGTCAGACAGTCCCATTAAGGTAAATTATTTTATCGAAGGCTTGGGACGACTTGAAAATTTAGTTCAGTCCGATTACCAGGTGGAGGCAGACAACCTTATAGAAATCAATGAAATTACCTTCAAATACCATTGTTTTTCAGAAGGTGAGTTGAATGTCTATATCGAAGGCAAAAAAAATGTCGATATGTATATCGAATTACTGACGGAGAATAAACTCAGGTTCAAGGGCACGACCAGTAAAAATGATTCAAACTTTGTGACCGGGGCGAAGTTTATTATTATCCGTTACGTACCGGTGACATTTAGTTTTAAAGTAGATATTCAGAACGCCTCGATTGAATTGTGTATTAGAAACTACGATACCCTGGGTGAGGCCTGTATGCAGTTCTCACCGGAATCCATTACTAACGAGTTCATGAAAAATTTGACTGAATACGTGGCAAGAAAGAACCGGGGATTTTTCAGTCTGGATCTGCCGGATATCGAACGGCGCAGGATCCGAGCCAAAGTTCTGTATGAACAACAACAGCGTGCCGCTGAATTGGAAGCAGCAGATAAAATGGCAACTGTAAATGAACCACGCAAAAAAGGTTTCTTTTCACGATTGATCGGTGGCTAGACTATTGGTTTCGACCTTATTTGACACATCATTTGTAACATGAGCAAGCAGGTCACGGGGAATAATGATGTTAGATCATCCAAACTCGTAGTGGTTTTTTAACAATCGCAAGGTTGTTTCATTAACTGCCAGCTCGCTTAACTCACTTGCACTAACCCAGCGTGCCTCAGTGGCATCATCATTGGCTACGGGTTTACCGCTGAGGTATTTTGCGGCCAGGTCGATGATGACGTAATGAAGTTGGTCTTGGTTATCATCGTCATGCTGGATGAGGTCAAAGGCAAACACTGGGTCACCAGCCTTTATTATTATACCCGTTTCTTCGAGGATCTCTCGTTCTGCAGCCTGCTGTAGAGTTTCGCCCATTTCGATGCGGCCACCAGGAATAGTCCATTGATTGACATTGGGTGGCTGACCACGCTTGATTAATAAAATCTGATTTTGATGGAATACAACTGCACCGACACCGACTTGCGGTGTTTTAGTGCTCACTGCGATGGATGGGGCTTTGGGTTAGGGCCTGGAGTGGTGAACGGTAATTAATACGTAATATCGATTTGAATAAACCCTGGATGATAAGGTAGGCCGCCAGGATATCCAGCCCGATTGAATAATTGGCGATAATGCAAATTGCACCAAGACTTATGTATAACAGCGGGAAGAGTTCGTAAATGGCTTTGGGGAAGAAAATATGCTTGGTTATCATATGTTTTTAATGGATATTCCATGTCACTCGTGTGTTGTTTAACACTCTATAGCATTTTGGCAGGGGAGATCAATTAAACTGATGATAATTGACCCCATATTAAAACACGATAAAAATAAAGAGAAATGGCAAATTCATCGCTAAATCCAGTTCGGGCGGACTTGTTAGATTGTTTTCAGGCGGCTTTGCGGGCGGTAAATGGTCGTGATGGTGTATGCACATATTTTGCCAAACAGGCAGACCTGCCATCGGGTAAATTGGCCATGGTGGCGATAGGTAAGGCCGCGATGGCGATGGCGGAAGGGGCCGCTAGCTTCTTTGGTCCTCAAATCAGTCAAGGTTTGGTTATTACTAAGGCTGGTTATGCTAATCAGGCTTTTCACAAGCATCCTGATGTTGATGTTATCGAGAGTGCTCACCCGCTGCCGGATGAACGTAGTCTGGTAGCGGGTCAGCATTTGATCGGGTTCTTGCAAGGCTTGGCAGCGGATTTGCCGGTATTGTTTTTGATCTCTGGGGGCAGTTCGGCACTGGTGGAGGTTTTGCCGCAAGGTATCACGTTGAGTGACTTACAATTGGTGAATGCCAAGATGCTGGCTGCTGGTTTGTCGATTGATGAAATGAGTCGGGTGCGTAAAGCTATTTCATGTATCAAGGGTGGACGGTTATTGGAGCATGTGGGGGAACGGCTTGTGATGAATCTGTTGTTGTCTGATGTGCCGAATAATGACCCTGCTGTAATAGGTTCGGGTTTGTTAATTGAAGCAAAGCAAGCGATAAGCTTGCCCGTGAATTTACCAGATGAAGTTGGATATGTTTTGTCAAAATGTATAGATGACGTTAGGCCCATATCCTCTCAGGTAAGGGCAGAGACGGTCATTGTGGCGGATAATAAAATGGCCTGTGAAGCTGCGGCTAAATGTGCCAGACAGAAAGGTTATCCGGTTACCGTCTACCCGGAATGTTTAACGGCTGATGTGAACCAAGTGGCTGAGTTGATTGTAAATCAGCTGAACCATGCCAAAGCGGGTATTCATATTTGGGGTGCTGAGCCGAGCGTTTGTTTGCCGGAGAATTTCGGGCGAGGAGGGCGCAATCAACATCTGGCCCTGTTATTGGCCAACAGGATCAGTCAAAGGGATGATCTTCATATTCTTGTTGCCGCGACCGATGGCAGTGATGGTGCAACGGATGATGCGGGCGGTTTGGTGGATGGGAAAACTATCAGGCACGGTGAAAATGAGGGTTTTAATGCAAAAGCCTGTTTGGATGAAGCCAATGCAGGAGTCTTTCTTGAAGCCAGTGGTGATTTGCTGTCAACTGGCCCAACCGGTAGCAATGTGATGGACTTGATTATTGTCTGTAAAACTCGAGATTAGGTGAACAATGCATTTTGTGTGAAGTGTTGGTAAATTATAAAGAAGAAGCTTAAAAGCAAACCGAATGTTTCAGCTCTAGATAAACTGGGATATTACTTGGTGCAGGGTAGCCAAAGAGAAAATTAAGATTAGATTTGTCAAATATACTATAGGGCGCTTCTGTAAATAGTGATTTTTTTGTGAGAGCACGGCGCTGACGCCGCTATCGCGGATTTGTACCCCTTGGGTGAAAAGTGCATTTATAGAAACGCCCTTTATTAGACAATGGCTGATTTTTAACTATTTATGAAATTTTGTAGCTAGTTAAATTGGTGAGGGTTAAATTGGGGTGGCTGAAGGGACTCGAACCCTCGACGACCGGAATCACAATCCGGGGCTCTACCAACTGAGCTACAACCACCATAAAACATAGTAACGAGGTATTAACGTGAAGGTTTAAGGAGCATAGCACGAACAATGTAAAACGTAATCATTCTGCATTAGCGCTTAAACATTTGTCCCTACTACCCTTATCCCTCGACACTCAAATTTGGTGTCCCGGGAGGGATTCGAACCCCCGACCGACGGCTTAGAAGGCCGTTGCTCTATCCGACTGAGCTACCGGGACTTTTACCTCTATCAATTGAATCAGTACAGGATACTTGAAGATATCCAGCTAAACCTGATCGTGCCCCTCAGTATCCAAACCTCGTTACTTTAATATCTGGTCGGGGTAGAGAGATTCGAACTCCCGACATCCTGCTCCCAAAGCAGGCGCGCTACCAGACTGCGCTATACCCCGTTATTGCCTTAGCCTACATATCTTACCAGAATGTCTGTAGGCGAAAGTAAGGCGGGGGATAATACTAGCCCAGCCTCAAAACGTCAATTATTCCCATGCAGCATTGGCATGAATTGTTGCTTCATGCGATCATAATAACCTGTTTTCAACCGAATATACTGAATCTCTCTATGACCGCCAAGATTATTAATGGTAAAGCCGTTGCCGCTACCACCCGTGATAAAGTTAAAAACCGCATTGATGAGCGTCTTAGCCAGGGTCTTCGCCCCCCCGGTCTGGCGGTGGTGCTGGTCGGGCAAGACCCAGCCTCTGAGGTCTATGTACGCAACAAGCGCAAGGCCTGCGATGAGGCTGGTATGTTGTCTTTTTCCCATGATTTACCTGACACAGTGAGCCAGGGGGAATTACTGGCCCTGATCGATGATCTGAATGCAGATGAGCGTGTTGATGGTATCCTCGTGCAATTACCTCTGCCAGCACACATTGATACCGAAACGGTCATTGAGCGTATCCAGGCTGACAAGGATGTGGATGGTTTTCACCCTTATAATATTGGCCGCCTTACCTTGCGCATGCCCTTGTTACGCCCATGTACCCCGCGTGGGGTTATCACTTTACTGGAAAGCACGGGTCAGCCAGTGCAGGGGCAGGATGTGGTGGTCGTGGGTGCCTCGAACCATGTGGGACGACCAATGGGCCTGGAATTGTTGCTGGCAGGTGCCACGGTTACCACCTGTCATCGTTTTACCCGTAATTTGGCCGCACATGTCAGTCGGGCGGATATCGTCATTGTCGCTGTGGGTAAGCCCGGCTTTGTAAAAGGCGACTGGATCAAACCTGGGGCCATAGTCATTGATATCGGTATCAACCGCACGGCAGAGGGCAAACTGGTAGGCGATGTGGATTTTGATATTGCGAAGGAAAAAGCTGGCTGGATCACACCAGTGCCCGGTGGGGTTGGTCCCATGACGGTCGCAACTTTATTGGAAAATACAGTTGAAGCGGCAGATTTGTATCACACAATTTAGTGCACGATCTTCGTAAACGTTAATGTTACGTTAAAATTTTCTCCAATAATAAAGCTCGGGAGTTATTAACCGGTTTCCGTGCTTTTTTAGCGTAGTACACCTAGATTAGGTATAAGCATAGTTACACTCTCAAGTTTTTAATTTAAATAGTATCATTTCAACGTTATCCTGGTAGATTTAATGTTTTATAACCTATAATTTGAGCAGGACTTTTATTTTAAGCGGTTTATTCAGGGAGAGATTTGCCCGTGCCACCCAAAAATCTAAAAAGTATTCTGCTCGTTGAAGATGAAGCGGATATTCGCAAGATTATTAGTGTTGCCTTGGGTGATATCGGGGGGTTCGATGTTGAGGTTTGTAGCTCCGGGCATGAGGCTCTGAAAATAATCCAGACCTGCCAACCTGATTTGGTCATTCTTGATGTGATGATGCCTGGAATGGATGGTCCGACCACTCTACAGGAAATTCGTACATTTGAAGCTTTTAAAAACCTGCCGGTTATCTTTATGACAGCTAAAGTACAGCCACATGAAATTAGCGAGTATATGACACTGGGAGTACTGGATGTTATTACCAAACCGTTTGATCCAGTTACCTTGTCGCAACAGATAAAAGATATCTGGAATGCCTTTGAGTTAGTCTAAAATCAGGTATTAAGCGATGTTACGATTTGGTGACCAACTTAAGCGGGATTATGACAGCAGGTGCTATGAATAAGGGAAAAATTTCTGTAGGACGCTATCTGCTTGCCACTGCAATCCCAACGGCTTTTGTCATTATCTCACTGGTTTTTTACATTGGTAAGCTGAACCAAAACATCACGTCCACTCAACATGCATTGCAAGGTCAGAATGCAATTCAGCATTTATTCCATGCTGCTTTGGCATTAAAAAATATTCGTGGTATGCGTCAGTTCCAGTTTGCGGACATTAAATCATACGATGGGGACATTGCAGAAAGTCAACAAATATTTGAAGACAGAATCAACCATCTCATTAAACAACAGCTCGCAAGTGATTTTACGATCCGTGATTCATTAATCAATATCCTGCACCAGAGTCAACAATTAAATCAGCAAATTACCAATACAGCTAATCGCGCCAAGGCATTAAAACAATTTAATGCTTACAGTGAGCAAATTAATACCCTTTACAATGTATCCTTGATGGTTGTTAGTCAAAGTAGTCTTATTCTCGAATCTAGCCTGGATGCATACTATATGGTTGATATTGCTGTGAAGCAATTGCCGTTAATGATTGAGCATCTTGGCCAGGTACGAGGGCTGGCTATTAACGTTTTATTAAATAATACCAACAAACAACAATCAGAACTAGATATTCATTATCACGCAATAGCACTTAAAACAATATTGCATAATTTACTTAAAGGGCAGCACACTCTGGATTCATCTATTTATAATATACAATCTACGGAATTTGAAAGGCTGGCAGCGGATTTTCAATCATACTTGAAAAAAACATCACTTGAAGAAGTCAATGCAAATGTTTTGTCGTATGCGAATATGTTGTTTGCAGAAGGCACCACTTTAGTTGAATTTAGCACTGAGATATTTATTCATGTTACGGCTAACCTGAATACACTAATTGAAAACCGCATGCAGTCATTATACCAACAACGACGCATTACTATCAGCATCGGTACACTTACTATCCTGTTGATAGTGTTTTTTATAAGTTCCTTTTATCGCTTAAATCGGCAGGCACTTTATTCTGTTCTGCTGGCTAAAAAAGAAACTGAAGAGGCAGAGAAACAACAACGCACGATTCTTGAAAAAATGATAGATGGTGTCATCACCATTGACGAGGAAGGTATAATATATAGCATTAACCCCGCAGGTGAACATATTTTTGGTTATGCCGCTGATGACCTCATTGGCAGAAATGTTAAAATGCTGATGCCCTCGCCCTATCAAGAAGAGCATGATGATTACTTGAAAGATTACATCACGACAGGGCAGGCGAAGGTTATCGGTATAGGCCGACAAGTAACTGGGTTGCATAAGAATGGTTGTACATTTCCGCTGGATCTTGCGGTAAGCGAAATTAGATTTAAAAACAAGCGCATGTTTAGTGGCACTGTGCGTGACATCCATGAACGTGTTGAGGCGGAGAAAGCCATTCAGGCCAGTGCCTCCAGATTGCAAACTGTTTTGAACAATGTGGTTGACGGTATTATTACCATCAATAATGAAGGAACGGTACAATCATTTAATCCTGCAGCAGAACGCATCTTTGGCTATAACGCCTATGAGGTAATAGGACATAATATCAAGATGCTGATGCCCTCTCCTTACCATGAAGAGCATGACAGTTATCTGCAAAACTACATTAATACTGGCACTGCACATATTATGGGCATTGGTCGTGAAGTTGAAGGAAAGCGCAAAGACGGTTCCATTTTTCCTCTTGATTTGGCTGTAAGTGAAATGCAGGTAGATGGAGAGTCCATGTATAGCGGTGTTGTACGTGATATCACCGAACGAAAGCAAATAGAAAAAATGAAAAATGAATTTATTTCTACCGTCAGTCATGAACTTCGTACGCCATTAACTTCAATTCGGGGTTCACTAGGCTTGGTTATGTCAGGAACTATGGGTGAGTTATCCACTTCAGTAAGAGACATGTTGACCATTACTGCCAATAATACTGAACGCCTGTTGTTGTTGATTAATGATATTCTTGATATTCAGAAAATAGAATCTGGCATGATGGCCTTCCGTTTCCATCGTCTGGAATTGAAGCCATTTTTAGAACAAGCCATTCAGATCAACCAGTCCTATGCAGATCAATACGATGTGAGGTTTGTTCTAAAAGCCAACCTGGATAATGTATATATTTATGCCGATGATGATCGTCTTATGCAGGTTATGAATAACTTGATGTCTAATGCAGCAAAATTTTCCCCCAAGGGTGAAACTGTTGAGCTTAATCTTGCTCGGCACAACGGGGTCATACGTATTTCTGTTTCCGATCATGGCCCAGGTATAGCCGAGAGTTTTCGCGATAAACTATTTGAAAAATTTACTCAGTATGATTCGACCGATGCACGACAAAAAGGTGGTACAGGTTTGGGATTGAGTATTACCCGTTTGATTGTTGAGAAACATGGTGGTTTAATTGATTTTGTCTCACAAACTCAGGTGGGAACAACCTTTTTTATTGAGTTACCAGAATTAATATCAGACTTCAGTGTTGGCGATCTGCCCGTCGAACTTAAGGGCACACATGTGCCCTGCGTCCTGATTGTCGAAGATGATCCGGATGTGGTGGCTCTCTTGCAACGTATGTTGGCCGAGGCCGGCTTTAATTCAGATGTTGCCTATACTGCCGCAGAGGCACGTAAAAAACTTGATGAGCAAGCTGGTTATTATGAAGCTATGACCCTGGATATTGTTCTGCCTGATGAAGACGGCATTGACTTGCTGATGTCCCTTCGGCAACAAGAAAAAACCCGAGATCTGCCAGTCATTGTGGTTTCCATCGAGGCCGATGTGGCAAAACGAAAATTGAGGGGAGGGGCAGTAGGTATTATTGACTGGATAAACAAACCCATTGATCAGACACGCCTGAAGCACGCTGTTAAACATGCGGCAGGGCTCAAACCATTATCTCGTGTTTTGCATGTTGAAGATGAACAGGATGTTCACATGATTGTCAGCAAGATGTTGCAATATGATTGTGAACTGGTATGGACTAGCACGGTATCCGCTTCAAAAAATATTCTTGAACAGGAAGAGTTTGATTTGGTCTTGCTTGATATCAGTTTACCCGACGGTTCAGGTCTGGAGCTGTTGGAAGTCATTGAACGTCAGGTCAATCCGCCAGGGGTTGTAATATTTTCTGCCCACAATATAGATTCAGAAATTGCAAAGCAGGTTAGTGCCGTACTTATTAAATCTCACACCACAAGTGATCAACTATTGGAAACGATTACTCGCACTATTGATGAATTCTAGCGGCTTAACATTCAAATGATGGACAATGATGATGCCTGGTAAAGATTGGACTTCCAATGAACAACGCCAACAATTTCGTTTTCCCTGGGTTGGTATTGATCTGCTTTATTCTCCTCTTGAACACATGATACTTAGTGGTGTTAGTCAAACCTTAATACAGGCAAGCTCACATGACATCAGTCTTGCTGGTATAGCCTTTGATATTAAACAGCCATTAGAGTCTGGACAGAATTTGTTAGTTGTTATTAAAACCCCTGAGGGTGACGATGAAGTTATGACAACTGAGGTGCGTTGGTGCAAGCATCTGGCTGCGCAGCAATATCGTGTCGGTGTATCGATCATCTCCGTTGAAAAAAACACCGTTGTGGACAACAAAGATTCTATTTCTGATTCTGTTGGTCATGGCATCGCAGTACCTGCTGGTGCCAGCTTTATTTGCCCTGCCTGTGAACAACGTAGCTGGTTTGTTCTGGTTGGTCAGCAAGAAGGCGTACCACCACCAACTATTATGCCCTTATATAATTGCAGTGAGTGTCATACTACCCGCAGCATACCCAGTTTACTGAGTCATAATCGTGATATTACTGAGGAATAAGGTATTTGCCTGTCGCTATTGGCAGACCTTTGAAACATTCCTTATAAGTATCTGACTGTATAACACCCTTTTTGGAAAATTGCTTTTCGTTGAACTCACCTTTATTTAATTGGATATTTATTTTTTTGGCATTAAATTTGCCGGTACACCGTTCCAGAAGGCGGGTTCCCGTTGCATCAAAACGGCGAATGGCTCGTAACAAACCGTTATAAACATGAAAACTGATCTGCGTCTGGTTCGGTGTATCTCGATAGTCAGGCAAGTAAGTAGCTCGATAATCACGCACCACCCTGCCGTAATCATCGTAGACATAAACTTTAATTGTATGCAGGTTGTCTGGATAGGCCTTTTCCCATTGCAACTGGCTAATGACCTGGCCAGTTTTTTTATTTATATATTTATACTCTTTATAAAAATTGGGTAAGTGGGTATTACCGCCCATGCGGGTCTTGATGACGTGAACTTGTTGACTGATTAATCTTTCATGCAGTTTGAGAAGGTTTTTTACAAAGCCACTCCATTGGCGTATATGGAGTGTGTCACTTTTCATGGACTGTTGTTCTGCTGCTTGAAGCGGTGCAGCAAATAAACATATAACCAACAATATCAGCCTTCCCATTTATTGCTCCTTCTCATTTTGTGACAACAAAAAAGGGACAGACGATATAATTCGCTACTCAGGCTCGACGCCAGCTCGTACTGCCACCACTGTCTTCAAGTATAATACCTTGTGCCTTGAGATCATCCCGTAAACGATCAGACTCGGCCCAATTTTTATCAATACGAGCTTGCTCTCGTTGTTTAATTATCTCATTCACATCAATATCACTCAATCCATCTTGGCTAATCTGGTTTTTACCTTGTAGAAAGGCCTCAGGATCATCCTGTACCAGACCTAGCAAACTCCCCAATTGGCGTAACTGACTGACTAGTAGTGCTGCCTGCTCAGGGGCTGCATCACGCTGACGATTAATCTCTTTGGCTATCTCAAACAGTACAGCAATGGCCTCAGAGGTATTAAAGTCATCCTCCATGGCCTTTTCAAATTGCTTGGTGAATTTGTTATCCACAATAATTTCTGGTGCATTCAGACCGCGCACGGCGGTATATAAGGTGGTCAGGGCTGACTTGGCATTATCAAGATGTTTGTCTGAATAATTTAATGGGCTGCGGTAGTGGCTGGTGAGAATGAAATAGCGCACCACTTCTGGGGCATATTTTTTAAGCACCTCACGAATAGTGAAGAAATTACCCAGAGATTTGGACATTTTTTCATCATCCACCCGCACAAAGCCATTGTGCAGCCAGACATTGACGAAGGCCTCCCCGGTTGCGGCACAAGATTGGGCGATTTCATTTTCATGGTGTGGAAACTGTAGATCCAGCCCTCCACCGTGGATATCAAAATGGTTGCCCAGACAGTGAGTCGACATAGCTGAACATTCGATATGCCAACCGGGGCGACCTTTGCCCCAGGGGGAGTCCCAGCTTGGTTCATTTAGTTTGGCGGCTTTCCACAGCACAAAATCCAGAGGGTCTTGCTTGGCCTCATCAACAGCCACGCGGGCACCGGCACGCAAATCCTCCATTTGCTTGCCAGATAATTGGCCATAATTGGCAAAGCTACTGACATCATAATAGACATCACCGTTGTTGGCGGCATAGGCATGACCACCTTCCACCAGTGTTTTGATCATGTTGATGATCTCTTTCATGAAGACTGTGGCACGGGGCTCCTCATTCGGGCGTATTACACCTAACAAATCTGCGTCCTCGTGCATCGCAGTGATAAAACGCTCGGTCAAGTTCTGAAAAGATTCTTTGTTTTCATTGGCCCGCGCAATAATTTTGTCGTCAATGTCGGTAACATTACGGATATAGGTGACATGCTGTTCACCATATACTTTGCGTAAATAACGATAAATAACATCAAATACCACCAGCACTCGGGCATGACCAATATGGCAATAGTCATAAACCGTCATACCACAGACATACATGCGAACATTCTGTGGGTCGATGGGCTGGAAAGCTTCTTTTTGCCGGGTCAGATTATTATGGACGTACAACATATGTGCTGATTACTCATTATTATGCTAAAGGCCTAGATTAGCTGAAACCGACCTCAAGCTCAAAAAAACAAAGGAATCATTACCCGATACTTTGCAGCCCGACTCAAACCCTTTATCATTCGTGCGCGTTTCAATAACAAACAGGATAGAAACTATGCGATATTTGCTCACTACATTATTACTTTTGCTCAGTACCGCCAGTTGGGCAGAGGCCACCACAACCAGAGTTATTTTGGAAACTAACAAGGGTAATATTGTTCTTGAACTCTACCCTGACAAGGCCCCTAAAAGTGTGGCCAATTTTCTGCAATATGTGCAAGAAGGCTATTATATCAATACCATTTTCCACCGGGTGATCAAAGGTTTCATGATTCAGGGGGGGGGCTTTGATCCCAAGTATGAACGTAAAAACACTCATCCACCGATCATGAATGAGGCCGACAACGGACTGAAAAATGACAAGGGAACCATCGCTATGGCGAGAACCTTCGATCCTCATTCGGCCTCTGCACAGTTTTTTATCAATGTCGTTGATAATGATTTTCTGAACTTCAAAAGCAAAACTTCAAATGGCTGGGGTTATGCCGTATTCGGCAAGGTAGTACAGGGCATGGATGTAGTCGATACCATTAGAATGATCCCCACGGTACCGGCTGGACCATTCCCCAGAGATGTGCCTCGTGATGCAGTTGTGATCAAGCGTGCCGCTCGCGTCAGTAATTAATAGCCAGCAGGAGTTGTCAATATGATAAAAATGCACACGTCCAAAGGCGTCATCAGCCTGACACTGTTTGCCGACAAGGCACCGGAGACCGTGAAAAATTTCATCGATTATGCCAAAGAAGGTTTTTATGATGGTACCATTTTTCACCGCGTTATTGATGGATTCATGATCCAGGGTGGTGGTATGGAACCGGGTATGAAGGAAAAGGCCAATCGAGAACCGATCCAGAATGAGGCCAGTAATGGCCTGAGTAATACCCGTGGCACTATCGCCATGGCCCGAACGCCCAGTCCCCATTCGGCCACCTCGCAGTTCTTTATCAATCTGTCTGACAACACCTTCCTCGACTTCAAGTCAGCAACATCAGATGGTTTTGGCTACTGTGTGTTTGCGGAAGTAACAGATGGAATGGACGTGGTCGATGCCATCAAGGATGTGGCCACGACGTCCTATGGTGCTCATCAGGATGTGCCCTCGGAAGATGTGATTATCACTAAGGTAGAGATTAAGGAATAATCCATTACCTCATGGCGACCCTGTTTATTTCAGATCTTCATCTCAGCCAGGAACGGCCGACTATCACCCCGTTATTGCTCCGCTTTCTACAAGGCCCGGCCCGACAAGCGGAGGCTCTCTATATTCTGGGTGATTTGTTTGAGGCCTGGCTGGGAGATGACATGGTGCTGCCCGATTACCAGGCCGCCATTACCGGATTAAAGGCCTTAAGTGAGGTCGTGCCGCTGTACATCATGTATGGCAATCGTGACTTTCTGATGCGAGAGGGTTTTGAGGCCATGACAGGCGGTAAGTTACTTGATGAAGAAACCGTTATTGATCTCTATGGTTGCCCTACATTATTAATGCATGGTGATACCCTGTGTACTGACGATATTGCCTATCAAGAATTCCGCACCATGGTTAGAAATCCGCAATGGCAAGCCGAACTACTCAACAAGACACCTGCTGAACGACTGGAACTGGCACAAAAACTCCGCCAGATCAGTAAGACCGAAATGCAAGGTAAAGAGGCTGGGATCATGGATGTAAATCAAGCTGCGGTTGAACAAGCTATGCAAACACATCATGTGCAACAACTTATACACGGTCATACTCATCGCCCGGCTGTGCATGAATTTCAGCTTGAAGATCAGGCCGCCAAGCGTATTGTGCTGGCAGATTGGTATCAAACCGGTGGTGTGCTGGTGTGTGAGGCAGACGGCTGTCGTCTGGAGGCGGTAGACTAAAAGGGTGTTTCTATAAATTCAATCAAGTAGCGTTAGCAAGGCAAAAAAAAGCGAAAAGCAACGTAGCCAGTACTGCTTTAGTGGATTTTTAAAAGTGCCTATTGCTTGGAAAAACTAGCACGGATGTCCTGAATATTCACGCGCTGATAATCGACGGGGATCTCAAATAGGGTCTTGTCTATCGGGTAATCTGTTTTGAAATCGAGGAGTGCTGAACGCTTTCCATCCGGACCCCATTGCTGCAAGGGAAAGCCTGCCTGAAAATGCCTATTAGGTGCAAAAGTATTCTTCGCCAGACTGCAAGCATTTTGCATATCAGCCGGTAGATTGTTCATGGTCACGGTACTGTCATTCGCCAGTACAGTATTGAATTCTTTCATTGCCTTGACATAGGCGGGTAAAAAACCAGGCACGGACACCACTTCAAAACAAATTTGCCTATCCGCCATATAAATATGATGTTGTGGTTTAACACCCTGCATGGTTGGCGCATCCTGCAAGTCATCAACCATTTTATGACTTAAGTTAAGTTTAATGGGGGGCTTTACATCTGATGGCAGGGCTGTGATAACAGTAATGGATTGGCTCTCCTGTACCATGTTGTATATGGTCTTTTGTTTGCGGTCGAAAATAAGATAGTCCACTGCACCCTCACCATCATCAAAGCGCATATAATCAGGCGTTATCAGGATACGGGTCGTATAAGGCTCCACATCTTCTTCCTGATCGGCAAATATTAGTAATAAATTTTGCGATACCTGATTGGTTTGCTGATTACATGCCGCTAGTAATATCAGCAGAGACAGGATGATTAACGATGTTAATTTCATATGTCTCATTTTTTTCAACCTGTACCATCAAGATAATCAAGTTCTGCTTCACTAAAACCCGCTTTGAGGCGAGATGCCCGATCAAACGGGCCTTTTAACTTGCCCTTCATATATTGGCCAATCAGCTTTTCAAAGGTTTCCATCGACGATAATTGCCGTTCATCACACAAATACTGAAACCAGCGGGAACCGATCTCGACATGACCAATTTCATCACGGTGAATAATTTTCAGGATTGCTACTGCTTGTTCATCCCCGGCTTCAGCCAGTTTGGCCATGATGCCCGGTGTGACATCCAGTCCGCGCGCTTCCAGTACTCTCGGCACTAAAGCCATGCGTACCATAGGATCAAAATCGGTTTTAATGGCCATTTCCCACAGGCCGTTATGGGCATCAAAATTACCATAGTCATGACCCATTTGCCGCAGGTGATCACGCAAAAGAGAAAAGTGATAGGCCTCTTCTACGGCCACCTGAATCCAGTCGGTGAAAAAATTCTCTGGCATAGTTTGAAAACGATACACCGCATCCCAACCCAGATTGATGGCGTTAAATTCAATATGACAAAGGGCATGAATTAAGGTTGCCCGCCCCTGCTCAGTGTGCATGGAACGTTTGGGCAAGTGTTTGGGGGATACGAGTTGCGGGTGTACAGGACGTCCGGGAATATCAATCCTGACAGGGGCATCGGTGATATCCATGGTTAATTGCCCGGCTAACCATGCTTGTTGGATCTGTTCAGTCAGAGTGAGCTTTTGTTCAATATCCTGCTCCATCAGGCAGGCATGAGCGGCCTGAAAAAGGGTTTGCCACGGAAGATTCATACGATAACTACACAATAATTTAAAGAGTAAGGTAAATTAGAGCATAACAGGATTTAAATTCAGAGGTCTCTGATTAAGAATAAATCAGAGACCTCCTGATAGATTAATGACTTTTGGCTATTTTTAGTGCTTCTCCATGCTCATCCTCATCCTCATCCTCATCCTCATCCTCATCCTCATCCTCATCCTCATCCTCATCCTCATCCTCATCCTCATCCTTATTCACTTTGCGATACATCGCCTCGCCAATCATGGCATGCACTCTGGCAGTAGGGTGAATTTCATCAAACCATATGTATTGGTCAAAATTTAACCCATAATTACAGCCGGGGGTAAATTGATACTGTTCGGAGCTAAAACAAGGATCGGTTTTATTGGTAAAATCCAGTTTGTCGTATTTTTTTAGAATACGGCCAAACAGTTTGAACAGGTCAAAATGTTCCACTTCAATATTTTCTTCCTCTTCCAGCAATTGAACCTGGCGCTTAAGCATCTTGTTAAACTGAATAGACAGGGCCGTCGCTCGTTCAGGCAAACTGGTGTCGCCTGTTATTGCGGCAATCAAATGGCTTTCGGGAATTTTGCCGATATCAGGTGAATTCACTACTAGCCAGTTTTTCGCTCCACTGGCAGACAATACCTGCATTTGTGTAGCAATGGTGCTGGCAGCCTCATCTAGTACTTGCAAGGCAGCGTCAGCGTCCAGGTCACGAGCGGTGCGTACATCATTACCGCCAATAAACATGACATATAGCGCATTAGGTGGGGCAACGCCGCCATGATTAGCCAGGAACAAAGCTACCTGGGCACTCAGATCAATCGCCTCGTTACGCGCTGTCCTGGCTGCCGCCACGGCGTAATTGGTGCCACTGGCAGGCCCGATTAGGTGCAGAGATGCTTTTAGTGGCAGACCAAGTCGGTTCGCCAGGGTCTCTATCCCAACCAGACCATTTGTGACCCGATTTTGGAAATAAGGCGGTTGTGGAAAATCACCGACGATCGAGGCGAAATTACCCGTATCTGACAGGCTGTCACCAAAGATATAGAGTCGATCATATTGTTGATCGGCTAGTATTGTTGTCGGTATCGTTAGAACCAGCAGCAGGATTAGATATTTAAACTGTTTCATTGTTTTGCTCCCTATTTATCACAATTTATTATTTATCCTGCCCCGAAAGGGTACCAGGATCAGGTTTATTTTGTCCGTTATGAATATGGATATCACGTTGCGGGAAGGGTATTTCGATTCCATGCTTGCGAAATGCCGCATCAATCGCAAAATTCATATTGCTGACACATTCTAGTCGATTGTCAATGTTGTTTATATGACAGCGTAGTTCAAAATTCAGGCTACTGTCCCCAAAACCAAGAAACAGAACCTTCGGTTCGGGTGAACTGCCATCCTGGATCACCTCAGGTTGATCAGCGGCTACCTTGAGTAATACCTCTTTGACCAGCAGGGTATCCGTGCCATAGGCTACGCCCACTGGTAACTTGGCACGTCCGCGTATGTCATAGAGCATCCAGTTAGTCACCTGGGATGAGATTAACTCCGAGTTTGGCACAATTACATCGGCGCGATCAAAGGTCTGTATCAAGGTTGAACGCATTTGGATACGTTTGACATAACCTTCTGTATTCCCTACCACGATCCAGTCGCCGGTCTTGATTGGCCGTTCGAACAACAAGATCAAACCTGAGACAAAATTATTCACCACATTCTGTAGACCAAAGCCAATACCTACAGAGAGGGCACCAGCAATGATTGCTAGATTGGTAAAGGCGAAGCCCGCCACACTCAGGGCGATGATGATAGCGATGCCAAAACCGGTATAGCCACTCAGGGTGACGAAGGTCTCACGGGCACTGCGTTCCATGCGAGTATGGATTAGCCATTCACGTTCCAGGCGGCGTTTGAACCAGCCGCTGAGGGATGACAACACAGCAAACACGGCCACGGCCAGCAGGATGCGGGCAGGTACCACCTTAAGGGATCCCACCACAAAACCTTCAAAGAAATAGATCGAGGCTTGTTGTACGGCTGTTTCTGACAAGCCCCAGATAACCAGTATCACCCAGACAAACCCCGTCCAGCTACCCAGTACCAAAATAGCATAAAACCAGAATAGGCCTGGCACATGTTCATCACCGTGCAGACCGAATAACTGTCGGATGGTCTGGTGCCATGGCATCCGGCCCTGATTCAGTCCATGATAGATTTCACGCAGCAAGCGTAACACCAGCCACATCAATCCGGCCGTAAAGACGCTGCCCAGCAGGGTTCGCAGGATCCACACTGACAGGTTGCGATAGCCCAGCCATTCGATGACCAATACGGATAAGAAGGCCAGGATCAGGATGGCCCTGGCCCACAGAGTTTCACCCAATCGAGGTAGATGACGGACTAACCAGACTACCCAGATAAGGTTGAGAATAAAGATTGAGGCAAACACGCTTCTTGCCATTAACAAGGCTGTTTCAGGCAGACTTTGTGATAACAGGGTGGCAAACAACAGATAACCTGCAAACAATAGCAAGACCAGTAATTCCAATCGGCGTGAGAAAGCACTGGCCACTTTGACGGGCAGTTTCACGACTAATGGGGCCGGGGAATGGGGTCGTAAAAAGGATCGAATAATCGCCAGCAGCGTTAAATAAACCGGTAGACCGTAGGCCACTACATTGATAAAGGGAACGGGCCGAATGCTGGTAAAGCTGAAGAATAGGAAAGCCACCCCGACCAGACTGCCAAACATCGCTGGTGCATAATGGGCAAAGTTACTAGATAGAGCACAATAGAAGCAATTGGATAAACTGCTGTCCCAACGTTTGTCTCTATTTTTTATAAGGGTACGCCGTCGATACAACATGCCGAGGATAATGCCAATGCCCATCAGGATAAACATTAAAGCCATATTCAGCTGGGTCAATCTTTCCATACCACTGTGCTTGCGAACAAAGGCTGCGGTTGAATTAAACCATTGTGCAGGCTGATCCCAATTTTCCTTGATCAGTGTGTGAAGCCCTGGCCCTTTCGCTAGCAAATGACTGGAAATGATCAGTTTTTGTTTTTTAGCAATGGTTTGCAGGATTTCATCACTACGGATAACCAATAGACGGCAACTGGCCAGACGTTTTTCCAGTTCCGTCTTTTGTTCATTAAACAGATTACGTTTGCGTCTTACATCACCTGACTCAGCAGGGATGGGTTTCCCTAGTTTTCCCAGATCACTAGCCAGTTTAGCCACTTGTTCTGTTACGTCAGTGGTGCATTTTTCCGCCTCATTTTTTGTTTCATTAAGCCGCTTGGTCCATTGTGCCAGTTGCTCAAGATCCCGAACTCGCTGCTTCAAACTGCGTTCGATTTTATCAATGCTGGTATCAAGCTTTTGAACGGCCTGTTGTGATTCAACATATTCTTCAGCAGAGGCCAGCGTGAAAGGCAGAAATATTATCAGGCCGTTCAATACGGCTAAAAGCCAGTATTGAACGGTATTTTGCTGGAATTGATGAAATGTTTTTATGAAATGCATCGTTTTTTTAATTGCCAAACTACAGATCCTGCACCTAAAGAGACGATGAAACAGTCATATTTTAGATGAAGGGTATAAATATCGATTAGCGTGGTAATAATTTTAGTAAATCTGGATCTTCGAGTAATTTATGGGACAGAATTATGGATGTTGCGCTCCAGACCTGTTGCAGGTTTGAACGACGCCCAATCAGACGGCCAGTTTTGCTGTCGTAGTATTCTGGCCAGTTGTCATCGTGGAGGCGGACAATGGCTGTCTGAAAGGCACGTTCGGCCAGGTCTCCCCGACCTGTTTTGAGGGCGGCGGCTACGAATGGCCACAACAGGGCAGGCCAGTTTCCGCCGTTCTGGTAGGACCAGGGAACATTTTTTGGGTCACTGCCGGTTCGAACACGCCATTCGAGTCCTTCCATTGCGGGGTAAATTATCTTTACAGGCATGGCACCGATAAGATCATCCCATTTTGTTTCATAAAGACGAATAATTTTTTCAGATTGTACATCCGTAGCGAGACCAAACATAACCGCAATCAGGTTACCCAGAGTGAATAATCGAAAGTCCATTCGACTCGGCCCTATATTACCGACCAGATAACCACAATTTTCAGGTAACCAGTCTACGACCCAGTCTGGAATGGATTCTGGGTAGATATTTAATATATTGATGCTATCAGCGCCTAACTGCTCGTTGCTGTAACGATGAATTTCATTAAGCCGTTCCACATCCAGCCAGTAAAAGATACGCACGTAGCTTTGCAAAGCCCGCTGTCGGATGGCAGCCGTATCTAGAATGGAGTTATCATTTTTAAGTCGTGAACCCTGCTTATTCAGAAGTTTGTCCGCAATGCGTAAAACGGCATAAAATAGTGCCTGGATTTCCAGGGGGTGACCATATATGCCCATGCGGCGATCAATCATGGTACAGGCATCGGGTACCAGTAAGGCTGGGCTGACCTCAAATGAATCTTTGAGACAAAGATGCAAGATTTGCTGGATGGCGTCTTGAAACTCGCCGGATTTAGCGAGTTCTTTATCGCCGGTGCTCTTGGTGTAGATGTAAAGCAGAATAACCCACCACATCATGGAGTCGACAGGTGCAACCCGACCAATGGCTTTTTCGCCAAAGTCAGCCTGCAAAACCTCACCGTCTTCTGTCTCAATAACGCGAAAGCTGGCGGGCATCACGCCTGGTTGGATCTCATGACCTGCTGAGGTGCGTTCACGTGTACGTAGTGTGAGTACGGTGGTGAGGAAGTTTCGCACGATATCCGTCCGTCCATCGGCTAGAAAGACCAGGGCAGAGGGGACAAAATCGCGTATGAAACATTCCTCATAATTGGCTGCGGCCAAATCAGGTGAGCTGAGTGCGGCAATCGTCCCTATGGGTTTTCCCTCATAATACATGATGGATTTTTCCAGGATCTCGTATGCAGCCTTGATAATTTTTTTTGTATTCATTGTCAGATCAACTAACCCTCAAATAATCTCGATTTAACCAGGACATTTTTAATCCTCAATAATTACTTATAATTGTGCACATAATCGACTGAAATTACAGTTTTAATTGGTGTATTTAACGGTCGTTCAAATTTGTTTTGTTATACTTAAATTGTAAGTATGCAAAAAAATGGCTAAATCTGCTTCTTGGTTCTCAAACCGGCTGAGTTGTGGATTGTTGGTGAATTTTATGAAAGACAAACTCCAACCCGTCATTTTCGGAGAGGTTTTGTATGACCTGTTTGAAGATGGGCAGGCGATATTAGGTGGTGCACCTTTTAATGTTGCATGGCATTTACAAGGTTTTGGGCAGTCTCCCTTGTTTATTAGCCGTGTCGGCCAAGATCGGTATGGTGAGCAAATTAATAAAACCATGCTGGATTGGGGCATGGATGTCTCCGGCTTGCAAATCGACCCACAACATTCAACGGGCCTGGTGACGGTCGCGCTTGATAAGGGACAGCCTTCATTCGATATTCGTGATGATGTTGCCTATGACTATATTGACATTGCAGAGGTAGATTCAGGCCTAGCCAATGTTTTATCACCCTTCCTTTACTATGGCAGTCTGGCCGCCAGACATCCACAGGTTTATGCTGCTATCCAGCAGCTTCGACAAGGCACATCATGCAGCTTTGTTGATATCAATTTGCGACCACCGTGGTGGGATAAGATAAAGGTCAGCAAACTCATGCACGGTGTAAGCTGTTTAAAGGTCAATGATGATGAATTGATAAGTTTGACCGGTGTCAGGGCTGAACTGGATGAAATGATCGATGTAAGTCGAGTGTTAATACGGGAACATAATATTGAAATGGTGGTGGTTACCCTGGGTGAGCAGGGGGCACTAATGGTCACGCAGGATAATGTTATTCGATCGCAGCCGGTGAAGGTAAACAATATGCAGGATACGGTAGGGGCAGGGGATGCCTTCAGTTCTGTTTGTATGCTGGGTGTGATTCATGGTTGGGAATATGCCCTCATTCTTGAACGTGCGACTGAATTTGCAGCAAAAATTTGTGAGCAGCGAGGTGCAAGCAGTCGAAACATGGATCTGTATGACTTTTATAAGGGGCAATGGCGGCTTATATGAGCATTAAAGAAACCGGTTTATATATAGCCTTGATCAGTGTTCATGGCCTGATTCGTGGCAAAGATATGGAACTGGGGCGGGATGCAGATACTGGTGGGCAAAGTCTCTACGTGATTGAGTTGGCCAGGGCACTTGCTGAGCAAGCTGAGGTCGAGCGGGTTGATTTATTTACCCGCATGGTTATTGATAACAAGATATCTGATGATTATGCAGTACCGGTAGAGCCTATCTCCATGAAAGCGAATATTGTTCGTTTGCCCTGTGGACCGAGGCGTTATTTGCGCAAAGAAGTTTTGTGGCCTCATCTTGATGGCTTTATTGATCAAGCCCTGCAATATGTTCGTCAAATTGGACGTGTACCGGATGTGATACATAGTCATTATGCCGATGCCGGTTATGTGGGTGCTCGTCTGTCTGGACTGCTCGGGGTGCCGATGGTTTTCACCGGACATTCCCTTGGTCGTGACAAGCTCAAGCAGTTGCTGAATAAAGGCGTTAAAAGAGAGACCATTCAGAATCAATACCACATTGATCAACGGATTGAGGCTGAGGAAATTTCCCTCGGTACGGCAGATCTGGTGATTGCCAGTACGGATCAGGAAGTCCAGGGGCAATATGCTCGTTATGATAATTATCATCCTCGGCGTATGACCGTGATTCCACCCGGCGTTGATCTGGAACGGTTTTACCCACCTAAGGTAGGTTTGTTCAAGCCTGCGATATACCAAACCTTGAATCGATTCCTGGAAAGTATTAGCAAACCTATGATCCTGGCTTTGTCTCGTGCTGATGAGCGTAAAAACATTACGACACTGATTAAGGCTTACGGTGAATCAAATGAACTACAGGATATCGCCAATCTAGTTATTGTTGCCGGTAATCGGGATGACATTCCCTCTATGCCAAAAGGCCAGCGGGAGGTTTTGCAACAGATATTGTTGTTAATTGATAAATATGATCTTTATGGCAAGGTGGCCTATCCCAAGCAGCATGTATCCACCGATGTGCCGATTATGTACCGTTTAGCCGCGCGCTCAAAAGGTGTCTTCGTTAACCCTGCGTTGACGGAGCCCTTTGGTCTGACGCTAATTGAAGCCGCTGCCAGTGGTTTACCCGTGATTGCCACCCATGATGGTGGGCCGCAGGATATTATCAAGTACTGTAACAATGGCCTGCTGTTTGATCCACTGGATGTGGAGGCGTTACAAAAGGCTTTATTGAAGGTATTTCATAAACGCAGTTCATGGAGGCGTTGGTCTAAAAATGGGATTATGGGTGCCAATCGTCATTTTTCCTGGTCTGGTCATACACAGACATATCTGCAGCAACTCGATAAGTTATTGAGCAAACGACATCGTTTAAATATTTCACTTGAAAGTAAGAATCGCCTGCCCACGGTGGATCGACTTGCCTTTTCCTCTATCGATAATGCCTTGATTGGCAATGATGAAAGCCTGCACAAATTGCTTACCTATCTTAAGCGTAATGCTAAGCATACAGGTTTTGGACTGGCAACTGGACGGACACTGGATTCAACTTTACGAGTTCTGAAGCAGCGAGGCATTGCTATGCCGGATATTTTGATCAGTTCGGTTGGCACAGAGATCCATTACTGTCATCAACGAACGCGTATGGTCGAGGATATTAACTGGCGACGCCATATTGATTATCGCTGGCAGCCTAGAGAGTTGAGGAGCGTGATCGATAAATTAGCGGGGCTTCGTTTGTTACCCAAATCACAACAGCGTGAACACAAGATTAGTTACTCTATTAATAGACAACGGGCTCCTGCAATTGCAGCGATAAAAAAAGAATTGCGTCGGCATGATTTGCATGCAAAGTTGATTTGTTCTGAAGAAAAAAATCTTGATGTATTACCCATTCGCGCCTCGAAAGGACTGGCTATTCGTTATTTGTCAATGAAATGGGGGATTCCGTTGGATCATATATTTGTTGCGGGTGATTCCGGTAATGATGAAGAAATGCTATTGGGTGATACCCTGGCAATGGTCGTTGCCAATCATAGTGGTGAACTGGAGCGTCTTAAAGGCAAGTCACGGATCTATTTTTCAAAACGTTCTCACTCAGAAGGGATAATGGAAGGTCTTGCCTTCTATGATTTCTTGAATAATATCCGTGTACCGGAAGAACTTGCTGAAATAGAAAAAGAAGACGCCTATGAACAGGCTTATCTCTCAGCGGGTCATATGATCAGCTTCTAATCCAGATACAACGATACTGCAAAGGATGCGGGGGGTGTGATTTTCTTTTTAATATCGTCATAGCCTTCAGTTATTTTGGATTGCAAATACCATCTGATCCAGGCAACAAAGTATCGGTACCAGGTATTTGGAGGAAACATTAGTTTGTGTTGTCTGGAATTACTTCGGGAGACGGTGGTGAGTAAAGAGCTTGTTGAGTAGCTTGAAGGCAGTAGATATAAAAATGCCGGGCATTGCCCGGCAAGAATATTTAATGTGTAACGGGTGTTTAGAAATGGATATACAGGTTGGCAAAACTGCCTGTGAATTCCATATTACTGGTATTACCGTTTAAATTATCCAGCTCTACTGTAAACGTGCGCACGCCAATTTCATAGCCCAGCCAGTAGTCTGTGGTATAGGATACTTTTGCCATCATATCGCGGACGGTATGGTCGCCTATGCTTAAGACGTTGGCTTCAACACCAAAAAAGAGATTGTTGATAAAAGGTAGTTCGATACCTGCTGCTGCGTATAGCAGGGGGATGGTTTTATCGATATTGGTGGTTTCTGTTGTAGTACCATCACTGACGGAGACTTTGCCATTAAAGGTTTTCGCGGTAAGCCCAAGATCCAAATGAAACCAGTTATCCAGCAGTGAGTAATAGATAGTGGTATCGGTATGGTCAAGGACCATCTGGGTTGTAACCGCAGCTGAATAGGTCGTTGCTCCAAATTGATAGCTACCTGCCGTTCCTGTACCATCAAAGGATAAGGCTGTCTGACTTATCTTAATATTTGGGATAAGGGGGATGGGGTGTTCGAACAGGGCGTAGACGTAGTTTTGATTTTCACCATCCTTTAGATAGAGATCGCTTTTTAAATCAATATCACCACCACCGTGCCGGAAGGTTCCGCTGACATCTGGCTGCCAGATACCACCACCGACCCTGAATCCGAGGGTATCGGCAGTCGCGGCCTGAAAAAACAACCCTGTGGACAAGGCAATAATTGTAACAAGAATTTTATTTATCTTCATAACCGGTACCTTCCAAGTAATATTCTTTAAATGTAATGATAGCCTAATCGGCCATAAATCAATATTTTATAGTGATTTATTACATTAATTGTGACGAATGGCGCACAATTAATAAGGACGTAAGATTATGGTTTATTTCATAAAGCTTTTTGCAAGTCGGGCTCGTTTTTCATAGGCTTGTCTTGCTATTGTCATGTCTTCAATGAAATAAGGTAATTCATCCAGGGTCAGTGCCTGCGGACCATCGACCAGCGCCTTGGTGGGTACGGGGTGGAAATCTATCAAGATCATGTTCGCCCCGGCGATGACGCCCTGGGCAGTAACGTGCATGATATCCAGCAGACCATCGGGGGCAGCCTGCCGGGTACCCACGGAGTGAGATGGATCGATGCAAACAGGCATTCGTGTCAGTCGTTTGATGACCGGGACATGCGCAAAGTCGACAATGTTGCGATGTGGGTCACCCATATTCGTTTTCATGCCACGCAGGGCGAAGATAATTTTGGTATTGCCTTCGCTGGCCAGGTATTCGGCGGCATTGATGGATTCTTCCAGGGTGATGCCAAAGCCGCGTTTGATGAGCACGGGGAATTGCCGTTGTCGGCCAGCGGCTTTAAGCAGTTCAAAGTTCTGGGTGTTACGGGTGCCGATTTGCAACATAACGCCGGTTGGGTTGCCTGTGGCAGCCAATGCTTGCTGGATTTCCTCAATATGATTCTCGTGGGTGATCTCCATGGCAATGACTTTGATATCGTACTTGCCCGCCAGCTCAAAGACATAGGGCAGACAACTTTTGCCGTGACCCTGAAAGGAATAGGGGTTGGTGCGGGGTTTATAGGCCCCCATGCGGGTACATTGTTGGCCATTTTCCTTCAGGGCCTTCATCATCATTTCCACGTGCTCGGGATTGTCTACGGCACACAGACCTGCAAATAGGTTGAGGTTGTCCTGCCCAAAGCGAATGCCATTATATTCAAATGAGGTAGGTCGATGATCATCTTTATGTCGCCCGAGAATACGGTATTCCTGTGAAATGCGTACCACGCGTTCAACACCCGGAAGTGCTTCGATCTCTTCCTTTGCTAATGCTGCTGTATCACCCACCAGATAAATTTCGGTCAGAACTTGTTGTGTACCATGTTCTTCATGAATTCGAAGCTGGATATTAGGAAGTTGCTTCAGGTGATCAAATAAGGATTCATATTCCGGTGAGTCTTTGCTGATGTCAGGTTGTAGAATAACGATCATGTCATGGTCCTATTTATTCTTATCTCGATAACGAAGTGTCAGTTCATCGTAGGCATCAATGCGTCGATCACGCAGATAAGGCCAGATGCGTCTGACAGATTCACTGCGGTGCATGTCCAGGTGGGTTAACACGATTTCAGCCTTGTCTTTACTGCAATGAGTGAGTAGTTCTCCCTGAGGACCGGCGATGAAGCTATTACCCCAAAATTGTATACCGTTACCACTGTTATCCGGTGCGGCCTCAAAGCCAGTACGATTACAGACCGCGACCGGAATGCCGTTTGCTATGGCATGGGCACGCTGAATAGTAACCCAGGCATCGAGCTGGCGCTGTTGTTCTGCTTGATTGTCGTTCGGATCCCAGCCAATGGCGGTGGGGTATAACAACAAGTCGGCCCCGGCCAGGGCCATCAGGCGCGCCGCCTCGGGAAACCACTGATCCCAACAGATCAGTACGCCGAGCTTGCCGATTGATGTGTGAATCGGGTTAAAGCCCATATCCCCTGGTGTGAAATAGAATTTTTCGTAAAAACCGGGATCATCCGGGATATGCATCTTGCGATAGCAACCGGCAATACTGCCATCGCGATCAATGACTACGGCCGTATTGTGGTACAGACCAGCGGCGCGTTTTTCAAATAAGGATGCCACAATCACCAGTCGGTGTATTTTGGCTAGCTGGCCCAGTTTATCTGTACTGGATCCTGGTATGGTCTCGGCCAGATCAAATTGGCGGGTATCTTCTGTTTGACAAAAGTATAGACTGTTATGTAACTCTTGAAGTAATACCAGATTAGCGCCTTGTTTGGCGGCAGATTCGATGCCTGCGGTGATTTGGCTGAAGTTATCTTCAGCATTTTCACTGCAAGTCTGTTGCAGCATGGCAATATGGATTTCAGGTGTAGACGGGGTCATGAAAATTCTATTTATTTTTGTCTGGCTCTTGTGTAATTATATCCTGATAATTGGCTCCCTGCGATGATAATGGCGATGTAAATAAGGAGAGGCTTCGAGCATGCGGTGTATGAAACAATCTGTAATCTATCTGGGCCTGCTGATGGGGCTGTTACTGGCTGGCTGTGCCTCCGTTCCCGAGGAGCTGGATACATTGGATACGACCTTGAAGAATTATGAAAAGGCCATGTTGTGGAGTGAGTATGATTACATTCTGTCTTCACATAAAGGCCAGAATATGTCACCGCGTCAACATGAACAGCTTAAATCAATCAAAGTCACCAATTATGATGTGTTAAGAAGCAAATTAATGCCTGGTGGGAAAAAATTCGTTCAGCTTATTGATATTAAGTACTACAACCGTTCCTATGGAATTGTTCGATCTACCCGAGTTGATCAGGAATGGGTCTACGAAGAAGCGAGGCAATCCTGGGTTTTACTGACGCCTTTCCCTGTTTTTGAATAAAGGGCACTTCTAAAAATCCACTGAAGCAGCATTGACTGCGTTAATAACAAGCTCAAAATGCTCATTTACTACGTGTAAGTTGCACGTTCTGCTCATCACATCCCTATGATGAGCCCCTTCGGTGCCATGCTATAGCATGACCAAAATCATTCCTGATGATTTTGTTGCTTATTTTTGTCTTGCCATCGTCTGCTTGATTGAATTTTTAGAAGAGTCCTAAATTCTATGGCCTTAATATACCTTTAGGTAGTTGCATGGTAATGCAGTGCAGGCTGCCAAATTGCTCAATCAAGGCTTGGCAATTGATTTCAATTATTTTTCGATCCGGAAAACACCTGCTAAGTCGCTGTGATGCCACTTTATCCATTTCATCACCATAAGTGGGTAGTAATACGGCTTGGTTGATAATCAAAAAATTGGCATAACTGGCAGGTAGTCGCTGCCCATCTTGATTATAAATGGCTTTTGGAATAGGTAGGGCCACGAGTTTGTACGGTTGACCATCGGCCTTTTTGAAGGCCGTCAGCTCTGCCATCATATCCTTTAGTGGCAGGTAATGCGGGTCGGATTCATCATCACAATCGGTATAGGCGATGGTATCGACATCACAAAAACGGGCCAGCATATCGATGTGACAGTCGGTATCGTCGCCGATCAATTCCCCCTTATTTAACCAGAGAACTCGATCAATCCCCATACTGGTTTTTAGTATGCCTTCTACGTCCGACTTGTTGAGTTGAGGATTGCGGGTAGGGCTCAGCAGGCAATGCTCGGTGGTTAGCAATGTACCTTGACCATCACTGTCGATACTGCCGCCTTCCAGAATTAACGGCCAGGCCTCTATATCAACATCGGCAAATGCTTTTTGGTTATAGAGAGTCTGACTGATAAGGTTATCCTGTTCAGCTTCATATTTATTACCCCAACCATTAAAACCAAAATCGAGCAGTTTGGGTGATAATTCTTCTATTACCGTGATTGGACCATGATCTCGCGCCCAACTATCATTGCCACGGATGATGTGAAACTGGAACTGGTTTTGGTCTACGCCTTGTTGGTGTAGTATGTTTTCAATGTGTGATTGATGCTGTTGGTCGTAACAGATGATCAACAATTGTTCATAAGGGCTAACGGCTGTTACGATTTGGCTATAAACGTGCTCAACCTGTGATAGCCAGGGCAACCAGTCACCATGCGGGTGAGGCCAGGTTAACATGATGCCGTCTTGCGGGGCCCATTCTGCGGGCAATTGAAGCTTGGACATAGATGTAATGACGCTCAGAGAAAAACAGAGTGCTCGGAAAAACCAGATTATTCGGGTTTATGGAATACAGCGTGGATGACGTAACGGTCTTCAAAATAGACTGTGAATTTATCATATAGCCAGGTGGTAATGGGGGGAATGCCGATGGCTTTATTTTTTTCCTCGGGCACGCCAAAACGTTTTTCCACTTGTTCCATGGTCATGCCGCGACCAGGCAGAGTGATTGAAAAAGTTTCTTTGGGGGTTTCAGGGACACGCAGGGTGTCAGCTGATACCGGGCCAGCAGAAATAGAAAGCAGACTGATTGCCAGTGTAGCAAGTAGCGGTCTGTACATGGTGTTCTCCAACAAAAGATCCTGATATTTATTCTGTTAAACGTGATGATATCAATTAATTAGCTTCTATACCTAATCGAATTTATAGTTATTTAGCTTATTCTTGCTGCAATGGCTTGAATACTCGCAAATAAAGAGCCATAAGTGGAACATGGTACAGACGAGCATACAACAGACGGCAGATCAGCTTACCAGCACCGATGCCGTGACGGCTTGGCTGGAAGGTCTGGGTGCCAAGCATTCTGAATCGGAAGCTATGCTCATCTGGCAGGCTATTGAATTGGCCAAGCAAGCCCATGAGGGGCAGCAACGTGCCTCGGGAGAACCCTATGTGAATCATGTGGTCGCCGTGGCGGACATCCTGGTTAACCTGCATCTGGATGCAGATGCCATTGTCGCTGCCATTTTACACGATGTGGTGGAAGATTCTAATTACACTCTGGACTATTTGAGTGAGCAGTTTGGTCATGTCGTAGCAAATCTGGTCGATGGTGTGACCAAGATGAAAATCATCGATCACGGTACTATGGCGGATGGTGATGAGGCCATCATGCAGGCTGAAAGCCTGCGCAAACTATTGCTTGCCATGGCTGAAGATGTGCGTGTGGTGTTGATCAAGCTGGCTGATCGGCTGCATAACATGCGAACCCTAAAGTATCTGCCTGAATCCAAGCAATTGCGTATTGCGCGTGAGACTCTCGATATCTATGCCCCCTTGGCCAACCGTCTGGGTATTTGGCAAATCAAGTGGGAGTTGGAAGATCTGTCTTTTCGTTATCTGGAGCCCGATGCCTATAAACAGGTGGCTAGTTTTCTTGATGAGCGCCGCGTTGATCGTGAGCAGTATATTGAACATGCTATCAATATCCTGAAAATGGAACTGCTCCAGGCTGGTATTGAGGCAGAGATACAAGGCCGACCAAAACACATTTATAGCATCTGGAAAAAGATGCAACGTAAAGGACTGGGTTTTCATGAACTCTATGATGTACGGGCCTTGCGCATTATGGTGGATGCCCAGCGGAATTGTTATGCCGCGCTGGGGATTGTTCATGGTATGTGGAAGCACATTCCCAAAGAATTTGATGATTACATCGCCACACCCAAGGAAAATAATTACCAATCGATCCACACGGCGGTGATGGGCAGTGGTGGCAAGACTCTGGAAGTACAGATCCGCACTCGAGATATGCACGCCCATGCCGAACTGGGTGTTGCCGCTCACTGGAAGTACAAGGAAGGCAGCAAACAAGACGCTGCCTTTGAGCAGAAGATTGCCTGGTTACGCCAGTTGCTCGAGTGGCGGGAAGAGTCTGATGATGATGGTGATTTTATTGATCGCTTCAAATCAGAGGTATTTCAGGATCGTGTCTATGTGCTGACGCCACAAGGCAAAGTTGTTGATCTGCCACAAGGGGCCACACCGCTGGATTTTGCCTATCACATCCATACCGAGGTTGGGCATCGCTGCCGTGGGGCGCGGGTGGATGGACGTATTGTTTCCCTGATTTACGAGCTTAAAAGCGGTGAGCAGGTGGATATCCTGACCACTCGGCATGGTCGTCCGAGCCGTGATTGGCTTAATCCTCAACTGGGTTATCTTAAAACCAACCGGGCGCGTGCCAAGGTGCGTACCTGGTTAAAGGCGCAGAACTATGAGATTAATGCCATCTCTGGACGCACTGCACTGGAAAAGGAGTTGCACCGTCTCGGTGTGCAGGAGATCAATCATCGTATCCTGGCGGAACAGTTTAAATTTAAGGATCTGGATAGTTTTTTGGTTGCCCTGGGTCGTGGTGATATTAATTCCACCCAACTAGCAGGTGCGATACAGCGTTTATTACTGAAGGCGCAACCGGAGAAATTACTCACTACCAACCAGTCATTACCCCGTCGGCCGAGTCGCTCCTCGGGTAATGATATTGATATTGAGGGTGTAGGCAATCTGCTGACCAGTATGGCCAATTGCTGTAAACCAGTTCCAGGCGATCAAATTATTGGCTTTATTACTCAGGGTCGAGGTGTCACTGTGCATCGGCGGGATTGTCACAATATTCTCAAAATGGATGAGGCCCGACGTAGTCGGCTTATTACGGTGGAGTGGGGCAACGCCGCTTCAGAATCCTACTCGGTGGACATTACGGTTGAGGCCATTGATCGACAAAATTTGTTGCGAGACGTCCTCTCGATATTGAGTAACGAGCATATTAATATGTTGGCGGTGAATACCCATTCCGATACTCAGAATCATACCGCAATTATGAAATTCTGCCTGGAGATCCACGATGTTGATCAGCTTAGTCTAGTGTTAAATCGTATTGGCGCACTTCCCAATGTGATGGAAGTGCGGCGGGATATTTGATCTTTTTAAAGCAGGGCCATAAGGTTTTGGCTTGTTAAAAATCTAAACCGCAAAGGATCTCGACCTTGCTTTGTTTCTGTTTTAGAAAAAATGAGAGGCTATCCGATGTATTCCGGTTTATTTTTTTTTGCGATCTTTGCGGTTAGAATGCCTCTGATTGAACCGCTATTCCAACGTCTAACGCCTCAAACCAATCAAGAAAGCGTTTGACATCGTCGCCTTTAAATATTCTACCGTGCTGAGGTGCCATGTATTCAATATCCAGCTCACGGACACGATTTACCCAGTCATTTTTGGCTCGGTTTGAAGGCATCCAGCGTTGATGGAACATTTTCATTTTTGGAATATGTTTATTGAAATCTTCCACGAACAGGGGGGATTCACTTGATTCCAGTGCTGCACCAATATCACCACTCATTAATATTTTTGCTTTTCGGTCATAGACATTAAAATTGCCTGAGGCATGCAGGTAGTGTGCCGGGATAAGCTCAAAATCAACTGAGCCAAGGCTGATGTTATGGCCTTCATCTGGGATAGCCACATACTGGATGTTATTCATGCCGAAATGCCGAATAAATCCCTCCCATATCCAGGGTGCGTGAAGCTTTGCATTTGGTAGAGCCTGATCCCATAGACCAAGCGATGAAATAATATCGGGATCTTGATGGGAGGCAAACAGATCCGTGATTTGATCGACGTTGGCATGATGCAAGATGGCTCCCAGCATGGGGGCAAACACTTCAATACCACCGGGGTCCATTAACAATGCCCGGTTACCGGCTACCACCATATACTGATTGGTATCAATAATGCCTTCTGGTTTTTCTGGATCCCGGCCAAACATATACCACTGATGCCCCTGGTCGAATATTTTTGTTGCTTTCATTTTTATCCCTGATGGTAGTTTATGTCGACTAGTGTGTTTGCATTTTCACATTGTTTAAGTGTTGATAACTTTCTGATAATTTATCCTTGATATAAGAGGCGGCTTGATCAAGGTCATCTGCCACAACTTTGAGTTGATTGCTATATTCCTGGGCGTTGGAGGTGACAATTCGTGAGACAGATGCAATGGCGCGTGCTGACAACATATATTCATCCATGGTTTCAAGTAGCTGGGTTAGGTTGCTTAAACTTTTTTTGAATATTTTTGTTGAGAGCTGCATGTTTTGTTCAACTTGTTTCATGGCGGGTGTCATAGATTTTATATATTGGGCTTTGCTATTTTTTTCTCTGACGGAGTCAAAACGATGGTAAGCATCAATATTGCGGTATTCTGTTACAGCTATTTTGGTTAGCTGTAAGGCTTCGTTGTTTATTTCGTTAACCCCAGTCATGGCTAGTTGTGCAATTTCATCGATAAATTCCGTGATAGGTTGGAATCCGCGTCCTTTCTCGCCAGACTGGGCTGAAATGACTTTGGCATTTTTTGCAGCCAGGGATACACCCCAAGCGACGGTCATAACGGAATACAATTCTGCTGCAATGCTGGCTAGTGCGACAAATTTACTTTCAGTTTGTTGTGTATGGGTAGTAGTCATAGCAAGGTTTTTTTGTTTGATATAAAGTATAGAAGTTGTGTCGGCAAAGTCTGTTATAACATTACATAAATTTACATAACCCATTATGTTGCTGATAAATTTTTGCTTGATAGCCTATTTAACCAGTAGCACAGAGTCTAAGTGGAGGCCATGGATTCCCCGTTTTCGATGTTTTTTTGTGAAAATGTCTGATGGATATTTATAGCGTGGATTTGTTCTCCTGTCGTAAACGGAGGTACACATCCATTATATAAGTGTGGTTGATATCACTGCTGTCCCGTTAATCATCTAAAAAATCATGTATCTACCGAGTATTTAACGGCTTGAGGAGGTTGAAATGAGCATGAGACATGAAAATTGTTTATAAAACACATTTTACCGCCAAGGTCGCAAAGAGGCGCAAAGAAAAAATAAATTTGGTAATGTATAAAAAATGAGCTTGAAGTTTTCGGATAAGCGCTAATTTTCCCCTAATATAAAACAAAATAACGTTGCGATCCTTTGCGCCCTTTGCGGTTTAGATCTTTAAAATGGATTAAATACTTAACGGGACAGCAGTGGGTTGATATGCATCGGTGTGTCGTTAGTACAGGTTAATATCCTTACTAGATGTTTCGATTTTTCGGTAATCGGGTAAGCGGGTAAGTGTGCCTGCTCAATATTTAACATGATGGAAGTGTGGTGAGATATTCAATAGACTCAAGCTTTATATTTTTGAAATTGAATCGAGATTTAAATTGCTGATTGACCCCCCCTTGTTTCCTGTCACCTTGTTAAAACGTTACAAACGTTTTTTGGCCGACGTTCGCCTGGACGATGGTACAGAACTCACGGTTCATACCCCTAATACCGGCAGTATGTTGGGTTGTGCCGAGCCAGGGATGCGGGTTTGGTTGCGGGATACGCAAAATCTGAAGCGTAAATACCGTTATTCCTGGGAGATGAGTGAGAACAATGACGGTGTAAAAATCGGTGTAAACACAATGCTCAGTAATCAACTACTCACAGAAGCCATTGAATCCGGTCTTATCACTGAACTGCAAGGTTATGAGCAGATCTTAAGTGAAGTGCCTTATGGTCATGAAAACAGCCGTATTGATTTGTTGCTCAAGAATAAGTCACAAGACTGTTATATTGAGATTAAGAATGTTACAGCAGCGGATGCCAGGGGGCTGGCTATCTTTCCTGATGCGGTCACCCAGCGGGGCAGCAAACACTTGCGCGAATTAAAGGCCATGGTCGAGGCTGGACATCGGGCGGTGATCTTTTTTTCTGTGCAGCGCGCTGATGTTACTGGTTTTAGGTCTGCCAACGAAATTGATCCATGTTATGCCAAAACGTTAACAGAGGTATTTGCCGCCGGTGTGGAAGTTATGGCCTGGCAGGCTGAGGTGACAGAGGCTGAAATTTGTTTACAAAATCAGCTCATGATTGAAATGTGAGCTATGTGTTTTGACACGTAGCGAACCGCCAGTGTTTATGTTTTAATGCCGTCCTATGTATAAACCATTTGCCCTGTTTGTCGGCCTTCGCTATACCCGAGCCAAGCGCCGTAATCACTTTATTTCCTTTATCTCACTATCTTCCATGCTGGGCATTGCTCTGGGGGTGACGGCCCTGATTACCGTTTTGTCAGTGATGAACGGTTTTGAAAAAGAGGTCAGAGAAAGGATGCTCGATACCATTTCCCATCTCACTATTTCTGATTTTGAAGGCCGCATTCGCAACTGGGAAAAAGTGGTTGAATCGACTGAAAAAAACCCCAAGGTAGTGGCGGCCGCACCTTATATTCAGGCTGAAGGCATGCTGATCTTTGCCGGCAATGTTAATGGCACCCTGATTCGTGGCGTATTACCCAAACAAGAAGCCCGTGTATCAAAAATTGCCCAGCGCATGGTGGAGGGCACGTGGGACAGCGTCCAGCCTGGCCAGTTTAATATTCTGTTAGGTTATGATTTAGCCCGCTTGATTGGTGCTGGAATGGGGGACAAGGTGACTTTGGTGACCCCCAGTATCAATGTCACCCCGGCCGGTATAGCCCCCCGTATGAAGCGCTTTACTGTGACAGGCATTTTCCAGGTTGGGCATAATATCTATGACGCCAGTCTGGGTGTGATCCATATGGACGATGCCGCCCGTTTGTTACGTATGAAAGGTCAGGCCACAGGCGTGCGTGTGCAGGTAAAAGATCTGTTTGAGGCACCCTGGATACGCAAACAACTACAATCGGATGAACTGGCCGCATATTGGGTTCGAGACTGGAGTAGTTACCACTCCAACTGGTTTCGTGCCGTCAAAATTGAAAAGCGCATGATCTTCTTGTTGCTCTTGCTAATTATTGCCGTCGCGGCCTTCAATATTGTCTCGACTCTGGTGATGGTCGTTACCGACAAAGAGAGTGACATTGCCATTTTACGCACGTTGGGGGCATCTCCGCGTACCATCATGGCTATTTTTATGGTGCAGGGCACAATAATAGGTACGGTTGGAACAGTACTGGGTACCCTGGGAGGCGTGGGTCTGGCCTTGAATCTAGATGTGATTGTGCCCGTGGTTGAAAGTTTGTTTGGCTTTCATATTCTTGATCCCACTGTCTATTACATCAGTGCCATACCGTCGGATCTGCACTGGTCAGACGTATGGATGATATGTTCTATTTCTTTTTTATTAGGTGTTGGCTCGACGATTTACCCTGCGCGACGTGCCAGCCAGACACAGCCAGCTCAGGCATTGCGCTATGAATAAACCTCAAACTCAAGCCATTTATGACGGGCCGGTGATGGCCTGCCAGCAACTGGCCAAAACCTTTGTCGAAGGCCCGGCAACGGTCGAAGTATTAAGTGAGGTGGATCTGCACATTAATCCAGGTGAACAGGTGGCGATTGTGGGGGCCTCTGGTTCAGGCAAGAGCACTTTGCTGCATCTTCTGGGTGGCCTTGATGTCCCGACTAAAGGCCATGTACAAGTGATCGGCCAGGAGATGTCTTCGTTGGATGAGGCGGCCAGGGGCGTATTACGAAATCGAACCCTGGGTTTTATCTATCAGTTTCATCACTTGTTAATGGAATTCACCGCCCTTGAAAATGTGGCTATGCCACTGCTGATACGTGGTACTGAGCCGCGTCAGGCCTTGCAGGAGGCAACAGACATGCTTGAACGAGTCGGTCTGAAACCGCGTTTGGCCCATAAGCCTAACGAATTATCAGGAGGAGAGCGACAACGTGCTGCCGTGGCTCGGGCTTTGGTCAGTCACCCGCAATGTGTGCTGGCCGATGAACCGACGGGTAATCTGGATGGCAAAACGGCGGATGGTGTTTACGGCTTAATGCAGGAACTGAACCGGGACTTGAATACCAGTTTTGTTGTCGTGACCCATGATTTGCGCTTTGCTGAAAAAATGGATCGCGTGCTTCACCTGGAAGATGGAAAAATCAAGTAATAACAAATAGTTATTTGGTTGATTTCTTGCTGCGAAGCATTTTACGCAAGTGCCACTGGCGACCGACATTGATACGCCACATCAGGTTTACACTAAATCCGCCTAACAGTGCGCTGATTGCTCCGACCAGAAAGCAGCCCAGTAAAAACGGTTGCCAGATCATCAGCAACTCGGTTGTTAGCCAGCTGAAAGTAAATTCAAATTGAATCGTATGCAGTTTAGTGCCCAGGAGTATTGCCCCGACTTTATAGCAAAACCAGCTAAGGGCCGGAATGGTAAAAGGATTCGATATCCAGACCAGCGCGACTGAAAGAGGTAAATTGGTATGAAAATAAATGGCCAGTGCCGCAGCAACCACCATTTGCAGCGGTATGGGCATAAAGGCAATAAACAGGCCAATGAAAAAGGCACCCGTGACGGAACGGCGATTGAGGTGCAGCAGGTTTGGATCTTGCAGCAGCGGACCAAAAACTTTATTAAGGTAGGGGTGCCGACGATACTTGTCCGGGTCTGGTAACACCTTTTTAAAGAACTTTCTTGGCATGGATAATTTGTTATTTAACTACGTTTTAAGAACTCAATATATACTAACAGGGAGTTGCACATTCTATGCGATCAGGGACGATAGCATTCTTGGCGGGTATTTTAGCCTTACAAGCATTCAAAGAGCTACCAGAATTATATTGGTTGGCATTAATTTTCGTAATATTATTCCTTGTCTTGCTCTTCAACCTTCGTTACCCAGGACTAAATTTAAAATTAATCAACTGGCTCGTTATGGGGTTTGTCTGGGCCTGGTTCAATGCCAGCTGGATTCTCGGCCAGCACTTGCCAGAGCATATTGAAGGAAAAGATGTGGTCATTACAGGCCATATTGCCAGTATTCCAATAGATAAAGGGCGTTTATGGCAGTTTGAGTTTGATGTCTTGCATGCCCGTTTTAAGGGCCACCCGCTGGCTTTACCGAAATACGTCCGGCTCAGCTGGTATGGACAGCCACCTGATTTAAACGTTGGCGATCAGTGGCGTTTTACCGTTCGTCTGAAACGTCCTCATGGCTTTATGAATCCGGGCGGTTTTGATTATGAGCAGTGGCTTTTCACCAAACGGCTCCGGGCCACAGGTTATGTCAGGACTAACTCGGACTATAACTTGCTGACCAGCAGCCCCCTTGATTACCCATTGCAACGATTTCGCCAACGGCTTCAACGGCAATTGGTGTCGTATTTACCGGATCATCCCATGCAAGGGGTGGTCTCTGCCCTGACCCTCGGTTATCGGGAAGAGATCAGCCCGCAGCAGTGGGAGACATTTCGACAGACCGGCACCAATCATTTGGTGGCCATTTCAGGCTTGCATATCGGCCTGGTGGCCGGTCTGGTTTTCATGCTCATCAGAGTGGTCTGGGCACATTTAGGCCGCTTGCCATTACTTATTGCCGCGCCAAAGGCCGCAGCCTTGTTCGCTTTTCTGGCGGCCGGGGTATATGCGGCCCTGGCCGGTTGGTCGCTGCCAACTCAACGGGCCTTGATCATGGTGGCGGTGGTGATGTTGGCGGTGCTGTTTAAACGCCATGTCTCCCCCAGTTATGGGCTGGCCCTGGCTTTGTTATTGGTGTTATTACATGATCCCCTGGCCGTTCTGAGTCCCGGTTTCTGGCTGTCATTCGGTGCCGTTAGTTTAATCTTCATGGGCATGCAGGGTAGGCGTAATGGTGCCTACTGGTGGGATAAGTGGTTCAAAGTGCAATGGCTTGTTGGCCTGGGTCTGTTACCCTTTTTATTACTCTTTTTTCAGCAGTCTTCACTCATTTCGCCCCTGGCGAATTTTATGGCTGTGCCCGTGGTCAGCCTGTTAGTGGTGCCGCTGTTACTCACGGGCCTGCTGATTTCTGGCTTGTCCACGGTGCTTGGACGCAGCCTCATCGAGCTGGGTGCCACCGTACTGGAATATATGACTGACATATTGGCCTGGATGGGACAGTTGAGTTATGCCACCTGGGTCGGCGTCGTGCCTGGGATGTTGATATTGTTGCTTTCTGTTATAGGCATCCTGATCTTGATGTTTGGCCCGATCCGTTCTGGCCGTTGGTTGGGCATTATCTGCCTCTTGCCATTGATCTTTCATCAACCGGACAGGCCAAGTCAGGGTGAGGCATTTTTTACCTTGCTGGATGTGGGGCAGGGGCTATCGGCGGTTGTTCAGACTCAATATCATACTCTGGTGTTTGATACTGGCCCCCGTTTTAGCCGTAAGTTTGATACTGGCAGTGCCGTGTTGTTGCCGTTTTTATATCGTAAACAGATAACAGCCGTCGATACGTTGATTATCAGTCACGGTGATAATGACCATATCGGTGGCCTTGATAGCCTGATGGCTCGGATGCCGGTAAAACAGATTTATAGCAGTGCCCCGGCATTGCTGGACTCCAACAGGGCGGCATCCTGCCAGCAAGGTCAAGCGTGGCAATGGGATGGCGTGTTATTTACCATGCTACATCCGAGAGACATCGATTCAGGCGGGAAAGAAAATAATCAGTCCTGTGTACTCTATATTCAGAGCCCATATGGCAGTGTGTTATTACCGGGTGATATCGAAAAAGAGACCGAGTACCTCCTGGTACAGCAATTTGCCGCCACACTGAAGGTCGATATTCTGGTGGCACCACATCATGGCAGTAAGACCTCCTCGACAGAGGAGTTTATTCGTGCGGTGCAACCTGCTTATGTACTCTTCCCTGTCGGCTACCGTAACCGCTACCGTTTCCCATCTGCCAAAGTGGTCGCCCGTTATCAACAGGCCAACGCCATTCAGCATGACACGGCCCGTCAGGGTGCCATTGGTTTCAGGTTGAAAGCCAACAAAGATGACAAGGATAGATTGGAGCCTGAATTTTTTCGCCCGTCACAGCAACGTTATTGGCATCACAAACACGCATATTAGTTGTCATCCTGCCTGATTAGCCTTTCGACTCTGGCTGGTCTTTGCTAAAGTTAGCCGCGGTTCTGGCAAGCTTAATTTATGGAGAGTTATATTAGTGTTTGAGATGGTGCAGGCAGGTGGCTGGTTAATGCTACCGATTATTTTATGTTCAGTGATTGCTCTGGCAATTGTAGGTGAGCGATTTTGGTCATTGCAGGAAAAAAAGATAGCCCCCAAAAATTTGCTGGCGCAGATCTGGCAATGGAACAAGAGCAATTCCCTTGATAAGGAACATATTCGGGCCCTGGCAGCGAGTTCCCCCCTGGGCAAGGTTTTGGCCGCCGGTCTGATTAATCGGCACCATCCCCGACAAATTATGAAAGAAAGCATCGAAGAAACGGGACGCCAGGTAGTTCAGGATCTGGATCGGTATCTTAATTCACTGGGCACGATTGCTTCAATTACGCCACTACTCGGACTGTTGGGCACCGTTATCGGCATGATAAAGGTCTTTGCTGCAATAACGACCCAGGGAGTTGGTAACCCGACTGTCCTGGCAGGCGGGATTTCAGAGGCCCTGATCACCACCGCAGCAGGCCTGCTGGTGGCCATTCCAAGCCTGATTTTCTATCGCTATTTTCGGGGCAAGGTCGATGTACTGGTACTCAAAATGGAAGAGGAGGCCATGAAGGTCATCGATGTGATGCATGGAGATCGTGAGCAGGCCAGTGTGGCATGAATTTTCGCCATAATCAAAGCGAGGAAGAACCACAGCTAAATTTGACACCCCTGATCGATGTGGTGTTCCTGTTGCTGATTTTTTTTATGGTTTCAACTACGTTTAATAAACAATCGGAAATCAGTATTGAGCTGCCAGAGGCCAGCGGCAAACCACTTAAAACGGACAAATTTAGAATAGAGGTCGAAATTGACAGCCAGGGCCGTTATTTTGTGAATCAACAACGTGTGAAAAACAATGAACTCATTACATTAAAAAGGGCTATTCGCCTGGTTCGAGGGAAAGAAAAAGACCCTCAACTTATTATCAGTTCTGACCGAAATACATCCTATCAGTCAGTTATTACCGCAATGGACGCTGCCCGGCAGCTAGGTCTGGTCAACTTGACCTTTGCGACGAAGCAAGTGGAAGAATAAAAAAAATATGGATCAACAATCTGAGCAGGCCGATGGAATGAAAATTTATCGTCGCCTCTTGTCGTATGTTTTTCCTTACTGGAAGGTCTTTATTCTTGCCGTTCTCGGTATGATCGTCTTCGGTTCTACCGATGCCGCCTTTGCCGCCATCATGAAGTTGATCACCGGCGCGGGCTTTGTCGACAAGGATCCCCAGACCATACGCTGGATCCCATTTATGATCATCGGACTGTTTATTATCCGTGTGATTGCTGGTTTTTTCTCAAGTTATGGCATGAGCTGGATTGCCCGCAACGTGATTAAAACACTTCGAGCTAACATGTTTGATCAAATGTTACGTTTGCCAGTGACTTATTTTGAAACATCTTCATCGGGTGTGCTTTTATCCAAATTATTGTATGACGTAGAGCAGGTTGCCACGGCCTCATCACAAGCGATTACGATTCTGATACGCGACACCATCACTATCATTGCCCTGATGGCCTGGATGTTTTACATCAGTTGGTCACTGACCATCATCTTTTTAATTCTCGCCCCTATCCTCGCACTGATTATTGTCTTCGTGAGTAAACGTTTTCGTAAACTGGCCAAACGCATCCAGTCTTCCATGGGCAGTATCTCTCACGTCTCGGAAGAGGCCATTGAAGGCCAACGGGTGATCAAAATCTTTGGTGGTCAGGAATATGAAGCCAGACAGTTTGCCAAAGTAAATGAATATAACCGCAATCAAACCATGAAAATTGCCGCCACCACGGCCATCAGCACCCCGCTTGTGCAGTTGATTGTGGCCATCGCTTTTGCAGTTATCGTTTATCTTGCAACCATGCCGGGATTACGGGAAATCATCGGGGTCGATACCTTTGTCTCATTCATGATGGCCATGCTCATGCTGATGCAACCCATCAGACGCCTGACCAGTGTCAACGCCTTACTGCAACAGGGTATAGCCGCAGCGCAAAGCGTGTTTGACTTTGTGGATATGGAACAGGAAAAAGATATCGAGGGTCAGGATATCACCAGCATAAAAGGCGATATCATTTTTGAGCATGTCAACTTTTCATATAATAAAGACAAAGCGAAGGTGCTGGATGATGTTAATTTACAGATCAAGGCCGGTGAAAGTGTCGCCTTTGTAGGCCGTTCCGGGGCGGGCAAAACAACCCTGGTGAGTTTGATTCCTCGTTTTTATGAACTGACAGAAGGCCGGGTTACACTGGATGGCATCGATTTATGTAATATCAAGATGAGCAGCCTACGAAGCCAGATTGCCCTGGTCAGCCAACACGTTACCTTATTTAATGACACCATTGGTCATAATATTGCCTATGGCGCACTGGATACGGCGACAGAGGATGATGTCATTCAGGCCGCCAAAATGGCCCATGCCATGGAGTTTATTGAGCAAATGCCAGAGGGCCTCAAAACTCAGGTGGGTGAGGATGGGGTCTTATTATCCGGTGGTCAACGGCAACGTTTGGCCATTGCCCGTGCGATCCTCAAAAATGCACCTATCCTTATACTCGATGAAGCCACCTCTGCGCTGGACAATGAATCCGAGCGTTATATTCAACAGGCGCTGAATGAGCTGATGAAAAACCGTACCACCCTGGTGATTGCCCACAGGTTATCGACCATTGAGCGGGTGGATAAAATTGTGGTGATGGACCAGGGTAAAATTGTTGAGCAGGGCAGCCATCAGGCATTGTTAGAACGAGATGATATTTACGCAAAATTGTACAAGCTGCAATTTCAGGAAAATAATCAGATAACAAGGGGTGACAGTTGATTTCGTCGTTTAAACGTAAACTCGAATTGAAGCTGTTTACCATCTGGCAAAGTAAACAGGGTACCGCCAAATTTTTAAGGCCCCTATCCTGGCTGTATTGCTCGGTCGTATTTTTCCGCAGCCTAGCCTATACATTAAAATTTAAAAAGACAGAAAAAGTGGCCGCACCGGTGATCGTGATAGGCAATTTGACTGTCGGAGGCACGGGTAAAACACCATTGGTGGCCTGGTTGGCAAATTACCTAAAAGAACATGGCTACCATCCTGGTATTATCAGTCGCGGTTACGGTGGCAAAGCTCGACACTGGCCACAACAGGTCAGACCCGATGGCGACCCGGTCACAGTCGGTGACGAAGCCATTTTGATATCCAAACGCACCGCTTGTCCCATGGCCGTGGGGCCTGAAAGGTTGATATCCGGGCAAGAATTATTACACTACCACCCAACGTGCAACATCATCATTTCCGATGATGGACTACAGCATTACGCCCTGCACCGTGACATCGAAGTGGCCGTAATCGATAGCAAGCTGCGTTTTGGCAATGGCTATTGCCTGCCTGCCGGGGCTTTGCGTGAACCCATTCAACGTCTCAAGAAAGTCGACTTTATCGTGGCCAATGGTAAGGCGGGCAATGGTTCGGCAGAAGAGGGCGAATACAGCATGTATTACAGCATTACCCATGCTTGTCGTTTGCAAGACTCAAAACAATGCCAGCCAATCGAAAAATTCAAGGGCCAGCAAGTTCATGCCATTGCCGGTATCGGTAACCCTGATCGGTTTTTTAATCAACTTACTGGGCTGGGACTTGACGTGATCGCCCATGCTTTTTCAGATCACTACTTCTACAAGGAAGAAGAACTGGAATTTGATGACGATAAACCGGTATTCATGACAGAGAAAGATGCGGTAAAATGTAAACGCTTCGCCAAAGAACATCACTGGTATGTCCCCGTGACGGTTGAAGTCCAGGAAACCTTTGGTAAAGCCATTCTTGAAAAATTAAAGGAAATAAAGTCTGATGAACAACAAACTACTTGATATCCTTGCCTGTCCCGTTTGTAAAGGCAAGTTGCTCTACAACAAAGATCAACAAGAACTCATCTGTAAAATTGACAGACTGGCCTACCAGATCAAAGAAGGCATTCCCGTCATGCTCGAAGAAGAAGCCAGACAACTTGAGGCAGAAGAGGAAGTTTGATTGCAGTTTCACATCATCATACCGGCCCGGTATGCCTCGACCCGATTACCCGGTAAGCCTCTGCTTCAGTTGGCAGGCAAACCCATCTTGCAACATGTCTATGAGCAAGCCAACAAAAGCCAGGCAAAATCCGTCATCATCGCAACCGATGATGAACGAATAAAGCAAACGGCGGAATCCTTCGGTGCCCATGTGTGCATGACCTCGGCAGAACACGCCTCAGGCACTGAAAGACTTGCAGAGGTTATCGATATTAAAGGCTTTGTCGAAGATGACATCATCCTCAATCTTCAAGGTGACGAACCCATGATGCCAACGGCCTGCCTCGATCAAGTGGCCGCGTTATTGATTAATAACATCGACTGCAAAATGGCCAGCCTGTGTGAACCTGTTGCCACCGCCGCCGATCTATTTGATGCAAATGTCGTCAAGGTCGTACTGGACAAAAAGAAACATGCCCTCTACTTCAGTCGTGCCCCCTTGCCATGGCATCAAGAGGCATTCAGTCATAACGAAAAAATATTACCATCCGAACCCGATTTATATTATCGACACATCGGCCTCTATGCCTACCGGGCTGGATTCATCAAAACCTACTTAACACTCACACCCAGCCCCATCGAAAAAGCCGAATCACTCGAACAGCTAAGAGTCCTCTGGCACGGTGAACAGATTGCCATGGCCATAGCCAGTGAATCCCCCGGCCCAGGAATAGACACCGAAGAAGATTTAAAAAAAGCCGAAGCCCTGTTTTCGAGTTAACACAACACGAATATTTAATATCGTACCGTAGGGACGCATTGCATGCGCCCGGTTAAAACGATCACCTTTATCGATAACCCCCTACAACCCAAACCGTATTTAACAATAGCCCATCATCAATTTAATCCAATATCCCCCCGTAGGGGCGCATTGCATGCGCCCGGTCAAAATGATCACCTTTATCAATAATTCCCCACAACCCAAACCATATTTAACAATCGCCCATCATTAATTTAATCAGCCATCCCCCTGTAGGGGCGCATTGCATGCGCCCGGTTAAAACAATCACCTCCATCAACCATCCCCAGCAACCTAAATCGCATTAAAACACTAGCCGATTATCAATTTAATCCGGCATTCCCTTCGTTAAATTTCCTTGTTACCACGCTCTGCGTGGGAACACATACCAACCATAAACAAGACACTGACATTATATTCATGCTGAGACAGATCAGACATTTTCTTGTTCCCACGCTCTGCGTGGGAATACATACCAACCATAAACAAGGCTCTGACATTATATTCATGCTGAGACGAACCAGACGTTTAACTGTATTTAGGGTGTGTGTACAGGCTAATTGCGTGTATGCATTCCCACGCAGAGCGTGGGAACGAGAAGAATGAGGTGCAATCATCGGATGGAATTCATTGCCGACGGTTTACGTTTCATAATAGACCTCTTAATATAAAGTTCAGTCGCTTAAAGGTTCTTGAGATAGGCCAGCATATTGCCTTTTTCCTGAGCAGTACACACACGTCCCAGAGTCCACTTGCAGTTACGGACAAACCACTTATTGATTTTTTTGACCTTGGTAAGACGTTGCGGATTCACAGATGCAGCCATGGGTTTAATGGCCTTACCAGTACGTACATGTTTGCCTACCTTTGTTAGATCAGCGCCATGACAGCTAGTGCAGTTACGCTCTTTACCTGTCTTAGTATTGATGAAATTTTTGTTCCACAACGCCTCTCCAGCACTAGCACTGAATGGGCCTGCCCCCTGAGTTTGATATTCAGCCTCAAGCTCCGACACTGCCCCCGCCTGAGCGTAGAATGGTATTGCCATCAACAATGCAGTAACACCGATAAATTTCATATTCATAATAACCTCACCTTCATTTTTTTATAGAGCGCTGATCATTCAACGATCCCTTATCCATAAGATTACAGACGAGAGCTGAATTGAAACTGAAATAACATAATATTTTTTCAACCTGCCTTTTCTTGTTGCCACGCTCTGCGTGGGAATACATACCAACCACAAATAAAGCACTGAAATTATATTCATGCTGAGGCAGACTAGGTCTTTTCTTGTTCCCACGCTCTGCGCCGTCTCTTATACACAAATTATCTGCCTGTACGTAATCTTGGAATTTTTCCAAAACTCAGACGAGCCTGCTGAATTATCCCCCCTCCTTGCAGGAGGGGGCTAGGGGGAGGTGGTTAATTCTGGAAAAATAACTGAATTTTAATCCCCCCACCCTACCCCTCCCCCGCAAGGGGAGGGAAACTCTACGTTATAGTGGCATGATAATGTGATTGTTTTGACTTGTGTATAAGAGACAGCGCTCTGCGTGGGAATACATACCAACCACAAACAAAGCACTGAAATTATATTCATGCTGAGGCAGACCAGACATTCAACTGTATTTAGGGAAAATGTACAGGTTAGCTGTGCGTATGCATTCCCACGCAGAGCGTGGGAACGAGAAGATTTAACCCAACATCCCCAGCCGCATGAAAACAATGGCCCATCATCAATTTAATCCAACATCCCCCGTAGGGGCGCATTGCATGCGCCCGGCCAAAATGATCACCTCCCTCGACAATCCCCCACAACCTCAACCACATTAAAACAACCACCCATCATTAATTTAATCCGGCATCACCCTCGTTAATATATCTAAATACCCACCATAACAAACCGACAAGCCAACATGTAACCAGTTGTTTTTAGTGGCGTTATGGGTATTGATTACGATGGGTGTCCGGTTTAGTATCATCAATTTAATCCAACATCCCCCTGTAGGGGCGCATTGCATGCGCCCGGCCAAAATGATCACCTCCCTCGACAATCCCCCACAACCTAAGCAGCCTTTTCTTGTTCCCATGTTCTACGTAGGAATACATATCAACCACAAACAAGGCTCTGAAATTTTAGGCCTCGAAACGAGGATATCAACTCTAAGAGAACAGGTTAAATTCTTGTCATTACAGACTTGTATTGTATGTTATTAAGGCTCTTCAGAAAAATCTGTGGGTTGATTCCGGCTCAGGAAGCTTCCCCATCGTATGAAATAGTGCTATTTCCAGCGTTTCATCATACGTAGGATCTTTAAACTCATTGAAAAATAAGGGAACTTATTGAACCCCATCGGA
>JAFLJQ010000006.1 GCA_022712915.1 Gammaproteobacteria bacterium | reverse complement strand
ATCGGGGGGCGCCGGCAGCTTAAACAAAATACTACCAGTAAGGCCAGTATGAGGCGAAAGCGTAAGATTGCGATTATGGATGATACGTTACGATCTGAATTGATTTGTCCAGGGAATTAATATGCTCTTGCCCTGGCTCCGTCCCCCGATTCCTTGCTCTCTCAACTCGAACAGGACGCTCATAATACCATCATTTACAGTGTGGTGCCCAACCCAAACCGTCTCAAGGCAAATTGTGGTATATATGTGATTAAATCTCGCACCCTGTCAACCAAAGCAAACTTATTGAATTTATTAGAAAATAAAGCAGGGCATTTTATAAATGTGTTTTGTAATAAGGGTGCCTCAATAGATACCAAAATAAAGATGCGTGAGGTGACAATACGCTCATAGAGACAGATCTAAAATAACACGCTCAACCATATCAATGTTCGGAATAATCACCGGTTCCCCATTCGCCAGAACAAACCCCAAAACATAGGCATTTTGTTTATCCTGAGCAGCGATATTCTCCTCTAATTCCTTGTTCTGTATAACCTGTAAACGAGGAATACCCTGTGCCAACAGCCCAACATAGGGCAGCTGCACGTTGCCATTAAGGGTGTTAAGGATGGCAATACGACTATTCTTGTTGACCCCAAACGTACCATCGACATTGCCATTGAGGATTTCAAAAACAATGATGGGTATCTGGTAATCGCGCCATGTGTGCTTACCAAGATACCAATCAGGTGCACCCAGGATTGTCTCGGGCTGTTGATAGCCTGTCACTTCGGCAACCGCAACATTAGGTAACAACAGGGTATCGCTGGTCAGAGGAATCATAAGGCAATGCACTGTGCTTGCCTGACCCGCAGGCAGGGCTGGCGCACCACTTTTTTTCATTCCAGCACTGAGATAGGTTATATCAGCCATTTAACTATCCATTCAGATCAAATTAAAATTGTCTTGGCATATTATCCGCCAGTTGTTCTGGTGTTGTCGAGTAACTCACAACGTCAGTCACACACTGCTGACGACATCGCTCTTCACTTTATCAATACAAGGCGTGCAGGAATTATCAAAATACAGCGCTTTGAGCTTGATGCTACTACTGACAGGGTTAATCGCAATGCATTCCTTTACTAGAGCAACAATAACCTGCTCATGGCGCAACCATCATTAGCAGATATAATCTAGAGCACGACACACCCTATTTACCCGAACTTAATGTTATTGATCGAGCAAAATTTGAATATTATCGAGCAATTCACCTTCACTATAGGGTTTACCCATGTAAAAATTTACCCCGATCTTTTTGGCTCGATCCCGGTGTTTTTGTCCAGTACGAGAGGTGATCATGATAATAGGTATATCCTTGAGGCGGTCATCATTACGCATGTTGGTGGCCAATTCAAAACCATCCATGCGTGGCATTTCAACATCAAGCAACAGAATATCGGGATGCATTTCCTGTAACTGTGCCAGGGCATCCATACCATCTTTTGCCGTAATCGCCTGGTAGTCGTTTCGTTCGAGCAGGCGCTTTGTCACCTTACGCACAGTGATTGAATCATCCACTACCATCACAACAGGGTTGTACGCTTCTTGTTGGCTAACAACCGGAGCAGGCTCCGCTGCGGTCATTCGTGCATCCTGAATTGAAATTGCACGAACCAAAACGCCGAGATCAATAATCAACACCACACTACCATCACCCATAATAGTTGCACCGGCAATACCCCGCATAGTACTCAATTGAGGCCCAACGGGTTTGACCACAATTTCGCGGCTGCCAATCAAATTATCCACTTGTACGGCAGCACGATATTCACCACTGCGCACCAGCAACAAAGGTACGCGGCTTCGCTCCTGCGGCACATGGGGGCTGGAAACTCCCATGACAGAACCAAGATGAATAAAGGGATAATCCTGCCCCAGCCATTGATAAACCGGTTTATCCTGATCATAAAGCTCTTGCAGTTTATCGGTCGTAATACGCTCAACACCTTCCACACTGAGCAAAGGTAAAGCGTAGGTCTCGTCACTAACCTGAACCATCAAGGCGCGGGTCAGCGACAGGGTCAGAGGCAGACTAATCGTAAACTGGGTGCCATTACCCTGTTCAGTATTAATATTTAACAGACCACCGAGCTGTTTGATCTCGTTATTTACCACATCCATGCCGACACCACGACCAGCAATCTGGGTAACTTCATCGACAGTACTAAAACCTGATTCCAAAATAATATCGAACAGGGCTTCACGGGTAACGTGACTACCCGGTTTCAACTTGCCTTTTTCTATGGCTTTTTGTTGAATGGTTGCGAGGTCGAGACCATTTCCATCATCCGTCAGGGTCAACACAACATCCGCACCTTCGCGTGATAAATCCAGATTAATCTGCCCCTTTTCAGGTTTGTTAGCCTGTTTGCGTTGCTCTGGCATTTCGATACCGTGTGCTACTGCATTACGCAACATGTGTTCCAGCGCAGGTAGCATGCGTTCCAGAACGGTACGATCAATCTCACTTTCACCTCCATGCAAGTGCAGTTCGGCCTGTTTACCAAGCTCGTCTGCCGTTTGACGCACTATACGACGCAAACGATTAGCCTGGCTGTTGAAAGGCACCATACGGGTGCGCATCAAACCTTCCTGCAACTCGGTATTCACTCGTGATTGTTGAACCAACAGCGTTTCCGATTCACGGGTCAAGCCAGACAAGATTGCGCGCAAGCTATCAAGATCATTCAAACTTTCCATCATGCCACGTGACAATTGTTGCATTTGGGTAAAGCGGTCAAACTCCAGAGGATCAAAATCTTCATGTGAATGACTGAAAGAATCTTCAGCACGATATTGTATCTGTGCCTCAGCCTCCATTTCGAACTTGCGTAACTGTTCACGCAAACGATCTACCGTATCATCCAGTTCCTGCAAATTATACCGAAAGGCATTGGTTTGTTGTTCCATGCGGGAACGATATATGCTGACTTCGCCGGCAAAATTCACCAGGTTATCCAGCAGCTCAGAGCGAACCCTGACCAGTTCCTTGGACGGGATAAGTTCGGCTAAAAGCTGTCCCTTCACAAGGGTAACCGGATCCAGTTTTTTGATTTTGGTCAACGCGGTTAATGACACTACGTTGTCCGGTACCATACGGCTACGATTGCTTACTGTAACAGGCTCTTCTGCAACGTTGCTTATCTCAACAACTTCCACACCCAACAATTGATCAACCATGTTGATAATATTATTGGCAGCCGCCAATGGCTGCTTTGCCTTGATCTGCTCAAGCATATTAACCAGAGAATCCTGGGCAGTCATTAACACCTCGAAGATCTGCTCGGACATTTCCATCTGTCCATCAACAATGGCTTCCAGCATCGCTTCAAGGCTATGACTAAGGTCTCCCATTTCGGTAAAGCCCGCCAGACGTGCGCCCCCTTTGAGGGTATGCAACAACCGTTGCATGACAATAATATGATCCGGATGCAGCTTATCATTAGACCACTGATGCAGGGTCTGATCACTTTCATCAAGTATCTCGGTACCTTCTTCAATAAAGATACTGAACAGCTCGTCATCATATTCAGACAGACTATTATCTGTTTGCTGAGTATCGCCTATATCAGATTGCCGCTTGATAACACTCAAGTCACTCACAGAGGGTGCTTCCTTGGCTAACACCTTGTCATGCAAGAACCGAATTTCAAGCAGCAAAGACTGATTATCGGGTAACGCCATGCCCGGCTGATCCAGCACCACCATAGTCTTCTTTGTAAAATCAATACAAGCAATCAATACCCTTACCGCATCTTCCGATAATAGAGTATTGGTCATTTCAAGCTGTTTAATATATCTTTCTGCTTCACCGAATAACGCTGCCAGCGTTGAAACAGCTGCCGTTCTTGAACAACCAGTCAGAGTATGTACAGCCCGAGTAAGTTTGGAGTTGGCATTACGATCTATATCGTCTCTCCAGCCATCAACATAAAACTGTATTGAAGCTAGGTGGCTCTCGACTTCCTTACGGTAAATATCCAGCAAGGTCTCATCAACGGCCGGGGCAAGAGCTAGTTTATCTTCGACCTCAATAATTAGCGTTTCATCACGGGAGTCATGGTCTGTTATTTCTTCTGAAACTTCCTCTATCGAAACATCTTTACCCTGACTAAGCGTTTCAGCCTGTTGCATTAAAACAAAAACATTTTGAGCAGGTTTACCTCTGGTAATAAATAAGTCCAACAGGCCCGGTAACGTGTCCGCAGCCTGCTGTAATAAATCAAACATAAACTGGCTGGGCTCCAGCGTATGATCGATTACTCGATTGAGTATATTCTCAAAAGCCCAGGCAAACTCACCAAGATTGGTCGCCCCAACCAATCGTCCACTGCCTTTCAACGTATGGAAAGAGCGTCTTAACTCGCGTAATGATGCTTCCTGAGACGTATCGGCAGACCAAACTGGTAATAGACGAGATATGTTAGCGTGCTCTTCTCTGGCTTCCTCGATAAAGATCTCAATAATCTCATCATCAAAATCTTCAGACAAACCACTATCCCTTGTGGCAGATGTAACAGAGTTAAATTCTTCATCAGCTATCAGTTCATCAATATCGGGCAAAACACCCGCATTAAACAGTTCAGTTAGGGTAATATTAGCCAATTGCAGAATATTACGAATATCATCAGTCAGTGACGACTCACCATCCTGTACCGCTTTAATAACGGCAATCATATCCTTGGCAATTTTGGAAACATCTTCCTGACCGGTCTCCTTAGCAAATTGCTTTATTAATTTGATATCTTTTTGTAACTTGCGAGAATGTTTTTTGTTGCCAGCATCCTGAAACCATTCAGCTAACTGTAATTCAATATCGGCCATTGAGACCGGCGGGATTAATTTTTTTGTTGGAATGACTTCTTTTGGCGACCTTGCTTCATTGAGTTCGAGTTCCAGCGTCAACTCACCGATATCAACCAGTTCAGAACTATCCTTATTAACCTGTGTTCTCTCAAGAGAGTGATCTATATCAAGTTTAATTTCCTGAATTTCATTTGATGTACTTATTAGTGCCAGACGATCACTGCCAATGGCAGAATCTCCCTCAAACACATCAATTGAAACATCCAGCTCCTGCGATGCACGGTCAAAATTAATATCCTGGGTACTATTCAATGTGCCTTCAGTTTGCTCGATCACTGTTTCTGGTTCATTCACACCATCCAGTTCCAGAATTGCACTACTTAAATCAATCGCCTGAATCTCATTTGAGGTATTTTTGGTTTGTTCGGTTTTGTTAAAGGATAAATCCTCTGAAAGTTTATCCATCGAAATCATTGAACTATCGAGATCAAATTGTTCTGTATTGTCTTGTTCGAAGCCAGTTTCCTGTTGTGTCAGTGTCTTTTCAAAATCGGCCAGGGACAACTCCGTTGTAGACATATCGGACAATTCAATGTCCATCATTTCGACACTGTCAGTGCTGGTATCTTCGGAATCAGATGAGTCCAGACCGATCATGGATTCCTCATTGTGAGGAGTCACTCCTTGCCGAGGCCTTGATTTCAGCTCATTTACGCTGTGATTAACACCAAGCTCTACTGCTTTTGACTCATCAGTCGATTCAATCTCAACACCCACACCGATAAAAGCCAATCTTTCTTCGGCAACATTTAATATCGTATCAGGGTTGCCCCATTGTCCTGCAACTGAATCGATATAATATTCGATACTGCTAATAGCATCAGCCAGGGCATCCATTTGTGCCGGATCCTGACTACGTTTTGCATCAATCATGGAGGTCTGGACATAATCACGACAACCCGTGATCAATTCAGCCGGTCGAGGCATATCCAGTATTTCAAAACCGCCACGAATCTGATCAAGCCAACCAGGCACGTCTGTGATCAAGTTCGTATTACGCGGCATATCAATATACCGACTAAGCGACTCTTTAACCTTGGCTAAATTAGCCTGGGCCTCTTCCATCACCGATTCAATTATTTGATGTTGCTGGCTTTCTACAATCAGTTCCTCTGACAGACCACTACCAGCACCGCCTGACTTGACGATATTGCTCTGCAACAAGCTTTCAACCGACAGCAGCGCCTGAGCAACCCCCATAAGCTCGCTTTCATCAAGCGCCTTGTCACCAGAGGCAATGGCCTTCAATACAATAACCTGTTCCTGAATAGTTTGGCGCTGTTTACCATAACCGAGCATCCCGAGGGTATCGGCGACCTGTTTTAATTCATCCACCAAGGCAGGCAATCTGCTTAAACTTTTATTCTCTGCTCGTTGCAATACATCAAGTCCATCCTTGACCTGTAACAAATTATCTAGCAAAACGGTGGAAACGGTTTGCATTAAATCTGCATTGGGTCCCGTTAAATCCACTCTGGCCTGTTCAAGTGTTTCTGCATTAGGCAGCGCTTCGGCCAGTTTAAATTTATCCTTTAGTTCATTAACACGTTTTCCTGATGATGAAGATCTGGCAACATAATAAAGTAGATTTTTTTCCAGCTCTGCTGGTGGTTCCTTGGTCAAGGCCAACTCACCATGGTCAATAATTTTTTTGATCTGCCGATCGACCTGACCTATTAATAATTTAACCGCCACACTGGCTTCAATACCGTCTTGATTCAAGGCCTCAAGTACGCCACTGGCAGACCAGAGAACCCGGTTAACCTCAGGATCATTTGCTGACTTGCGCAAATTTTCGATCACGCTGTCCAGTTTTTTGAGACCACCTTTGGGATCACTATTACTGAACCAGTCCAGTAATCCAAGATGAAATGTGTGACGTAGTTTTTTTGCCAACTCCTGCAAAGACTCATCACTGGCAATCGGTGAAGCCGGTATCTCTACATCCAGATCCGGGTTAAATAAGGCGCTTTCAGTCAATAACGGTTGATGGCGCGCGGCACGGAGATCATTGAGTAATGGCAATAACACCATCGGGATATCTTTATAACCAGATTGCAAACGTTCCAGGTAATCAGGCAGCTGCCACATAGCTCGCATCATGATTTCGTAAATATCATCTCGGCCTTTAATCTTTCCATCAACAATATCACTGACCAGAGATTCAAGTTCTTCCGCCAGCATAGCCGCACCATATAGCTCCACCATTTGTAGAGTACCGCATACTTGATGGATATAATTGGTAACCAGTTTTAACTGTGAGCTATTTGCAGGTGATTCAACATACAATTCAAGAGCCAAACGAGCTTGTTTTAATGTCGTATCGATTTCAGACTTGACCCATCGCAGGGTATTCAAATCCAGTTGGTTTTGATCGGTACTCATTGGGATACCGCCTTGTTATCTTCTTCATTTGTTTCAAGCCGCTTGAATGCCAGTGTAGAAGGAAATTTAAAGCTTTTAACCAGCGGATTTTTCCAATTAAAGATTTCACCTGCGCCCAGAATTAACATGCCTCCCGGTTTGAGGTATCGGATCAGATGATCCAGGATTGCCCTGCGACATTCCTGCTTAAAATAGATCAGGACATTTTGGCAAATAATAATATCCATCAAGGGGATGTCGGCTTTATTCAGATCAAGCAAGTTCAACTGGGAAAACGTCACCTTGTCGCGTATCGACTTATTGACATTAAAGTGTAAATTATCATGTTGCTGGATATAGCGCTGACGAAACGCCGCTGATAAATTCTTGCCTCGGTTATTGAGATAGACAGCCTGTTGTGCCGTAATCAATGACGCCTGACTGATATCTGTCGCCAGCACAGAATAAGCAAATGAACGGCCACTTTTTTCAAGATAGTTATTAATGGTCATTGCCAGAGAATAAGGTTCTTCACCTGTGGCGCAACCGGCACTCCATACATTAAATGCCTTGTCTTTATCCATAGACAGCTGGAACCCTGGCAGGCAGTGCTCGCAGATCAGAAACAGGGCACGCTCATCACGAATAAAACGAGTCTCATGCACAGTTAAACGATCCACCAACCTCTCCCATTCCCGTTGACCTTGCAAACCCTGATCGAGATACTGGTAGTACGTGGCGTAATCGACCAATTGCAGCTCACGAATACGGATGGTCAAACTGGTTAGCAGAAAAGATTGACGCTCTTTAAGTAAATAAATACCTGTGCGACTCTCAAATAGATCGATCCAACACTGCAACTCGGCTTCATCCATTGGGGCCGGTTGTTCAGCTTGCCAAGGATCGACACCTTGTTTTTGTTCCCGTGTGGCCATAGTCCGTTGTTAGCCCCGCAACTAGTTAGGTAGCTTGAAGCCTGCAACCGAATGGCGAAGTTCGTTGGCCAACTCAGCCAAGTTCCCAATTGAAGCCGCTGTTTCATTCGTACCCGCAGAGGTCTGAGTTGTGATCTCCTGAATCACGTTCATGGTTTCAGAAATATTAGTCGCTGCCTGCGCTTGTTGTGAGGCCGAGTCAGAAATATTCCGAATCAAATCAGCAAGGTGAGACGATACGTTTTCAATTGCTTCCAATGCCTCACCCGCATTCTGTGCCAGCTGCGCACCGGCAACTACCCCAGAAGTACTTTCTGCCATGGAATTTACCGCTTCCTTGGTATCAGACTGAATACCTTTTACCAGTGCTTCAATCTGTCGGGTTGCATCACCTGAGCGTTCCGCTAATCGTTGAACTTCATCCGCAACCACCGCGAAACCACGACCCGCTTCACCAGCCATCGCCGCCTGGATTGCCGCATTCAAGGCAAGAATATTCGTCTGCTCGGCAATATCATTAATCAATTCAACGATGTCACCAATTTCCTGCGAGCTTTCACCCAGTCGCTTGATTCGTTTAGACGTTTCCTGAATCTGTTCACGAATAGTATCCATACCGTGGATGGTCTTCTGCACCGCCTCAGCCCCCCGTCCGGCAATGCTCACTGACTTGTTCGCTTCGTCAGCCAGCTCACTCGCGTGAGAAGAAACAGCCTCAATCGACACAGCCATTTCCGTAATCGCGCTACTGGCGTCGGTAATCTGCTGTGCCTGATGGTCACTCGCTTCAGCCAAATGCATCGCTGTGGCCTGGGTTTGGTGTGCCGCAGTCGAAACCTGCTGAGTGGTGTCATTAATTGCCACAACCAAATTACGTAAGGCATCAATCGCGTAGTTAATAGAATCCGCGATCGCGCCGGTAATATCTTCCGTTACCGTCGCCGTTACTGTCAAATCACCATCAGCAAGATCACCCATTTCATCCAGTAGCCGTAAAATAGCTTCCTGGTTACGCGTGTTAGTCTCTTCTGTACGACTACGCTGTCCCTCCGTCTCCCTCAAGCGGCGGCGGGAAGACGTCCAGTACAGGTAACCCAGAATAAGAAACATTAGTAGTGTAGAAGCACCAAATACTTTTGCTAATAAAGGCGTCAAACGCCCTTTCGAGGTTTCTTCAAAGGCAGTAAATACATCAGAAATTTTAATTAACAGTGCTGCCGATGAAGCAAGAACATCCTCCGCCGCACTCGAAACCAGAAACATTTCCGGTGAACGTTCCAAAATCGCGCCAACTTGACTACGAATCTCTGCAAATTGTTTGGCAACCTCTTCTAACTTGGCTCGCGTATCCACCGCAGTGATTTTCTTGATCCTCATGCGAGAGTTGCCATGCAACATATCCTCAACAACTCGACCAAACAATGCCGCATCACGACCAAAACGATCCGCCGCCGTTACCGCACCGTCACCACCATCCAGTACCCGACTCACATTACTGGAGATACGTTGCATCAACATCAACTGACGTGTTGCAATATAAACCTGATCAGCCTTAGCCCCCTGTTGCGCCATACTGGCAACTACTTCATCTGATAACGCCAGCATAGTAGGAATCTGCTCATCGATACCAATAATATGAGAACGCATGGAGGAAACCACATCGCCGCGTTTCAAAATAATATCAACATTTTCTCGATACACTGTCCACAGACCAACAAGTTCATTCAGTGAACCCATTTTGCCTTTGGATAACTCAGGTGTTTCCTGCTTTTGATAGTTAAGAATTTCTTCAAACTTGTCCCGAGCATGTTGCAAGCTCGTAAATGCCTCCCCATTACCACGGGCAGCCTGTGAGGCCAGTTTTGCGATCTCTTGCGAAAGAACCTGCTGATTACCAATTTTGGAAATATATTCCTTGTCCTTTTCATCCTGGACCGCACTCAGACCGAAGAAGGCTACCATAGCCAATACGGACACATTTAATAGCACAATAACCAGCACCATGGTTTGACCCAATGGCATGTCACCGAACAGTGCTTTACCTAATACCTTCATAATTCTACTCCTGATTCCTTCATCACGCCTGACTTAACCAAGCCATCCAGCTAACCAATTTTCTTCATATGCCGTCGAGGTTTTTATCGTTTTTGATTATTGCTATGCCCGAGATGCCACTTCAGCAAACTGTGGATCCTGACACAGGTGCAACATACTAAAGATGCCCCAATAAATTTCATTCTGCTGATAAGCCCCACTGATATATTCCATCAATTGTTGCGATACCTGAGGAAACATGTCTGTTTGCTCTTCTTCGTAAAAATGTCGTAAACCAAACACTTCATCCACCGCAACTCCCGCCATCACACCTTTCTGGTTAACTATCATCAAGCGGGTGCGAGAGTGTCGTACTGTTTTTCTGCCCTCGATAAACATGCCAAGGTCAAGAATAGGTAATAAAGTCCCACGCACATTAGCCAGGCCCATGACCCACGGCCGCGCACTGGGAACTTTGGTCAGGGTCGGTAAGGTCAGAATTTCGCTGACTTCACCAAACGGGGCAATCAGCCGTACATCAGCCATCCGAAAGCCGATACCCGACCAGCTTTGACGCAACGCCTCTCTCTGAGGTAAACCAAGTGCCTTGCTGCGGCTACGCGTCTCAATGTTGCGTAACAAATCAAACAATGGATAGGTCTCTGCCACGGCTGCCACTTCCTTTTTAACCTCCAAGAATCACTTTAATCTTACGAACCAGCTCTTCCGCTAACACTGGCTTGGAAATATAATCTTTTGCACCCTGCCTTAATCCCCACACCCGATCGGTTTCCTGATCCTTGGTGGTGACAATAATAATCGGTATGGCTGAGGTCGCTGTATCTTTTGTGAGCGCCCGTGTCGCCTGAAAACCATTCATTCCGGGCATCACCACATCCATTAAAATCAAATCCGGTTTTTCTTGTTTTGCCGCAGCTATCCCGTCTTCCGCATTATCTGCTGATATAACCAGATGACCATTATTTTCCAGAATATTTTTTAACACATGCACTTCCGTGGGCGAATCATCAACAATCAATACACGCGCCATTTTGTCGTCCTCATAAATTTGTTTATTGACATACAGATACATAACTTCAGTACCGATGTCTTATTATTGTTTACTGTCACTTTATTAGCGTGTGACATGTTTTTTTATTGCACCCAACAATTCTTCTTTGGTAAAAGGCTTGGTCAGGTACTGCTCAGAACCCACGATTCTACCTCGTGCCCGGTCAAACAGGCCATCCTTGCTTGACAACATGATAACCGGCATTTTTTTGAAAATTTTATTATTCTTGATCAAGGCTGTCGTCTGATAGCCATCCAGCCTTGGCATCATGATATCGACAAAGATAATATCCGGTCGATGATCCGCTATTTTTGCCAGGGCCTCAAATCCATCTGTTGCAGTAATTACCTCACAGCCCACCTTTCTCAGCAATGTTTCGGCAGTACGGCGAATGGTCTTGCTATCATCGATAACCATCACCTTCAGCCCGTCATAAAAATACGTCATTGCTTGCTCTGCGAGTTCCATACCATTATTCAATTTTCGATAACTGTTTGATTTTTAATAAAAATTGCCGCACTTCTTAATATTTATTCGAAAAACCACCTCTAAGTCCCCATGTTATATACAATAATTGGATACCATAGTGACTGTCCAACCTTCTAAGCCAGCTATTATATGCACATTGCGGACAACACTATCAACAAGACAGATCAATGAATTAGCAATTATCCTTAATTTTTCATAACACCGTATTCGTATAAACAAGCAAGCTATAGGCTCATTTAAAAAAATGAATTTAAAAACAAATGTTAGCAATAATCAACCGCGACTAGTATACCCTTTTGTTAAACAAAAGCCGAAGCCGTTAATATAAAACGATGACTATTAAACTTGGTGTGATCATGGATCCTATTGGATCCATTAATTATAAAAAAGATAGTACCCTGGCCATGTTACTAGAGGCACAGAACCGTGGCTATGAACTCTTTTATATTGAGCAACCGGATCTGTTAGTGCAAGATAACCACACATACGCAAGTATGCGAATACTGACGGTCAAGGCCGATCCAGACAACTGGTTTGAACTTAGTGATAGGCAAACCCGGCCTTTGGCGGAGCTGGACACAATCCTAATGCGTAAGGATCCCCCCTTCGATATGGACTACATATTCAGCACTTACCTGCTTGAACTTGCAGAAAAAGAAGGCGTTTTAGTCCTGAACCGGGCACAAAGTCTGCGCGATGCCAATGAAAAACTCTATACCCTGCAATTTCCACACTGCACCCCACCCAACCTAATCAGTTGTAACAAACAACAACTGCGCCAATTTGTCGATCAACATGGTGATATTATTCTCAAACCCCTGGACGGTATGGGGGGCGCATCGATCTTCCGTGTAAAACAAGATGATGCCAATATAAATGTCATTATCGAAACCCTCACTCAGCACGGCAAGCGCCTCATCATGGCGCAGCGTTATATCCCTGAAATCACTCAGGGCGACAAACGCATCCTGTTGATTGACGGAGACCCCATCCCCTATGCCCTGGCACGCATCCCTGCCAAGGGCGAAACCCGAGCCAACCTCGCCACGGGGGGGGAAGGAGTAGGCGTGGAATTAACCGAACGGGACATCTGGGTTTGCGCACAAGTGGCCCCTGAATTAAAGGAAAAAGGACTGTTATTTGTCGGCATCGATGTCATCGGTGACTACCTGACCGAAATCAACGTTACCAGCCCGACCTGCATCCGTGAACTGGACACATTCTATAACCTCAATATCAGCGCTAAATTGTTTGATTGTATTGAGACACGACTCAAAAAGTCGGCCTAAAATAGGCTCATGCAAAAATTAATGAAGACAGCCTTATTATTGTTGCTGAGTGGATTATTGTTCGGCTGCCAACCAACAGCTAAAGAATATCACACCACCCTACTGAGCTTTGGTACCCTCATCGATATTACCTTCTGGGGAGTGGAAAAAGATAAGGCCGATAGCGTTATCAAGAAGGTTGAAAAAGACCTGCAATACATGCATTACGCTTGGCATGCCTGGCAGCCTGGCCCCATGGGCCGCATCAATACCTTACTGGAAACCACCGCGTCCTTTTCCGCCAACCCTTCTGTTTTAGCGCCCATCATTAAGGCGCGTGAGCTGGCTATTAGCAGCGATCACCTTTTTAACCCCGCCATCAGTAAACTGATTAAGTTATGGGGTTTTCACAGTGATGAATTACCAAAAGGCCCGCCACCCGCCGCCACAAAAATCAAAAAACTGCTCGCCCAAAACCCGCGTATGGATGACATTACTATCAAAAATGTGAGCATAAAAAGCCGCAACCCTCATGTCAAACTTGATCTTGGCGGTGTCGCCAAGGGATATGGTATCGAGCAAATCATTAACCTGTTAATAAATCACGGCATCCGCAATGCGATTGTGAATGCCGGTGGCGATCTAAAGGCCATTGGCCGACATGGCCAACGCCCCTGGAGGGTCGGAGTCCGTGATCCAGATAATAAACAGGGCGTGCTGGCCACACTCGAGGTCAAAGAGGGCGAAAGTGTTTTTACCTCTGGAGACTATGAGCGTTTTTACCAATTTGAGGGGCAACGTTACCACCACATTATAGACCCACGCACCGGTTACCCCGCCCAGGGTACTCGCTCAGTCACCTTGCTACACGCCAATGCCACCACAGCCGATGCCGCTGCCACCGCATTGTTTGTAGCTGGACCAAAAGACTGGCAACGCATCGCCAAGCAAATGGGCATCACAGCCGTCATGTTGGTGGATGACAAAGGCAACATCTACATCACACCTGAAATGAAAACACGGGTGAGTTTTATTACGCCACCCGACAAGCTGCATGTCGCCATAGTCGACTAGCGCATAACTTCTCCTTATTCATATTTCCCAACGTCATGACTTTTGCCATACTCTGAAAAATAGCCTGTACGACATAATGCACGATAAACATTGACATGAGTACGCTGATCACCCATTTACCCCGCCGCCACACGGTCAGCGATACTGACCGGCTCGGCCTAATGCTGTTCTTCGCCATCGCCCTACACGCCATTATCATCCTTGGTGTCAGTTTCAGCCTGGAAGACATAAATGATTCCGAGCAACTGGATACCATGGAGATCACCCTGGTCCACAGCCAGACCGATGAAGCACCGGATGATGCCGATTACCTGGCCCAGGCCAATCAAGTGGGGAGCGGCAACACCGATCAAAAGATCCGCACCAGCAGCCCTTTCTCCAATCCTTTGCCCACACCCGAACAGGGCTTTGCCCCCATGAGCCAGCAAGATGTAACCCCGCCTCCCTCCGACAAAGAAAAATACCAGCGCGAAATCATGACCGTGACGAAGAGCCAGCGCCACACGTACAGCAGACCAGAAAAGATTCCCCTGCCCCACGAATCCAATACCATCACAGCCGCACAATTATTTGAGCGCAGCAGTGAGATAGCCCGCCTCAGCGCCGAAATTAACAAACTGAAAAAGAGCTTTTCCAAGCAGCCTCGTCATCGATATGTGTCTGGTGCCAATGCCAAAAAATACCAATATGCCAACTATCTGGATGCCTGGCGCGCCAAAATCGAACGCATTGGTAATCTGAATTATCCCCAAAAGGCCTTACAGAACAAAATCACCGGCAGTCTATTGCTGGATGTGGCCATCAACCCCGATGGCAGCCTGCATTCACTCAAGGTCTTGCGCTCCTCTGGCCACCCCGTGCTGGATCAGGCGGCTAAATACATCGTGCGTATGGCAGCACCTTTTAACCCTTTGCCCAATGACATACGCAAGGATACCGACATCCTGCACATTCCACGGCTCTGGCAATTCAAAAATGAGGCTGGTTTATTTATGGGTGGGGGTTGAACCACTCGATGAGCTGTCTGATACTAAACACATGACCTCGCTCGACCCCAATGCCGATCTCACCAACCACTTTTTAATCGCCATGCCTGCCCTGGCCGACCCCAACTTCCACCATACCGTGACCTATATGTGTGATCATAATTCAGAAGGGGCCATGGGGCTGGTCATTAACCGACCAATAGAAATGGGCATGGGAGAGTTATTTCACGCCCTTAATATCAACGACTACGATAGTGCCCTTGATGATCAGCCCATCTATCAAGGTGGGCCGGTACAAACCGAACGCGGCTTTGTCCTACACCCCCCCTTCGGTAATTGGGAGGCCAGTATGGAAGTATCTGCCCATATAACCCTCACCATGTCGCAAGACATTATCGAGGCAATTGCTTACGGCAAAGGTCCAAAACAATACCTCATCATCCTGGGCTATGCCGGTTGGGGCAAGGGTCAGCTGGAGCAAGAAATAATAAACAATGCCTGGCTCAATGGCCCTGCTGACGGCTCAATTATTTTCGAGACATCAACAGCACGGCGCTGGAATGCCTCGGCAGCCTTACTGGGTGTGGATATCCACCTGCTCTCAAACGATATAGGCCATGCCTGATAAACCCGCCCTAACCTTACTCAGTTTTGATTTTGGCGAAAAACGCATCGGCATTGCCTTCGGCCAAACGCTGACCAGTTCCGTGACCCCCTTGCATACTCTCAGTGCTGTTAAACAACAACCCGACTGGGCCGGAATAGAGGCCCTTATCAAAGAATGGCAACCCGATCTTCTGATTGTGGGCCTCCCCCTGCACATGGATGGCAGTGAACAAACCCTCACCCAGCGCTGCAAACGCTTTGGTAATCAACTCAAAGGGCGCTACAATCTGCCTGTCGAATGGGTAGATGAACGCCTGACCTCTCACGAAGCCGAAAGTATGTTGCGGCAACGAGGCAAAAATCACTCAAATAAAAAAGACGTCGATAAAATAGCCGCAGGACTCATACTGCAAAGCTGGCTGGAACAACAAACGACATAATAGAAAATGACTGACATAAGCAACGTCAATACCCTGCTGGACAAGATGGCTGAGTCTATCCAGTCTAAATGCCAGACTCGCCAGGTATCTGATCCCCTGATGATAGGCATTCACACCGGCGGCGTATGGGTGGCCAATGCCCTGCACCCACGGCTGGGCCTGAAGGAAGACCTGGGTACACTCAATATTTCCTTTTATCGTGATGACTTTACCCGCATCGGTATGCACCCGCAGGTAGAACCTTCCAGCCTGCCCTTCGAGGTCAATGATCGACATATCATCCTGGTGGACGATGTGTTGCATACCGGCCGAACCATTCGCGCGGCACTCAATGAAATTTTTGATTACGGTCGCCCGGCCTCAGTCATGCTGGCAGCACTCGTGGTGCGAAGTGGTAAAGAGTTACCCGTCTGTGCTGATGTCATGGGTATCCGACTGAATCTGACAGAAAGCCAACATATCAAACTAACCGGCCCTGACCCCTTAAAGCTTGAATTACAGGAGAGCAAGTGAAGCAACGAGATATTCAACTCGACTCACAAGGACGGTTACGTCATTTTCTGACCATTGAAGGACTCAAACAACAAACCCTGATCGACATCCTCGATACGGCTGAAAATTTTTCGACTGTCGGCACCCGCAAGGTCAAGAAGGTTCCCTTGTTACGCGGCAAGACCATCGCCAATCTTTTTTTCGAAGCCAGTACCCGCACCCGCACCACATTTGAATTGGCCGCCAAACGCCTGTCGGCCGATGTCCTCAATATAAACATCAACACCTCTTCGACCACCAAGGGGGAAAGCCTGCTGGATATGTTGCGTAATCTGGAGGCCATGCACTGTGACATGTTTGTCGTGCGCCATCACAGCAGCGGCGCAGCCCATTTCTTTGCCAAACATGTCGCCCCCCACATCAGCGTTATCAACGGCGGTGATGGCAGCCATGCCCATCCAACTCAGGGCATGCTGGACATGTTTACCATCCGTCGCCACAAACCGGATTTCACCGCCCTGCGAGTTGCCGTAGTAGGCGATATTCTGCACTCACGGGTTGCCCGCTCACAGATCCACGCCCTTAACATACTGGGTGTGCCGGAAGTGCGCGCCATAGGGCCACGCACCCTAATCCCAGCCGAGGCCGAAAGCCTGGGTGTACATGTCTACAACGACATGAAAGAAGGTATACGTGATGTGGATGTAGTGATCATGTTACGCCTGCAACGTGAACGTATGCAGGGAGCCCTATTGCCGAGTGAAAATGAATACTACCGCACCTACGGCCTGAGTCCGGAAAAACTGGCTCTGGCCAAACCCGATGCCATCGTCATGCACCCCGGCCCCATTAACCGTGGTGTTGAAATGGCCTCCAGCGTAGCCGATGGCCCCCAATCCGTCATTCTGGAACAGGTCACCAATGGCATCGCGGTACGCATGGCCATCATGTCCATGGTGCTCGGACGACCCAATGAAGAGCAGGAGGCCAACTAATGGGTATCCATATTAGCAAAGGCCACCTTATAGATCCCACCAACCAGGTCGATAAAATAACCGACCTGTTCATCGAAGATGGCCAGGTTATTGGCCTTGATAAGGCGCCTAACAATTTCAAAACCGAGCAGCTTATCAATGCAGAAGGACAATATGTCATTCCAGGCATCATCGATCTGCAAGCCCGCGTGCGTGAACCCGGACAGGAAGACAAGGCCAGCATCGCCAGCGAGACCCGTGCCGCTGCCGCCGGGGGCATAACCACCCTTTGCCTGCCACCGGACACGCAACCCATTATTGATACTCCGGCCGTCATCGAACTCATTCATCGCCGCAACGAGCTTGCCGCCAGCGCTGAAATTGTCACCCTCGGTGCCCTCACCAAAGGTTTGGGCGGAACCGAACTCAGTGAAATGTATGAATTGAAACGGGCCGGTTGTGTCGGTGTGAGTAACGCTCGCGCCCCAATACCCAACACGCTGGTTATGCGTCGCGCCATGGAATACGCCGCCAATTTTGAAATGACCCTCTTTCTAACGGCAGAAGATCACTCCCTCAGCAAAAATGGCTGCGCCCACGAAGGCATGATCAGCACCCGTCTCGGCCTGCCCAGCATCCCCGAAGCGGCCGAAACCATGGCCGTCGCCCGTCTGCTAATGCTGGTAGAACAAACCGGTGTCCGCGCTCACTTTTGTCAGCTATCCACCGCCAAGTCGGTTCAAATGATCAACCGTGCCCAGCACGATGGCCTGCCCGTGACAGCCGATGTCACCACTCACCACCTCTATCTCACCGAAATGGACATCGGCTATTTTGATTCAAACTGCCACGTATTTCCCCCCTTACGCAGCCAACGTGACAAGGCCGGTCTGCGTGAAGGGTTGAGCAACGGCACCCTCAATGCCATTTGTTCTGACCACCAGCCCCATGAGCTGGATGCCAAACTGGCGCCGTTCTGTGAATCAGAACCCGGCATGTCCACCATTGATACCCTGTTACCCCTGGCTCTGCGCCTGGTCGATGAAACCAATCTCACCTTATCTGATATTATTGCGCGTTTAACCTCACACCCAGCCCAAATCCTCGGACTCAAAACAGGGCAACTGGGTATCGGCAGCCGTGCCAATATTTGCGTATTTGATCCCCAGCAGAGCTGGATGGTCAGTCACGAAACACTCAACAGCCGAGGCAAAAACTCCCCCTTTATCGATTGGGAAATGAAAGGCCAGGTCAGCCACACTTTATTGGCAGGCCGAGTGGTATTTCAGCGATAATACGCCCCAACCCAATATCAGCAGATAAAAACAACACATGAGCAAAGCACACCGCGAGACCATTTTCGTTGAACAGGCCGATATCATCGAACATATCGCCTACGAGGGCGGACAATATGTCATGCGGGTGAATGCCCCCGAGATCGCCCAGCATGCCAAGGCCGGTCAATTTGCCCATATCAGCTGCGATCCCATGTTGGCCATGCGCCGCCCCATCTCAATTATGCGCGTGAGTCATCAACATGGCTGGGTGGATTTTCTCTACAAGGCCATTGGCCGTGGCACAAAATTACTCGCCACCAGAAAGGCCGGTGAACAGATCAGCATTATGGGGCCGATAGGCAACCCATTTAAAATCGATCCAGATCGACCAAGGGCGCTATTAATTGGTGGCGGCGTTGGCATGCCACCCATGGTCTTTCTTGCCGAAACCCTCAAGGCATCATCCGGCAACAAACCCTTGGCCATTCTTGGCTCAGAAGTCCCCTTTCCCTTTACCCGCCGCCCCTCAACCATCATGGTGCCCGGGATGCCGGATGGTGTCATCGCGGGTATGCCTCTGCTGGAAGACTGGAATATTCCCTGCCGACTCGCCAGTCTGCAAGGCTACGCAGGTTGTTTCGAAGGTTATGTTACCGACCTAGCCCGCCATTGGCTCAAGGCTCTAAGTGAAGAACAACGTAACGAAGTCATCATCTACTCCTGCGGCCCCCACCCCATGCTGGAGGCCGTCGCCAAACTCGCCAGTGAATACAACTTACCCTGCCAAGTATCACTGGAAGAATTCATGGCCTGTGCCGTGGGCGGTTGCGCTGGGTGTGTCGTAGAGGTCAAAACCGAGCATGGCCCGGTGATGAAACGAGTCTGTGTTGATGGGCCGGTGTTTAATGCCGAGCAGGTGTTTTAGTTTAGAGGCTGTTTGATTTGTATTATCTCAAAAATCAACGCAGAGACACGGAGGACACTGAGTTCGCTGAGGGTATATTAAGCTGAACTGTGTGTTGTTTTTAGTACTCTCGTGAGGAGTATAAAAAATTTCGTCATTCCGGCTGATTTTAGCCGGAAAGACACAAGAACACTTTTTTTAATTTCTATACATAGCTTAGGATAAATTCATACGTTAGTTCTTAAGCTGTACAAAAAACAGGCGTCAACGGAAGCTTAAGGCAGCGGTTCTGCGTGCATTAGAATACTTGTCAACGAATGCAAAACGCGCTCACCCTGAACGTGATAGGTTGTCAGGTCGCACTAAGCTTGGATTGACGCCTGTTTTTTGTACAGCTTAAGAACTAACGTATGA
>JAFLJQ010000033.1 GCA_022712915.1 Gammaproteobacteria bacterium | reverse complement strand
TATTAAGATAATCTCTATCTTAAATATAGGCTAAATTTGGATCTTTGAAAAAACCTTTAACCGTATTCTTAAGTTTGCCTAGTTGGCTTAAGTATCGCCTCACAATAGTTCGAAACTGATTCGGCCCCGATACAGATGCTCGACCTAGTTTGTGATTCTTCAACCAATTCCATACCCATTCATCAGGATTGAGCTGTGGCGAATAGGGAGGCAAAATGAACAAGCGCAATTTTCCTTTAGTAGACTCAACAAAGTCCGTAACTTGTTTCGATTTGTGAACGGGATGTCCATCTAGAATTAAAAAAATCGGTTTAGATTGTTGGTAAATAAGTCTTTTTAGAAACTCGATAAATCGTCCTCCATTCATCCGACCCTCAAAGGTCATAAATCGAAACGCCCCCTTTGCGCTGACCGCAGACACCATCTGTATGCTAAAACGTGCCCCGGTTGTTTCTATCACGGGTGTTTTTCCAACAGGTGACCATGTGGTGCCATTATGATGGTCTGAGCGAATACTCGCTTCATCACCAAAGTAAATAGTCGCTTTTTTCTTCTTTGCTAATTTTTTAATTTCAGGATATCCCTTCTCTTTCCATGCCTGAACCTTCTCTTTATCTTGCTGGTAGGCTTTATACAATGGCTTTTGAGGTGACAATCCGAGCTTTCGTAAAAGTCGTCCTACCGATACATCACTGAGCCGAACATTAAATCTCTCTCGTATCAGCTCACGAACCATAGCTCGTGTCCATAAGGCAAATTCAAAATCTAATTGCAGGGGATTCTTTGTGGTAATAAGCTTATAGAGTGTTTGCAGTTGCTTGCCATCAAGTTTAGGTTCTTTTCCTGGCGCTGACTTTTTTCGCAGCGCCTCAAACCCACCTTCTCTATATTGTGCAATCCAACGATAAATATTTGAACGATGAAAGCCTAATAGTTCTATAACTTCTTCTGGACTTTCTCCTTCTTCTACTTGCTGGATCGCTTTTATCCGAATATCGGCAAGTGCTTTTCGGCTCAGTTTTCTTCCATCATTATTCATGACCAAGATTATACATTATGTCGCATAATTAGTGTACTTGTTAGTACATTCCAGCTTACTGTTATGGACAACGAAGGGGCAATTTCAACATCTGATACCAATGTAACCGTGATTTCTGTGTTTGATAATCTTTCTCCTGTATCTAATGCTGGAAGTGATCAGATCGTGACTGGTGCAACGGTTGTATATCTTTCAGGGGTTGCTTCTTCAGATGCTGATGGTTTAATTGAAACCTATTTATGGGAGCAAACTGCTGGAACAATTGTTACCTTGAATAGTCGTAACACAGAAACGGCAAGTTTTATGGCACCAGAAGGAAGTTCTTCAACATTAACATTTAGGTTGATCGTGACGGACGATTTGGGAGTGAGTGATACGGATTATATAAATATTCGTGTCAACAATGCGATCGAAAATAGGCCGCCGGTGGCATATGCTGGCGCAGATAAACGTTTTACCGATGGTGGAACGATAATGTTAAATGCCGATACATCGTATGATGTAGATGGTGAAATTGTGGGGTATAGGTGGGTCCAGACAGGTGGAACACTGGTCAATATAAATAGTGAACAGAAAATAACATCATTTATTGCACCTTCAACAAATGAAGATTTGCTTTTGACATTCAGATTAACCGTTACAGATGATGGAGGCATGACCGATGTAGATGATGTTGGTGTCGTGATTAAACCGTTGTTGAGCCACGTTCCAGGTGCCGTTGATTTTTTCTATGGTGTTCAGGGCAATGGCGAAAATAGAGTGCATTGGCATACGGTTGATAATGCAACTAAGTATAATATTTACTGGAGCCTGGAAGCAGGTGTAGCAAAAGAAACGGCGAATAAAATAACAGATGTCATGCCGCCATTTACACATGTCGGCTTGGAAAATGGCACAACATATTATTATAAAATTACAGCGGAAAATATACACGGTGAATCAGTAGTTTCTAATGAAATAAAAATTATAACAGGTGTGTCAGGTGTTTCTCAGGATTATCTGCTTAAAATGCCAGTTGATAATGGCATCGTTACATTAACCTATTTTAAGCCTAGCGGAAAAGATGGACTGATGGCGTTGGGCGCGTTGAATAATGCACTTTATTCTTCATTTTATTCAACAAAAACAGGATGGGAAAAACCCACGATTATACCCGGTAGCGAGGGGATTTCTGGTCCTTATGTTTTCTCACCAATGGCGGCTATAAAATTTGATAGTACGGGTAAACATGCCATTTTGGTTATGTCGATATATGGGTCGGAGATCAGGTCAGCGGTGTATGAACATGGTGAGGGTTGGTCGAATTATCAGAAAGTTGCACAAAATGCATTTCATGATAGTGATGCGGAAGATTATTCAATCGATATCGATACGTCAGGAAATGCATTTGTATCATGGATTGTGGCTAGGGATGGTTATTCTTCTAGGACAAATAAGATAAATGCAAAATATTTTAGTGGAGATACAAAGTCGTGGGGAGAAGAGTTGATCATTGATCCGGGCCTTGGGGAAGTTTATAACCATGTGTCTTCATTGTTATTGAATGGCAAAGTTGCAGTTATTGGCGATAGACGTGGATGTAGCTATCTAGCCCCCCATCCTTGTTTTTATGTATCAATAGCTTTTGTGTTTGATTTGTTGAATTCAAGTCTGGTGACTCAATATGATATTAATGTGGCTAATGATTATCCGGAGCTTTACAAAGATAATTCTGATTATTTGTATGTGTTAGGTAGTAGTGGTTTCGGAGTGAATACCTTAGCGTTGTATAAATATTTATTGCCGGATGGTGTGTGGGAGACTGACCTGATATCCAACACACCTGGGGATCTTGAAAAACATAATATACCGTCTGACAATGATAATAATATTATGGTTACGTGGTTAAAAAAGGAAGATGTTGAAACTCACCTGTATTCGCGTGTTTATTCAAAAGTAGATAGTAGCTGGGGAGAAGAGAAGCGAGTCAGTATACCAAATGAAGGGAGTGTCTATGACTACACCATTAAAAATGATGTTCTTATGTATTATAGGTTCAGTAGTGTAACTGGTGCTGGATATTCATTCTTAACGCTGAATGGGGTTGATTGGGTAAGCACGCCAGACGATAACAATTTCTGTGAAATGACTTTTAGTGTGAATGAATATAATGAAATATTTTGTGCAAAAAAATTGGATGATAGCATTGTAGTTCAACATTATGATGTGTCTGGATCATGGTTGAATATGTCATTCGATGCTGCCAGAAACATATCTCACAGATACCTTGCTGGAGAAGGTCAGGGCGTACTAATATCTACATATCCTGAATCAATCATTAATTATTATGCACACAATGTAACTGATTTTTTACAGAAAAATTCGAAGCCAATTTCAATAGCGGGTCATAATGATGATGTTTTGTCAGGCAGTCAGGTTATTCTTGATGGAACAGCTTCAAAAGATATTGATGGGTCAATTGTAGATTATAACTGGGTTCAAGTGAGTGGGCCTCCTGCGGAAATTAATGAATCGCAACCGGGTATTGTTGAGTTCATTGCCCCATTTGTAGTATCTGTAGAAACAATAGAGTTTGAACTTACTGTTATTGATGATAAAGGTGCAAGTGATACAGATTCAATGAGTTTTAGGATTAAATCATCTGATAAAACACCTCCTGTTATTACACTGCCAGCAGATATCACTATTGAAGCCGTTGGTGTAAATACGCCGGTAGATATTGGTTTGGCAACGGCATATGACGATGTTAGCGGTGTTGTTATGGCGACGACCTATTCTAATGGGTTATTTGTTTTAGGTACCACCAGTGTGCGGTGGTCTGCAGAGGATGGGGCTGGAAATTCCAGTTATGCCCTCCAAAAAATAACGGTGCAAGATACGACGCCACCAACATTACTGTTGGATAAAGAGGTTGTCTATGTTAAGAGTGATAAACCGACTTCTGTTATGTTAACTAAACCGGTTGCTGAAGATTTGTTTACTCCAATCATTATATTCAGTGATGAACCTGATCCATTTTCCCCGGGAGAAACCATTGTTACATGGACGGCAGTAGATGCTAATGAGAATATTTCTTCAATAAAACAAAAAATCATAGTTTCCCCAGTATCAGGAAATACCCCGCCTGTTGCCATAGCAAAAACAGACAGGAGAATTGTATTTGGAAATGAATCATTTATATTGCAGGCAAACAATAGTTATGATCCTGATGGAGATGTCATTAGTTATTTCTGGAAGCAGATGCAAGGGCCAACAGTCGATATTGTCAATGATACGCTACCCGAACTGGCTCTGGTGGCACCTCAAGATCAATCTGTCATAAAGTTGTTATTTGAGCTGGTGGTGACAGATGTGAATGGTGGCAGTGATAAATCGAATGTGGAGGTGATGGTTTATCCTAACATATCTTATACGGGAGATACGGTTCAAGCGGGTGCATTAAGTGGTTCAATTACAAGTAGCGTCATTTTACAGGCAAATCAAACATATGAAATTACGGGGGATCTGATTATTGAAGAAGGTGGGTTGTTGGTTATTGAAGAAGGTGCTATTTTGCGAATGAGTTACGGCGTACATATTACGGCCAACGGAATGATTCGAGTTAATGGTACATTATCTAATCCAGTCAAGATGGTATCGAGTAGTTTAAGTCCAAGATTTGGTGAGTTATGGAATGGAATAACTTTTAATCCAGGTAGTTCGGGGAGCTTAATAAAGGGCGCTATTATTGAACAGGCAACAATTTTAATTCGTGTAAATGGGGCAGAAATATCTGTAATTGATAGTCATCTTTCCTCATACTTTTATGCAGCAATTTATGCAACAAATAATTCAAAAGTTTCTGTTCAGGGAAGTACTCTGCAAGGTACTATTTCTGGGAGACTAAATACATTTGGGCTTTATGGTGTTTCTGTGCGCCAGTCATCGCTTATTTTATATGATAACATAATTAGACATAACGCTTATGCGATTGATTATGGCAGTGGTTCCGGAACAGAAGAATTAGAAGTGATTGGTAATGACATCTCATTGAATACCAATGGGATGGATTTGCATGTTGTTTTCAGAAAACAAAACAGCGTTAAAATTAATGATAATACCATAAATAATATCGAGATGAATATTTCTATGACTACAGGTTCTCCGTTTGGCTACGGATTTGATGTTGATGTAACACGAAATTGGTGGGGTTCAAATAATCCGGATGACATTACGTCCAAGATTGAAAACGAGCCTGGAAGCGCAGTAATAAAGCTGATCCCCTTTCTTGATGGGCCGGATGGTGGTGAGGTGGTGGGGAAATATCTTAATGGCGTTTTGGACTCTGACTTTACAATCGATGTCGGAGATAATTATACGGTGGTGGGTATCTTGCATGTGAACGTCAATGCAACGCTCACCATTAAGCCGGGTTCAACGGTGAATTTTTCAGCATCGTCAAATATTTTTGCAAGGGGGGTATTACATTCAGCAGGGACACCAGAATTGCCTATAACATTAACGGGCTCGGTTGTGGATGAAAATAAAGTATACCATGAAGCTGGGCGTGTTATCGTTAATAACGCTGAAACAATAATTCGCTACACTAATTTTGAGAATTTTTCTAACGGTGTGTTATTTTATACTAAGGTTGATATTACAGATTGTGTATTTAGGGACTTTGTTGGTGTTGCACTAAGGTATAATGCATGGTCCTATAAGTTAGACGATAGAGTCGTTAGTGTTAAGTATAATAGAATGGAAAATTTAACGCGCACAGGGGTTGGTCTTTATGTGGTGGAGGTGGCGAAGAGTCATTTTTATGGTTATGAGGCGAATCTGCAAGTACAGGCAGAAGGTAACATATTTACTTCACTTGATGAAGCAATAAAAGTATCTGGAAATGGTTATGGTGGAACGTATAGCATAGAGTTAACCAATAATGAAATCTATGATAATAATATTGGGACAAAGATCAGTAATACCGTGAAGGGCGTGATACTTAACAATAATAAAATTTATAATAATGATATAGGTGTACTTGTTAGTGGATATTATGTTTATGACGTTCTGGATATAGAGGTAAGTAATAACCAGATTTACAACAACCAGTTTTATAATATGTCGATCATTGAACCTAATGATCTCCATGACAGCATTGATGTTGTTGATGCACGGAATAATTGGTGGGGCACGAAGATAGATTCTGAAATTGTAGCTAAACTCAATGGGCGTATTAGGTACTCTCCATATCTTGATGGGCCAAATGGCAATCCGCTCAATGCTGTTGGGCCATACGGGTATTTGGAGACAGATTTAAGATTACCGGCAAATACAGAGTATACCGTTGCCGGAAACTTGTATGTACCCGCTGATCGTACGTTGACAATTGAGTCGGGCGTGACGATTAAAGTGCCAGAAAATAAGGGCATTTTTGTAGAAGGTAACATTAAAATATTTGGTTCAGAGAACAATTTAGTTCGGATTATTCCTGATAGTTTAGATCCCATCCCCGGTATTTGGAAGGGGATAGATATTGCAACCAGCAATGGTGAGTTTAATGTTTTCAAATATGTCGATATACAATATGCAGAGACAGCTATTAAAGCCAAGGGGAAGTTGTATGTTGCTAATAGCCGCATATCTTACAGTCATAACACTGCTATATATTTTAATGACTATGAACCACAACCAGAAATGATTATTGTTAATAATGAGATACATGATAATTTTTCTGGAATAGATTACACTGCTAGTTATCGGATGGCTTCAAATGACTATGTAAACAGAGGAAGGTATTATATTGCCGGAAATTATATTCATAACAATAGATCTGCGATGATAATGAGTGGATATCGATCTGCATATGTTAATGGTATTACCCATCAACCTATACCAAATATTCGCTCAAATCGTATTACGAATAATACAAAAATATATGACCGTAACTATGGTGGTTATACTTTTGGATTGTCATTAGGGGATTCTGGTTTTTCTGGTGTTGTTCCCAACGTAACCGAAAATATTATATTTAATAATATTAATGATTTATCTGTGAGTAGTGGTGATGTCTCTATAGTAGGAAATGATATTAGTAATGGCACTATTTCGATAAGAAGTCGTGTTCCTCAAATAGATATCAGTGATAATTGGTGGGGCACAATAGTTAACTCAGAAATTGATGCGCTGATTTATGATGGCAATGATGATGCTCGTTATGCGATAGGGAATTATTTACCTATTAAAACGGCACCGGGTATTCTGCAAACGCCGGTATTTGATGATTATATTGTCTCAACCAATCCGCAGCAATTTAATTTAACGGGTAATGCTGGACCAGGCCTGCTTGTAAATATTTATGACAGTGCTGAGGTTCTTCAGACACAGGTCACGAGCAGTCCGGACGGTAGGTTTTCTGCATCGATCACGCTTCCTGAAGGTGACAATACCTATTATGCAAGGGCAAAAAGTGGGGATGTTTTAACCGATTATTCTTTTCCTGTTACGATCAAGCGAGATACCACCGCACCCGTGATTAATATTACGGCACCGCTTAATAACAGCACTACCTCAATTTCATCAAGTACTTTCTCAGGCACGTTAAGTGAAAAGGCTGTTCTAACCATAAATGGAATACCGGTATCTGTTGATCAGATATATCAATATAATTATGGGGTATCTCTAACGGAAGGTTTGAATACCTTTACGTTACAAGCTATCGATGAAACAGGCAATATAAGTACAGAGGTAGTGACAATAACCCTGGATACCACGCCACCTTCGCAAGTAGTACAAAGCGAAGTAACCGTTGGAGATGCGGTTAACGGATCATCAATCATTAATGGTGGGGTTGGTTCAGCAGAAGCAGGCACAACGGTGAAAATTATAAATAGCCGAACAGGTGAAACCGTCCAGTCGACAGCGAATGCAGACGGTAGTTTTAATAGCCAGATAAGCGCTCAGACGGGAGATATGTTGTTAATAATGTCTATTGATATAATGGGTAATACCTCTGTCTGGGGCAATCAAAAAATAAATGGCCTGCCGGAATCTAATGCGATAACAATAACGGCTCCACTAGATGGTGCTCTCGTACTTCAGGACTTTATTAATATGAGAGGGACTTTTACTGCTCCAGCCTATAGCAAAGTAACTGTGAATGGTAAATCGGCATTAGTCGTGGCTAATCGTTTTTATATCAATAATGTTGGTCTTAATGCTGGAGTTAATATTGTTGAAGTAAAAATAGAGACCCCGGATGGACAACCACCACAAACACAAGCTATTCAGGTGACAAATAATAGTCATTTGGTTTCTGGTTTTAATGATTTTTATGTGGGGATGGCTCCTGATAACGGTGCTGTGCCATTAGCCACAAAATATAAAATAATTGCAAATACAACCGATCCTATTACACAGATTACAGCGGACTTTGATGGTGATGGAAATGTTGATTTGACCACAACGGATACGGAACTGCTTGTCTACACCTATGAACAACCGGGTGAATACACCGCCAATATTCAAATACAAACAGCCAGTTCGACTGAGATACATCAACAGTATGTTGTGGTCTATGGGGGGCAACAACTGGATGCCTATTTACGCGGGCTTTATTACACAATGCTGGATCAATTAAGCATGGGGAATATTGCAAATGGGATGTACTTTCTGACACCCACTATGCAGGAAAAATATCAGACAGCCTTTACCAATCTGGGAGCACAATTACAAACGATTATTCCAAGCCTGGGAAATGTGGTAGGTGGATCACTCTATGGTGATGTAGCCGAACTGTATGTTGTGCGTGATGAGGAGGGTCAAAATAAAGCATTCCCCATCAATATGATACGTGGCGGAGATGGACGTTGGCGCATATCGGGTATGTGATATGAGCAAATTTAAAACATAACATACAATCTTTTATGTCTGTTAAATACTGAGCTTGCTTTGTGCTGATAAAAGCAACCTTGAATATTGAGTAACAGAGTGCCTTGTAATGGGGACAAGCGCCATGCTTAATTTACAATATCATCTTTATATTTACAGCGTATTGTTATTTCCTTGTTCCCACGCTTTGCGTGGGAATACATACCCAACACGAGCAAGAAACAGAACTTATACTCATGCTAAGACAGGCCAAGCACTTAAGGCTATGTTAGGGCAAGAGCATATGTTTGCTGACGTGTATGCATTCCCACGCAGAGCGTGGGAACGAGAAAACAAAAGATGATGTTAAATTTGCACGTTCTTTATGTTGGGATATGGTCGAGCCAAAATTCAGAGATGTGAAAAGCTCGGGGTGGTCTGGATCGAGGGACTTTAAAAAATAAAAAATACTAACTTATATTAAAGAAAATATGAGTTTTTGTGATGTTGCTAGATTGGAAGAGATAAGACGCATAAACAATCGGCAGTAAATAAAGAGGGCAAAGGGAATGTTTCGAGCATTGGGGAATAGGGCGTTTCAGCACGGAGATGTGAATCATGTTTAACTTACGACCGCATCTCTATCTCTATAGCGTGCTGTTATTTGTATTGGCTTTAAGTGCCTGTGCTGGAGACCCCCCTCGTGACTGGCCGGAGCAAGTGGGCAAGGTGCTGGAGGAAGGCACGAATAAACCGATTGCTGGGGCGATTATTGTGGCGCGTTGGCAAGGCCAGACCTCTTCTATCGCGGATACCCGCACAAGGTGTTATCACGTTGAGACTGTGACTACCGATGAACAGGGAATATATCGAACCACGCCCTGGAATGAAGGACTCCGGCATGGTGTGATACACGGCAAGGTTGTGAGTATTGAGGTGTATAAGGCGGGGTATGATGAATCTGATTTAACCTATAAAACAATGCGTTCGTATCGGCAGGGTATCTACTACCTCAAGCCTTTTAAGGGGACGAGGGGGAGCAGATACTGAGTGCGGAGAAGTTCATAACAACGACCTCTTGTTATGGTGCAGGGCGAGGTAATCAAAAACTGTTTCTGGCTTATGATCAGGTTTATAAAGATGTATCTAAGTTGGGGTTGACAGAGAAAAAAAGAAAATGGTTTTTATGGTTTGTGGCAGGAGTGGCCACATGGGAGGATGGTCATATATCTGGCCAGGAAGATGAACAGCGTAGGGAAGAATTTTTAAAGGGGTATTTGCAGAAATGAAGCTATTCAAAGTTAGCGTGATTTTATATTTATGGTTTATGGCGCATGGTGCAATGGCCTATGAGATTGATACCCATGCGCGTATCACACAAAAGGCCTATGAAATATCAGTTTTGAAAGATGATAGCTTGCTGGCTGATTTTGCTATTGGTGGGGTTGACGATTTTGGTCATAATTATTTTGATGTTAGTGATGATGAGATTATAGTTCGTAGTACAAATCGCTTTGACAATAATATTATCGGAAGGTCTGGTGCCTCTTTAACATCTATCCAAGGCTGGCTCATGCGCGGTGCCATTCGAGAAGATGACTGTTCCACTTTCCTGGTATGGTTTGGTAAATGCGGTAATCCTCTCGATGATCCAGTAAATGAAAACCGGCCCTTGAATCATTTTTTTGATCCGATCAATAACCGTCCTTTAACAATTGGAATAGAGTTAGGCGATACTGCCGTGAACTGGTCATTGGGTACTTATGATGCCTTTACGTTACCTATCCATGACAATCGTTTCATTAATCATTTTACAATGTTTGATGCGCGCGAGGCTCAGTACCGTGCCTTGACTGGTCATGCGACGGACGGCAGCAAAAATATTGCGCCATTAGGTTTGGGGGCGACCGAACCCCAAATTCGTGATGCCTATTGGGCGACGCTGTTTCGGGCAGTGGAGAATAGGGGATTTCATCACGGAGACATGAATCATGCTTAACTTACAGCCTCATCTTTATCTCTATAGTGTGCAGCTATTTTTCATATTGACATTAACCGCCTGTGCTGGTGTTAAGTCATGGCCAGAGCAGACAGGGCAAGTGCTAGATGAGGTGACGAACCACCCCGTTGCTGATGTCATTGTGGTGGCACGCTGGAAAGGTTCACGAAATGTTGCCTTTGTTGATAGCCAAACGGCCTGCTATCACGTTGAGACGACAAAGACAGATAAACAAGGGCATTTTAAGTTTGCCTCTCGTTTTGATGGTCTGATGCAGAGTCAGGTATTTGATAAATATATTTCTTTTACGACCTATAAATCAGGTTATGAGCGCTCGGATAAAACCTATGAGAGGGAGGCGCAGCGTAATAATATTTACTACCTCAAGCCCTTTAAGGGGACGAGGGGGGAGCGGTTGGATTTTTTAAGGAAATTTCCCACAGGGTGCGGTTATGACGATAGATTAGGACAGAAGCGGCTTAATTTGCAGGCTGTTATGTATGATGAAGCCAAGGATCTTATGGATCGTAAGCCTGAGCCAAGTCAATGGGAAAAGAAAATGTTCTATGGGTTTAAATGGGATATAGCTCAAGTACATGTCGATCCTTTGTGGAAGTTGGAACCAAAAGAGCGTGCAAAACAAATTAAACAATACATAAAGGAATATTTCCAATGAAATTTGTAATTTCTATCATATTGATTTTACTACCCTATATGGCATCAGGGTATGAGCTTGCCACACATGCACGTATAACAAAACAAGCCTATCTAAAATCTATTTTGAATTTGGATGAAGAACTGTTATTAGACTATGGTTTAGAAACAAATAGTCACCTCACAACGGGTTATTTTGATGTGTCAGATACCGATATACAGCTACGAATTGCACAGGATCAATTTGTTCTGGATAAGATGAAAAAATATTTTCCTGAATTAGAAATAACAGACCCATCAACACTGACAAAAGAAAATTACCCTTACTCTCCCATCGGCTGGCTAATGCGCGGTGCGATCCGGGAGGATGACTGGCCATTCGGCGCTAACCCCAATGATGGTCCCGTCAATGCCTTTCGAATCTTCAACCATTTCTTTGATCCAGTGAATAATGGGAAACTCTGGCTGGGCGAGTATACTGCACCCAACTGGGCATTAGGTACGGAGGATGCCTTTCCTGTTACGGGATTGATTCAGCCTCTGCCAGACTTTATTAAAAGTAATCACTTTACGATGTTTGATGCGCGTGAGGCTCAATATCGTGCCTTGACTGGTCATGCTAAGGATGGCAGTAAGAATATTGCACCATTAGGTTTGGATGCTACCGAACCCCAGATCCGTGATGCTTATTTGCCCATCAAACCAGAAAGTAGGGTGTCTTATGGGTAATTCAAACTGTCACATAGGTCAGCAAGAATGAAATTAAAACCATCAAAAATTATTATTTTATTAATTAGCCTGACGCTACTGGCTTTTGTATTTCGAGGCTGTGGCTGGTATGGCGCAAGCATCAGTGGCCGGGTAGTGGAAGAAGGCACGAAAAAGCCGGTTGCTGATGCCTATGTAATAGTCCGATGGCAATCGCGGGTGATGGCAGGATTTGCTGGGGGAGAGACGGCTTGCTATCACGTTGAAGTGGTCAATACGGACAAAAAGGGTGATTACACAACGCCCGTTTGGTGGTCGCCGGGTTGGCACTCGCCCTTTGGCCATTCGACTGCCGTGAATGTTTACCAGGCAGGTTATGAAGAATCCGATTTGATGTATGACAAAATACACTCGTATCGCCAGAATATTTATTACCTCAAGCCTTTTAAAGGGACGAAGGGGGAGCAGTTGAGGTATTTATTGGAAATGATTGGCGTAGTAAGTTGTGGTACGAAAGAAAATAGGAGGGAAAATATTGAATTTTATAAGTCAATCTATTGGGAAGCAAAGACGTACGTAAGATCAAAAAAAGATAAGAGTATTCTTAAAAAAATGCGTTATAGATTTGCATCTATCTGGAGTGATACAGATGCAGGCTTAACTTATAAAGAAGCTGAAGAAATATTTGAAATGAAGTTAAGGGAGAGATTTCGGTGAATTATAGAATATATTTAATATTGCTACTAGTTTTATCTGGTGATGTTTGGGGGTATGAACTTGGTACTCATGCGAGGATCACGCAGCAAGCTTATCTACGTTCTGTGCTAGAACAAGATGCGGCATTGCTGGCTGACTTTGGTTTGGATAGTTATTCACAGGATGAACCCTTTGGAAAATATTATTTTGATGTGTCTGGTAATGAAATTTATATAAGAGAGTTTAAGAAATTTACGATTGAGAAAAAACGTATGCCTGCTGATGTAGACCCTCTTTCAATCCAAGGCTGGCTCATGCGCGGTGCGATCCGGGAGGATGATTTAGCCTATTTAAATGACATATTGCAAATCCGGATTAACGATGATGAATCCCCCAAAGATGATCTGTATGGCAACATCATGCGTGTCTATAACCATTTTTATGATCCCATTAATGACAAAGGACTGGAATTTCTAACGATCAATGGCAAAAAAGCCCCGGACTGGGCTATTGGCTCAACGGACTTTAAAACCACGCCGAATACACCTGATACCACCCGGCGCAACCATTTCACTATCTTTGATGCCCGCGAGGCCCAGTACCGTGCCTTGAGCGGTCATAATAAAGCCGGCACCAAAATCATCGCCCCGTCGGGTGTTGATGCCACCGAACCCCAAATCCGTGATGCTTATTGGGCTACGATGTTTCGGGCGTTGGGGGATGTGTTGCATCTGGTGCAGGATATGTCCCAACCGCAACATACTCGTAATGATGCACATTCACCCATCAATCCAGAAGATGTTCAGATATATGAAAAATATATTAATGCCCGTGCGCTAGGTGCAAGTGTCGAATGTCTGGGGGGGACTAATACCATTACACCGGGAAAAAATCTTGTTTACACTGGATATAGCGCCAATGGCCTGATTAAAAAATATGGTGAGTTCTTTGATGAACCAACCGGTAAGGGATTGGCAAATTACAGTAACGCCAACTTTTTTACAGCAGGAACAAACTTTGGCAATGCGAAATATGTAAGCCCACCCAGCAACACGGGTTCATATCAACAGCGGAATGTGGCTGTAACTAATCCGCCATGCCTCAGTACAGGATTTAATAATGCGACCGTGACTTTATTCGAACGTACTGTCACTGACAAATTAACGAATACCTCCAAAGTCATACCACTAACAGCACGAGGTCTTTGGAGTTTGGGTATCTCAGCGGTACCCGAGATTGCCAGGTATACTATGACCCGACAAGTTTATGATGCCATGGCAGATGATCTAATACCCAAAGCCGTTGGGTATTCAGCCGAACTGATTAATTACTTCTTCCGCCCGCGCATTGCCCTGATCCGTGATCTATCTATGCCTGATACCTATCGCATTCGTAATTACCACAAAACCGAAACGATGGATGGCAAGTTTGAATTATTTTATGAGGATACGGAGGGTGTTAAGCGTCCGATTGCCTTATATGGTGCTAATGATCTGACTAAAACACCTCTTACTCAAATAAGCATTCCACCGGATACCGATGATCCGGATGATGCTGAAAGTTTGAGTCAGTTGGTGGCATTTGATTTACCGCAAAATGATCCAGATATCATTGATACGCCACAAATGCCAAAGACGAATTATAAATATACCCTGGTTTTTCGAGGCAAAATGGGCAATGAAGAGGATGCTGTGGCAGGCAAGGAGGTCTGTTTACCCTGGGATATTGGTGGGGGGACTTTTCATGCCCTTGTCATTCGTTGTGATCATACGCTGTGGACATGGGGTGCGAATGACGTTGAGCAGCTCGGGTCACCCGGGCTATCCGACAATATAATCGGGGTTTCGGTTCCTATCCCTGTTTCAGAACCCCTTGATCCTGTTCAGGCCGCGTTATTTCGAGAGGAGAAATTTGATGTTCTGGCAAATGGGCGGTTCGGTGCCACCAATTTTGCCTTAGCGACGGCTTCTGGCAATGTATGGGCGTGGGGGCATAATGCCTGGGGTCAGTTGGGTGATGGCACATTGATTAACCGCGATAGGCCGTTTTTAGTGATGGGTAATGTTCAAGCCATTGCGACAGGACCTTTTACGGTTATTCTAACCAATGATGGTGATGTGCTGAACTGGGGGTATGGAGGTGAGTATGGGGGAGGGACACTAACGGCTGCGGCTGAAACGTTACCTGTAACGGCGGCACCTTATTATAAACATTATTCTGTAACGCCTATTCCCGTTGAGCTGCCAGGTCCGGCGACTGCGATTGCAACTAATGGAGCCTCTTCAATGGCCGTCGTTGGTGGAGAGGTTTATGTTTGGGGTGGAGAGAATCTTTGGACTCGCGATCAGCTTGGTCTAGTTGCGCCGCAACGTATTCCGGGATTAAGCTCAATTATCCGGATATCGATGGCGGGGTGTTTTGCTTTGGCGTTGGACTCAAGCGGGATGGTATGGGCTATGGTGGACTTGCTTCGGATATCTTCTAGCACACGGCGCGTGTGGATTTTAGAAAACGGTGAGCGGGAAATAACTGAAGATATGACATTTTCTTGTACTCTGGCTGGTTTGGGGCCGAATTATCTTGACGTGGTACGAGAGGTTGTCGCCACCGTTCCTGGTTTAGGTAAGGTTGTTGAAATAGAAACAACTGGTCTGGCTAGTTTCGCCCTAAATGATAAAGGTGAGGTCTATGTTTGGGGTGGAAATACGTTTGGTGAGTACGGTAATGGAACCATGAGTTCCGGTAGTAATTGTGGGGCGCCCCCGGATATGCCTGTTTCTGATGTAAGCCCGGGATCATGTGGGTTTTCAAAGCCAAGGCGTGTACCTGGTATAGGGAAAATTATTAAACTATTTGGTGGCATACAGTCTGTAATGGCTTTGGGGGAAGATGGTGCTTTGTGGTCCTGGGGGGTTAATGCCTATGGTCAACTTGGCATCGGTGGTGGACTTGCTTTTGCATTAAACCCCGTACGTGTGTTACCTCTTCAGTAGAGCTTAAGGATAAATCAGCATTAAAAGGGCTCGTCCTTGAAAGGGTGAACCTTACTCTACAATTATTCTTACGTTTCTTTCAATGCCTTTAGTCGCCCCATGGTCTTGATGACCAGGGGCTTCTTGAGGGTGGCCATGACCGGCTTGATGGCCTAAGGCTTGAGCAGGCCCGCAGCCTGCCAGTTCTGAATAATTATTTCGTCGATGACTGTAGCTGACTTGATCTGTGCGGTCATGATGATGTGGTCGGGCTGGTCGGTGAATTGAAAAGGCATCAGGATAATATTGTTGAACTCAGAGCGGGTTACAAATAGCATCGACCGGGTTGTCTTACATCGGGTTGAAATTTTGATCGATAGAACTTTATGGGTACTCTATTCGTTACACCGCCTCAGTTGGGTTTATCCATTTCGGTGTGAATGGCGGAGAAATTTCGTATCCAGGGAGATAATTTTTTGAGGGAGGCGGGTAATTGGCCGACGGCTGCTCTGGCATCGGTATTTTGGGGGTAGGCACCATATAACAGGGCGTACCAGTTTTGATCGTCACGTTGCGTATGGTAGTAAACCACCTTGCCACGTAATTGGTGTTGTTGGATGAATTGCTTGATGTTGTCGATGTTGTGGGTGCCCAGTAGTTGCAAGGTGTAGTGGCTAGGATCTTGACCCCACAGCCAGGCCTCATGGGCCTTGATGTTGTTCAGGGCCGGAATATTTACCTTGTCTGTGGCGGGGGCAGGCCGTTTTTTAATGGTTTTTGTGTTCGAGCGGCGGATTGAGGCGAAGCTACGCACCCAGGGTTTATTGGCCCTTGCTGCTTTAGGTAGATGCTCGATGGTTTGCTGTGCCTGTTGTTGATTGGTGTAGCTGCCATAAAGCAAGACATACCAGTCCTCGTTCTCATGGGTGGTTTTGTAGACCACAGCCTGATCGGCAAGTTTGTATTGTTTGATGTATTTTTTGATGGGCTTGAGGCTATGGCTGCCGAGCAGTTGTAGGGTCAGGTTTTTAGCCGGTTGTGACTGGATCCATTGTTCGGCCATTGCTGATCCTGCTTGTGATCCCGGTAGTGGTGTTGCTTGTGCGGGTGTTATTTGTGCCGAGGTAACTTTGAATTCGGCTGATGTGGATTTTCCGGTGGGGTCGCTGACCATTATGCTCCAGGTATCCGGTTTTTTGCCCGTGGTCAATTCAATGCGGATTTTGGTATCACTATCGAGTTTGATACGTGAGCGAGGCAAGGTTTTTTTCTTACCAGACCAGTGGAGCGTGACCTCGGTGTCGGCAGTGAATCCTTCACCGTGCAGGGTGAGTGTTTGTTTTTCCTGACTGGCCGTGAGTGTTGCGGGTTCGATACGTTTGAGTACGGGGGAGGACAGGCTTTGTCTGGAGGCTTCCAGTTGTGCCGCAATGGCCGGGTCTTCGATTTGTTCGAGGTTTTGTGTGTCGATAGGGGCCAGGGTGTTTGGTGCTTTTATGTCCGGGTCATTTGCTTCGAGCTTGATCATCTTTTCTTTGAGTTGAGCAAAAGGATTATCTTGAGATTCACGCTGTGCCCCGGTTTGCTCAGCATCCTGTTTTGCTATTGGAGCATCATTTGTTTGTGGGCCGTTAAAGACCTGGTTGATTCGATCCTGTTGCCAAAGTCCTAGTCCGGCGAGGTTGGCAATGATGAATATGACAAAGATACGCAGGGGTGTAAGCAGGCGGTCAGGCTTTTGATCTAATTCATGGGCATCATCATATTCGGGTTCGTTACCACCTTGTGCCTCATCCAGCGCGCTATGGGCCAGTTCATTGATGCGTGCCGGATTGCCCTGTGATTGTTTATGGATCTGTCGTATGACTTTTTGTGAGAACGGATTTTCCCCTTGCAGTCCGGCATGGGTCATGCGGTTGAGAATATACTCAGCCGTGTCGGTCTCATCGAATGGGGACAGTTCAAAATTGTGGCCAATGCGTTCTCGAATCTTGCGCACGTTAGAGGCATTGATGGTCTTGTCGATTTGTGGCTCGGCAAACAATACAATGTGTACCATGGTGATATCACCGGCCTTGATCTCGGCCATGATAAATAATTGGCTGATGGCATCCGTGGGTAATTCATGAGCGTCATCGACAATAATCACTGGTAAGACATCGTTTTGATGTAGTTGGGTCATTTTTTCGTAGAGCATTTCCTGTAGTTCAGCGCTGTCTGATGGCAGGAACCCGAGTCCAAAATCTTCGGCGATACGGAATAACAATTGATCCTTGTCCATCATGCTATTGGCATTGATTCGACAGATATGCCAGTTGTCGTGTGCTGATTTGATATAGGCTTGTAACAGCGTGGACTTGCCCATGCCTTCTTCACCCAGCACCATCAGTACCATGTCACTGTACTGGGTCATGTGCACCAGCAGACTCATGCGTTGGCTGGATTCGGCTGTGCTGAAATAAAAACGTTCATCGACCAGGGCAGAGAAGGGCGGCTCGTCCAGGCCATAGTGTTCCAGATAGGCGGGTTCGAGGCGGTGCAAGGGTTCGTCGCTGTAGTTGCTCACGGCATTAGCTCCAGGCCTCGGCTGAAGACAAGCTGAAATCCTTTGGTGAGCTGGCTGTCGCGTACCTTGATACAGGCTTGCAGGGCCTCGTCGAGGCTGTCGAAGTGATCTTGCTTGATGCGTCCTGGTGCCCCTTGCTGGCCCCATTCGCGGATTAGCGTCCAGCCTTCGAGCAGATCCTGCTGGATATTGAGCTGGTAATAACGTGGGGCCTTGCCCGCTTGAGCCTGTGTCTGCATGTAGATACGCATGGTGCTTATTATGACTGCAAGTTGTGCTGAAGTCCTACTTTAGTATAGATGATATTGTGATTTTTTAATCAAATTCAGTAGCTTGCCAGTTGTGGCGGGTACCTTGGTCATGGTTTGTATCAGAAGGAGGATGATATTTTTTCACTGCTGTCCCGTTAATAACCTAAAAAATTGTGTATCTATCGGGGACATAAAGGCTCGAGGAGCTTGAGGTGCTATGAAACAGGTACAAAAAAAACACTTTAGCGCAAAGGGCGCAAGGAGGCGCAAAGAAAAAATAAATCAGGCATTTCCTAAAATAGGAGCTTGAATACTTAAGATAAGCTCTCATTTTCTTCTAATACAGAAACAAAATAATGTTGCGATCTTTTGCGCCCTTTGCGGTTTAGATCTTTAAAATGGATTAAATATTTAATGGGACAGCAGTGATATTTTTTAGATCTTTAGTTTTGAACGCATCAGACAGCGGGGTGGCCGTATAAGCTTATTTTTATGAGTTAAATTTCAGGTTAGTTCAACCGGGTTAAAGACGCGTTCATATTCGGTAATGGCAAAGCGGTCAGTCATACCCGCGATATAATCGGCTACGGCGCGGGCTCGACCGGAATCGCCCTGCTCTAATTCATAGTCGCGAGATGTTTCCTGGTGGTCAGGAGGCAGTAATCCAATGTCGTTGATAAAGGCGTCGAACAGGGCGTTGATGATGCGACTGGCCTTGTTGGTCATGCGATGTACGCGGTAATGCCGGTAGAGGTGGTTGCGTAAAAATTGCTTCAGCTCAAGGCTCATTTCACGTACTGGCGCACTAAAACCGACCATGGGCGATGATTGCTGGCGGATATCCTGAATGGTCTCGGGCCTGACATTGTCAAGGCACTGTTCGGTTTGATCAATTAGATCGATTACCAGCACATTGATCATGCGGCGAATGATCTCATGGATCATGCGACGCTCGGCCAATTCTGGATAAGCAGTTTTAACGTGGTGGTATTGCTCATCAAATAATCTGACATCACGTAGTTGCTCAAAGCTAATCAGCCCGGCTCTGAGTCCATCATCGACATCGTGATTGTTGTAGGCAATCTCGTCGGCCAGATTAACAACCTGTGCTTCCAGCCCTGGCTGTTGTTTGTTTAAGAATCTCAGGCCGACATCGCCCAGTTCTTTTGCCTTTAGTGGGGAACAGTGTTTCAGAATGCCTTCGCGTGATTCATAGGTCAGGTTGAGGCCAGGAAAGTCGGCATAACGATCTTCCAGTTCATCCACCACACGTAGAGATTGCAGATTGTGTTCAAATCCGCCGTACTCTTTCATACAGGCATTCAAGGCATCTTGTCCTGCATGACCGAAGGGGGTGTGTCCCAGATCATGGGCGAGGGCAATGGTTTCCACCAGGTCTTCATTGAGGTGCAGAATGCGGGCAATGGAGCGGCTGATTTGTGCAACTTCGATGGAATGGGTCAGGCGGGTGCGGAACATGTCGCCTTCATGGTTGACGAACACCTGGGTCTTGTATTCCAGGCGGCGAAAGGCCGCGGAATGAATTATGCGATCCCGGTCACGTTGGAACTCGTTTCGATATTTTGGGGCGTCTTCTGGATAACGCCGTCCCAGTGAATACTGTTCTTGTGCGGCATAATCGGCGAGTGGGGTCATGGTGTGTTTATCTCTGCTTGCGACTCATGTATCAGTCAGGGCACGATGGGCCTCAATGGTTTCACGTAAGTGTATTTCATTAAATTCATTTGTCACTACCGCATCACCGATGGCCTTGAGCAGGATAAAATTGATTTTGCCGTCACGTACCTTTTTATCTACCGACATGCGTTCCATGAAGTGATCAAAATCCATATAGGATGGGGCACGGATGGGCAGGCCCGCGCGCTCAATGATGTCCTGGGTGCGGTGCAGGGTCGGCTTATCGATCCAGCCCATGCGCATGGAAAGGTCCGCGGCCATGAGCATTCCCGTACCGACGGCCTCACCGTGTAGCCACTTACCATACCCGGCGCCGGCCTCGATGGCGTGGCCAAAGGTGTGGCCAAGGTTGAGCAAGGCCCGCTTGCCACTTTCCTTTTCATCGGCCGCGACGACATCGGCCTTGTCCTGACAACTGCGTTCGATGGCATAAACCAGTGTGGCATTGTCACGGTTGATAAGTTTGTCCATATTGGTTTCCAGCCAGTCGAAAAATTCGGCATCGCCTAATAAACCGTATTTTATAATTTCAGCAATCCCGGCGCTTAACTGGCGATCATCAAGGGTATCGAGGCTGCCGGTATCGGCAATGACACAGCGGGGCTGGTGAAAGGCACCGATCATGTTTTTACCGAGGGGATGGTTGATGCCGGTTTTACCGCCTACCGATGAATCGACCTGTGACAGGAGGGTGGTCGGTATCTGGATAAAATCGACGCCGCGTTGATAACTGGCGGCGGCAAAGCCGGTCATATCGCCCACCACACCGCCGCCGAGGGCGACGAGGGTACACTGGCGGTTAAAACGGTTTTCTAACAGGGCATCAAAAATTTGGTTGAGGATGTCGAGATTTTTGTATTCTTCACCGTCCGGCAGGATGACCGAGGCACAGTCAAAATCCCGCAGGCCATAGCGTGTTTTCTCAAGATAGAGTGGGGCGACGGTTTCATTGCTGACCACCATCACCTGTTGGCCACGGATATGAGGTTTGAGCAGATCGGCATTACCGAGCAGATCATCACCAATATAGATCGGGTAGCTGCGCTCACCCAGCTCAACGTGTCGTGTTTTCATGCCCAGCCATCACCAGTAACCGTAAATCTGATTAGTATACCGTAGCCTGTAAGAATAGGAGGGGGCTTTTTTCTCGTTCCTCGTTTCTGTGCTCCGTGTGGGAACAAGGAAATCTGTTTGGTATTCAGTTGTTTGTGATCATTAGTGGTGTGTTTTTAATTGAGTTCGTCTAGTTTTGTGACGATCAGCGCGGCGATCCTTTTTGGGTTGCTACGCGCCGTGTCGATGACCAGATGGGCCACCTCACGGTAGAGGGGATCTCGTTCTTCGACCAGTGATGCCAGTTTGGCGCGAGGGTTATCGGTTTGCAGCAGGGGCCGATTGCGATCCTTGCTGGTCCGCGCCACGAGATCTTCCAGCTCGGCATGTAGATAGACTACTGTACCGCGTTCATGCAAATGCTGGCGATTTTCTTCATGCAACACCGAACCGCCCCCTGTCGCCAGCACAATATTGTCCCGCTGGCTCAGTTCATCGATCATCGCAACCTCACGTTTACGAAAACCTTCTTCGCCCTCAATTTCAAAAATCAGCGGAATACGCGCACCCGTACGGGCCTCGATCTCATGATCGCTGTCGAGAAAGGTCAGCTTGAGCTGTTTGGCCAGTTGCTTACCAATGGTCGTTTTGCCGGCCCCCATGGGGCCGACTAGAAAGATGTTTTGTGTATTCAAAATAACGTGATTTGATTGCTACGGTATTTCAACAGGAATATCAATTTTACTATTTTCTCCAATGTAAACCGTAACGGTTGCTGAAGTACCTGCGGCACCGCTCACCGCCAGATTCATGGAAAAACATCCGGCACCATTGGTGTAGTGGTCGCGATCTTCGTAGGGTGTTTCAGAAGGTGGGTCGGTAGTGAAATCCATAAGTGGCAAATACGGAGTATCAATCAATTTAATGACTACCGCTGCGGCACCCTCTGTTTTCACCGGTTGCTTGATATTTTTGTACGGAACCCGGACACCATCACCGCCATCTTTTACACAAACGCTAACCTCATGAGTGATAGCTTCTGAGACTTTATCTGGAGTTGCGATTAACTGATAACCACCAATTTCATTAAAACAGAACGACACGACGTTTGATATGTTATTTGAGGTCGCGATAAGAAAAGGTTGTGAAGAACCTAGGGGAGCAACCCGGCTATCCAGCGCGGCTGGTCCGCAACCGGTACGGATGTAATTAATATTGGAGGCGTAGGTGATCCAGATGATGGCTGTGCCAAGTCCTCCTCGAGTGACAGTATAACCCTGGGTCGGGGTGCCATCAGCATCTTCACCCGTGACACCGGCACTTAGCATTGAAGCGGCGACTGCATAACTGGTATTGCCAGACTTAGGGTAGCTATAATTAAATATTGATGAGACGGTCAGACTGTCGGAAACTGTTGGGTTGGCAGCAATAGTTCGAACCACATCACGACTGTCGACGTTGCCAGTTAGTATGAAGAGGTCATTGACCAGGATATTACGATGGGTACCTCCGATGACGCCGGGGCGCACGACATAGGTGGTGGTCAGGTCGGAGATTGCCTCGCCCACAGTATCGGTGACACTGGGGATAACAACGTTTGTGCCACTTGCGGTATCTGTGTTGGCGTTATTGATAGTGCCGGTCGCCAGAATGGTATCGGCCACCTGTAAATCAATTCGAACGCCATTGGGTGCAGTCTTTCCGTTTTGATCCCTGACGGATACAGAGTACTTTTGACTATAGGTACCATCCTGGTTATCAACGATGGCATTACTGACTGGATCTGAAATGAGCACTGAGCCAACGGTGATTTCAACCGGGGGCGTGGTGCCATCGCCAGTTGGGGCATCGTCATCAGCCGGTGGGTTATCTCCGGCTCCCCCATATCCATCATCACCTCCACCACAGGCGGTCAGTGTGCCGAACATTAGAACCAGTAAAAATAGAGTACGGTGTTTCATTATATTCCCTCCCCTTGACGGAATCCTTGCATTTATTTGTCTCGTTTATATCATGTTAACCATATACATGTAAGGTTAAGTTAGAATACCTTGATGTCTTTTAATATCTTCGGTGTAACGAAGATCAGTAGCTCTGATTTTTCATCTCTTTCACGGGACTGGCGGAAGAGTGCGCCAATCAAAGGCAGATCGCCAAAGAAAGGCACCCGGTCTACTTCGCTACTTTTAACCTGCTCGTAAACACCACCGAGCACGATGGTCTCGCCATTGCTTACCAGTACCTGGGTTTGTACTTCGCGTGTGTCAATGCTGGGGACACCAAAGTAGATTTCTCCGACGCTGTCCTTATTGACCTTTAGATCCATAATGACGCGGTTGTCCGGGGTGATTTGCGGGGTGACCTCCAGGCTTAATACGGCCTTTTTGAAGGCGACGTTGGTTGCGCCGCTGGAACTGGCCTGTTGGTAGGGGATTTCAACACCCTGTTCAATCAGCGCCTTGTGGCCATTGGCCGTGACGACCCGTGGGTTGGAGATAATCTTGCCTTTGCCCTCCAGTTGCAAGGCTGAAAGTTCAAGGTCAATCAGGGTGTTGCCGCTTAATATGGCCAGGGCGATAGACCCGGCATTCTGGTTCGAAGCCGGTAGATCAACATTCATGCGATCATCAGTGCCGGGCAGGCCAATGGGATTTCCCGCACTTGCATCGTTAATCATGCCACTTGTACCGGTGGCATTACCGGTGGTGGCGTTAATATCGCCGCCACTTTGTTCATATTGGGTCACACCGAAGCGAACCCCCAGATTCTTGGAAAAATCATCATTGGCAATCACTACTCGTGATTCGATGAGGACTTGCTTAACAGGCACATCGAGTTCGGTTACTAGTTTACGAATGGTGACGATGCGTTCATCTACATCATGAATGAGCAGTTTGTTGGTTCGGCTGTCAATGTTGACGCTACCTCGCTCGGATAACATGGAGGATGTGCCTGATTTGATTAGTGCCGCTATTTCTTCGGCTTTGGCATAGTTGATCTGGATATTTTCATTAATCAGGGGTGCCAGTTCCTCTATTTGTCGAGAGGCTTCCAGTTCGATCTTTTCCTGTGCGGCAATCTCAGCGGCGGGTCCGATCATCATGACGTTACCGGCCTGACGTTTGGCGAGGCCTTTGGTCTTGAGGATAATGTCCAGTGCTTGATCCCAGGGGACATTTTTCAGACGTAAGGTTAGCGTACCGTCTACGGCATCACTGGTTACCATATTGATGCCTGTGAAATCGGCGATTAACTGCAATACGGCCCGTACTTCAATATTCTGGAAGTTAAGGGATAGACGTTCGCCTTTATAGCCAAACTTGTTTTCTTTTTTCTTTTCTTTCTCAAGCTTGCTGATCGGTTTGATATCGATAGTGAAATGATTGCCGGTTTGGTAAGCAATATGATTGTAATTGCCGGTAGCGGCGATGATCATACGTACATCTGCGCCTTGCTTGAAGGCATCGATAGTGCGTACTGGCGTGGCAAAATCCATGACATCGAGGCGGCGCTCAAGTTTTTCCGGCAGTTGGGCATTTTGTAGGGTAACCAAAATTTGTTTGCCCTGTTTGGACATGTCGACGGCCGTGTTTGGGTCGCTAAGGGTTACGATGATACGCCCCTCACCTTTTTCGCCACGGCGAAAATCAATATCGGTAATAGACTTGCCTTTGGCGCTAGCCGAAGCCTGTGAGGGGGAATTAGTGGTACTGGCTATTGTTTGGCCACCGGCATTCAGGGTAACAATAACATCATTGCCTTCAAGCCTGGTTTGGTAGCTCACCAGCTTGGTCAGGTTGATCACAACACGGGTACGACCACCGGCTTCGACGGCGGTGACACTGCGGGTAGCACCCACGCCGATGGTTTTATTTTTGCGGGTCAGGTTGCTTTTGGTCTTGGGGAAGTCAAGGGCAATTCTGGCCGGATTGTCAATAGTAAAGCTGCCGGGTTCTTTTACGTTGCCGGATAACGTCAGGCGAATTTGTACAAGATCACCTGGCAGGGTGCTGTAAGTGATGGCATCAAGGCTTGCATCACTGTTATTCAGTAATGCGGCCTGAACGGGAAGGCCAGTCAACATGCACACAAGTGTTAGCGATAGCCATTTACCCATGTAGCCAGATTGTTTATTTTGACCCATGAATGTGTTTAATTTATTTGTCTTGCTCATCGTGCTTCTCCATCAGAGCCTTATTCGTTTAAGGCAAGCGATGCCTCTCTGTCTACCCAGTTACCCGTACCACTGGGAATGATTTCTACGAGTTTTACCGATGTCTCGGTAATTGAAATGATTTTACCGTAATTTTTGCCAACGTAGTTTCCAACCTGCACTCGGTAAACAGATTTATCAGGGGCACTGACCAGGCCCCAACGTACGCCGCTTTTTTCTAGATGCCCAACAAAATCCAGGGTATCCAGTGGATACTGTTCCAATGGTTCACGCTTGCGGTTCATGTCGGGGCGTAAACCAGTATCGATGTAGCTTACTAATTCTTCGATGTATTGAACAAAGGGATCTCGCAACTCTTTGGCGTTGTAGGTAAATGTTTCGTAAGGTATGACCTCGGGTAAGGGGTTTATGCGCCCCTTTGGTTGTGCCCTGACATCGTCAAAGAAGGTCTCAAGATCACCATAACGCCCACCACTACAGGCTGTTAGCGCTAACATGCTTGTGACAAGCACGACAAGGCCGAGGCGATTAACAAAGATGACTTGTTTATCGGCTCTTGCGTTTTGTTTAACTCTGAATTTGTTTGTTTGCTTCAACATGGTTCTCAGGCTCATTACATTATGTAATTTTTACCGGCGGTTGCCTTTTTTATTTTTGCGCTGTGCGGCGCGATGTGTAGCCAGTTCATCTGCATCCAGATAGCGATAGGTTTTGGCCACCATATCCATCGTTAATGAACCATTTTTGTCATCACTCTTAATGTTAATGTTGTGCAGGGTCACGATCCGGGGTAAGGATGCGATACCCGAGACAAAGGTGCCAAATTGGTGATACGAACCTGTCATGCTCATCTTAATAGGCAGTTCAGCATAAAAATCCACGAATGTTTCATTCTCTGGTTTGAATAGTTTAAATTCTACGCCACTGGAAAGGCCTGTTTGTGAAATGTCGACCAGCAGGTCTTCAACTTCTGTCTTACTGGGCAATTGACGCAACATGGCACCAAATGAATCTTCCATTTCTTTCATCTGGGTTTTATAGGTCTCGAGATTAATGACCTTTGTGTACTTGCTCTTAAAATCCTGCTTGAGTTGCTGTTCACGGTTTTCGGCGCTGTTTAGACGATCGAGTTGACCGCTTAAGTCAGCAAAATAACCGATAGTCAGTACGAGAAGACAACTTACCGCAACAAAGGTGGCTTTGCCTGCTATAGGCCAGGAACCTATATTGCTAAAGTCGATTTCGCTGAGGTCGATATCTTTCATGGTTTTGTCTTGTTACTTTGTTTTACATTGTTTGCCTGCATGGCATGCAGGATAAAAGTACGGGTGTTTTCGGTATTATTTTTATTTTTATCTGTCTGGATAACATTCAATCTGGGCTCTGTCATCCAGTCGGATGAAGCAATATTGCGCATAAAGGCGGATACGCGGGCGTTGGACTGAGCAATGCCCTCAAGTTTTAGCTGTTTGCCTGTTTGCTGAAAACTGCGTAAGTAAACACCTTCTGGAATTTGGCGGGCAACTTCATCGAATAAGTGCACTACTTCAGGGCGATTTTGCTGTAACTGTTGAATGATCTTCATTCGAGCGAGCAATTGCCCTTTGGCTTTTTCCAGATTGAGGATCTCGGTCAGTTGTTTTTCAACTTGCTGAACCTCATTCTGGATATAACTGTTACGTGCATCCTGACTATTGACCTGACGTGAGATCTCAAGGTGAATGGCCACGATGATGAGTATCATCAACAAAACCGATAAGCCGGTAATTGAAAACAATTGTTTTTGTTGTTCTGCGCGGTGTTCTTGACGCCATGGCAGGAGATTAATACGTGCCATTAGTCAAAATTCCTCATGGCCAGTCCACAACCGATCATGAGTGATGGGGCATCATTGGTGAGACTTTGTGCCTTCACTTTTGATGCGATGGTCATTTGCGTAAACGGATTGGAGGTAATGGTTGGGACACCGATCTTATTGGCAATCATTTCATCAATGCCGTCGATCATACTGCTACCACCGGCCAGCACAATGTAGTCTACGCTGTTGTAGGCACTGGAAGAAAAAAAGAATTGCAGAGAACGATTGACCTGTTGGGTCATGGCTTCCTTGAAAGGCTCTAGCACTTCCGGGACATAGTTATCAGGCAGACCGCCCTGGCGTTTGGCCATGCCGGCTTCTTCGTAGGACAATCCGTAGCGGCGCTGGATTTCTTCGGTTAGTTGTTTGCCACCGAATACCTGCTCACGGGTGTAAATGGTTTTCAGATCATGTATGACGTTGAGTGTCGTCATGGTCGAGCCGACATCGATGACGGCGATAGTCTGACCCATGGCCTGATCTGGTAATTGTGGGGCAACCAGGCTGAAGGCATTTTCCATAGCATAGGCTTCGACATCGATAATGCGTGGTTTCAGGCCCCCGAGTTCAATGGCGGCGATGCGCACATCGATGTTTTCACTGCGGGAGGCCGCAAGTAATACGTCGACCTGCTCGGGATTATTTTCAGAAGGCCCCAGCACTTCAAAGTCCAGATTGACCTCTTCCAGAGGATAGGGAATGTACTGGTCGGCCTCCAGCATGATTTGTTGTTCCATTTCATCTTCTGTGAGATTGGCCGGCATGGTGATGACCTTGGTGATGACAGCTGAACCTGCTACGGCCGCCGCTGCATATTTGCAACGGGTACCAGAGCGTTTGACGGCACGCCTAATGGCATCGCCCACGGCTTCTACATCAGAAATGTTTTTTTCAATAACTGAGTTGGGGGGAAGGGGTTCTACGGTATAGCTTTCAACCCGATAACGATCACCATTTTTCCCAAGCTCCAGCAGTTTGACCGCAGTTGAGCTGATATCAAGCCCTACCAAGGGAGGGGCCTTGGGTATGAAAAGACTACTAAATTCCATGTTTTCCTTTAAAACTCTTATAGTTACATGAACATTGTATACAATTACATTAAATTTCCCAGTCAACTATAGGGCAAACAATGTTTAATTACAATTCACATGGTGTTGACGGGTTTAACGTCTTATACTCATAATCTGAAGTAACATGACAATAAGTTTGGATAATTTACCCTTTTTTTGTTGTAAAGACTTGTGAATAAATCCCAAAAACGCCGATTGGGCACTTTTTTTAAACTGCTGCGTAATGCCATATTCCTTGGGGGGATAGCATTTCTGTTTGTTACCCTTATTTTGTATCCCTTTTTACCGGATATTGAAACCCTCAAGGATGTTCGCCTGCAGGTTCCTCTCAAGGTCTATACCAGCAGCGGGGATCTTATCGCTGAATTTGGCGAGAAAAAGCGTTCACCTCTTGATTACAATGAATTTCCGCCCAAGTTAATTAAGGCTATTTTGGCGGCAGAGGATGCCCGGTTTTATGATCATCCCGGTGTTGATTATCAGGGTATTCTGCGGGCCGTGGTGTCCCTGATTAAGACCGGTGAACTCTCACAGGGTGGCAGCACCATTACCATGCAGGTGGCGCGTAATTTCTTCCTCAGCCGGGAAAGAACCTTTCTGCGTAAATTTAATGAGATCCTGCTTGCTTTCAAGATTGAAAGCAAACTCAGTAAAGCTGACATTCTTGAACTTTATTTAAACAAGATCTATTTGGGCAAGCGTTCCTACGGTTTTGCCGCCGCAGCTCAGGTGTATTACAACAAAACTCTTTATGAATTGGGCCTGCATGAATTGGCTATGTTGGCGGGTTTGCCTAAGGCTCCATCGCGTTACAACCCGGTTATTGCTCCTCGACGGGCAGTTATCCGCCGTAATTACGTCCTCAATCGGATGTATGATTTGGGTTACATCTTTGAAGAAGACTACCAAAAATTCACGGCCTTGCGGGATGATGCTCGTGTGCATGGCCAGGTTATTGATGTAGCGGCGCCGTATGTGGCTGAAATGGTGCGTATTGAAATGCTTGAGCTCTATGGCAAAGATGCCTATACCTTAGGATATAAGGTTTATACGACGATTGAGTCCAGGCTACAAGTGGCTGCTAACAATGCATTGCGGGGTGCCTTGCTGGGGTATGATCGGCGGCATGGGTATAAGGGGGTGATTAAGCATGTGGATTTGTTTGATGGCATTCCTGAAAAACCGCTAGTAGAGGCTGAGCCAGGACAGACACCGGTAGAGGCGTTGTTTGAGGTTCGGTCAGAACAAGAGTATTGGGACTATGTGCTGCGTGATGTGTCGAAGGTTGGTAATCTCGAGCCTGCTCTGGTTTTGCAGGTTAATAAGAAGGATGTTTATGCCTATGCCGGAAACAAGATGGTGTATATCCCCTGGGAAAAATTGAAATGGGCACAGAACTACATAAATGACCATAAGGTTGGCCCTGAATTACGTTCTGCGCATGAGGTGTTGAAACCGGGTGATGTGATTATGGTGACTGAAGCCGAGGAAGGTTGTTCCTGGTTGGCACAAGAGCCCAAGGTTTCGGGTGCCCTGGTTTCATTGAATCCTCATGATGGTGCTTTGTTGGCCTTGTCAGGGGGCTTTGATTATTATGCGAGTAAATTTAATCGGGCAACTCAGGCGAACCGGCAGCCCGGATCCAGTTTTAAACCTTTTGTTTATACCGCAGCCCTCGACAAGGGTTATACCGCAGCGAGCTTGATTAATGATGCCCCGGTGGTCTTTGATGCCCCGGGACTAGAAGATACCTGGCGACCGGAAAATTACAGCGGCAAATTTTATGGCCCGACCCGTTTACGCAAGGCGTTAGTTAATTCCCGTAATCTGGTCTCTATTCGTTTATTACGTTCCATTGGTATTGGTTATGCCACCAACTATATCAAGCGGTTTGGTTTTAAACGCCCTGCTTTGCCACGTGATCTTTCCCTTGCCCTTGGTAGCGGTACTTTAACGCCAATGGAACTGGCTACTGGTTATACTGTTTTTGCTAATGGGGGATTCAAGGTTGAGCCCTACTTTGTCAATCATGTCGTTGATCCGGATGACAGAATTATCAAGTTGGTCCAGCCGGTACAGGTTTGTATTACATGTGTTGAAGCCATCGAAAAGCAACGTGCCGAAGAAGCAGAAGCGGAAGCTAAAGTGAAACAAGAGGTTTTGGCGGCTGAGCAATTGGCCAAACAAGCCTTGCAATTAGAACAAGTCGAGCTGCAACGACAAACTGATATGGCGCTGACCGAGCAAATGGACAGTGATATGCCGATTACGCCGCAAACTGTAATGGATTCTGAGCCTCGGCTGATTGAGTTACCGGCTGACCCTGAGATAGAACAGGTTGAGGAAAATGTGCAGGATACGATTGATGAGCATGAAGCCTCGGTATTTGGTGAGAAAATGGAAGAGCTTAAACCTTCGCGCTTGATCCCAAAGCTGGTGGATATTCAGATTGAAGCGGAATATCCAACTGTCTGGTTGGGGAAAGATAGTGATGTGATACCGTTTGAAGGTCCATTGCCGATCCGGGTCGCACCCCGGGTGCTTTCGCCACAAACCGGTTTTCTGATTACGACTATGATGCGGGATGTTATTCGCTTCGGTACCGGACGTCGCGCTCTGGCACTTGGCCGAGCGGATCTGGCGGGTAAAACAGGCACCACCAATGATCAACGTGATGCCTGGTTTACTGGGTTCAATAGTGATGTCGTGACCGTTTCATGGGTTGGTTTTGATACGCCGCATCCACTGGGTGCAAGGGAAACCGGTGCCCGGGCTGCTTTACCGATGTGGGTGGATTATATGGGGGCGGCTTTGAAGGGAGTACCTGAAACGCCGCTTGAACAGCCACCGGGTATTGTTTCAGTACGGATTGATGAAAAGACCGGCAAGTTGGTATCGGCAGAGAGTCCGGATGCTATTTTTGAATATTTCCTGTCTGATCAGGTTCCGAAAGAAGAGGTGGGTTCTGGTTCGGAGAACCTTGAGACACCTAGCACCCCCTCAAATATTACGGAGCAATTGTTTTAGTGTTATGAAGTCACAGGGTCATGGCCATTTGCAAATACGGGGCTCGAGCAAGGAAAAACAGATGCGTATCCGGTTGGCGCAGGAGGCCGCCCGCATTCTGGTTGAAAGTGGTGGTCAGAGCTATCTGATAGCCAAACGTAAGGCTGCTTTACATTTGGGAGCGGTCGATACCCGGAATATGCCCAGCAATGCCGAGATTGAACAGGCCCTGATGGAATATCAGCGTTTGTTTCGCTCCAGTCAACCATTGATACTTCATTCACTTCGAGCTGAGGCAGTCAAGGCCATGGATTTTTTCGGGACTTTTCGCCCCAAGTTAGTGGGGCCGGTATTGTACGGTACGGCTGATGAGCATACACCGATTACCTTGCATATCTTTGCGGCCACAGTTGAGGAAGTGGGCTTGTATCTTATGCGTTTTCAGATCCCATATACCATGCATGACAAACGCCTGAGGTTGTCGGGTGATAGTCAGGAGACTTTCCTCAGTTACCGCTTTTTGGCAGGTCAGATCCAGGTGGAAGTCATTGTTTTTCTAATTAGTAAGCCGGTAACGCCTTTAAGTCCTGTCGATGGTAAGCCGATGCATCGCGCGTCTATTGCCGAGGTTCAGGCACTGCTTGATGTAAAGGATTAGCTGCCTATCTGAGGGTAGTGTTTGGGGTAAGGGCTGCGCGCTACGCCGGTACCCACAGCAGCACGGGCCACGGCAGGGGGGATGTAATCCCTGAGTCGCGGATCAAATGGGGTCGGGATGATGTAGTCCGGCCCAAAACAGAGTGAGCCCTTTTTCCTCCTGTAGGCCTTTAAGACTGAGTCTGGTATTGGCGCATGAGCCAGTTGCGCAAGGGCATGCACGGCTGCGACCTGCATATCGGTGTTGATAGAGCTGGCCTGCACATCTAGGGCACCACGAAAAATAAACGGAAAGCCCAGTACATTATTTACCTGATTCGGGTAGTCACTCCTGCCCGTGGCCATAATCACGTCTTTGCGTACAGCGTGCACATCATCCGGTCGGATTTCTGGATCCGGGTTGGACAGAGCAAATACCACGGGGTGATCGGCCATGGTTTTGATCATGTCTTGTTTGATCAGATTGGGCCCGGATACGCCGATGACTACGTCGGCTCCTGCCATGGCATCTTCGAGTGTGCGGCAACCGCTGTCGTTGGCAAATTCATCCTTGTAAATATTCACATCACCACGCCCTTGATAAATTACCCCTTTGCGATCGATCATCTGAATATTGCTCTTGCTTGCACCTAGACGAACTAAAAGGCGCATGGAGGCAATGGCCGCAGCGCCAGCACCCAGGCAGACGATGCGAGCCTCATGCAGGTTTTTACCCTGTAGCTCAAGGGCATTGAGTAGACCAGCGGAGATGATAATGGCTGTGCCGTGCTGATCGTCATGAAATACTGGAATATCCAGTCGTTCGCTCAACACGCGCTCTATTTCAAAGCAATATGGGGCGGCGATATCCTCCAGATTGATGCCGCCGAAGCTGGGTGCAATATGGGTGACGGTGTCAATGAAGGCATCCGTGGTCGGCGCATCAATTTCAAGGTCGACTACATCAATATCGGCAAAGCGTTTGAACAATACGGCCTTGCCTTCCATGACGGGTTTACCGGCCAGAGGACCAACGTTACCCAGGCCCAGCACGGCACTGCCATCGGATATCACCGCGACCAAATTACCCTTGTTAGTGTAGCGGTAGGCCGCCTGGGGATCTTTGGCAATTTCTCGTACGGGTGCGGCTACACCCGGGGTATAGGCGAGGCTGAGCTCCTCCTGGGTTTCGCACGGTTTAGTCAGTTGGGTGGCTGTTTTACCCGGTCTGGGGTATTCGTGATAGCGCAATGCCTCTTCGGCATGGGTACGGGCTTTATCATCTTGTTTTGACATGGCTTAATTTTTGTTACTTGAGTCAGATGGAACCAGATTAAGGTAAAATTCGCATTGCGGCAGGATGCCGGATGCGCATGCGTAGCTGGTGTTTATAGTATTGAACCCAGCCGCGAACCTCTAGCTGTTTGCCGATTAATTTTTCAAAATCTGTCCCTTTAAAGTAATCCAGATCCTCTTGTAAGATACGCAGTGCAAATTGTTGGTTGAAATTTATCCAGGTGGTACTGCGGCTATGGCCTATTCGTTCTACTCTGCCGCGGATAATTTGAAACCCCCTGGTGGTGTCAGGGAGTTTGTCGGCATACTGTAAGCGGAAGTATTTTTTGGACCATAGTCCTTTTTGCTGTCGGCGGGCCTGTTGCTCTGCTTGTTGATAACATTCTGCCTGCCATATGTTTGGGGGTACCGTGAGCGAGATTGCTAGACCTTGCTGGAGTAACCATTCACTAATATTTTGCCCATTGTCGAGGAATAGATGGGCCAGTTGGCGTCCATAGCGATCCGTTTTCTCTATGCCATAGCGTAGGCGAACCTGAGCTGTTTTGCCAAGCAGGTGGCGCAATTCATCTCGCGCCTGTTCTGCGAGGGGTTCGGCTGGTTGTTTGTCTCGGCCAAGCTCAGGGGTGTTGATGCCGATAATACGTAGCTTGCGGCCATCAGCCAAAAGGACGGTGTCACCGTCGTGGACATACTTGATACGTACCTGTTCATCGCTTTGACCTGCTAGACAGGCAGAACTGGCGACACTAGCTGTGGAGGGTATGAATAGTAGGCAACAGACGGAGAAATAAAAAAGGGCGTCTACAATAGACGCCCTTTTCCGGCAATTGGGTAAACTCATCAAGGAGATTACTTTTGCGTTCCATATTTCTGGCGGAATTTATCAACACGGCCTGCGGTATCCATGATTTTTTGTTTACCGGTAAAAAAGGGGTGGCAGCTTGAACAGACTTCGATAGTCAGATCATGGCCTACGGTTGAACGGGTGTTGAAATTATTACCACAGCTACAGCTAACTTTAATATCAGCATAATTTGGATGAATCTCTGCTTTCATAGTTTTGACCTCAATCTTTTGCTTGCATGCCGCCACCCGATCCACATGTCAGGCACCGCACAAGACGGGCGATCTTACGGAAAAGTGGCTGCTACGGCAAGTAAAAAGGCTCGTTTCAGATCCTGGATTTTTGGCTGGGGAACGGGATGACGGTGGCTTCTGGTAATTTCTCGATGAGTGATTTTTTGCCGGTCTTATTTTCTGCCAGCCCTATATAGGCTTGGTGCAGGTCACTGAAGGTCTCCCACATCATATCGGTGATGGCGATACAGGCGGCAAGTGGGGTGCGTTTTAATTCACGAACCCGATCCACTCGCCACTGCAAGCCTCGTAGCATTTGTTGACGGTTAGGTGGAACGCGACGGATGGCCTCATTGATGACTCGGCTTCGCTTGGCTTCAAAACGATCAGGGTCGGTCTGAGCAAGTTCTGACCATTCCTTAAAATTGAATTCGATGGGTATTAAAGATCTGTTAGTAATTTTCATATTTCTATGCCCCTGATTTATTTTTTCAATCCTCGCGGTGTATTATTGGATATATTTGGAAAGCGCCTGTTTGAGCACACGACCCTGTTAACAACCCGGGACACCACGTGTGTTAGGTTAATGATCGGGCTTTTGTAAGGATTTGTCAAAAACAAAATGTGTTATAAACTTACTGTTTTACTTTAAATATTATATGTAACTGTTTGAATTTAAAAAGTAAATTTTATTTATAAAGGTTTATGGATTGTGAGTTTTGTGCATTGCCGCACAGTGATTTTTGCTTGGAAAAGGGTGGGCCAGTAGGTGCTGGCCCGGATTATTATCGTTTCATAGAGTCAAAAAACTCACCATTTGTCTTGGTTGCCTTGAGTTTGTCATTCAAAAATTCCATTGCTGCAAGTTCATCCATATCGTGTACGACTTTGCGGATTATCCACATTTTCTGCAGTTCGGCGGGTGAGGTGAGCAATTCCTCACGGCGAGTGCCCGAGCGGTTGATATTAATGGCCGGGTAGACCCGTTTTTCGGCAATACGGCGATCCAGGTGGATTTCCATGTTACCGGTACCCTTAAATTCTTCGTAGATAACGTCATCCATGCGTGAACCGGTCTCGACCAGGGCCGTAGCGATAATGGTCAGGGAGCCGCCTTCTTCAATATTACGGGCGGCACCGAAGAAACGCTTGGGGCGGTGTAGGGCATTGGCATCTACACCACCGGTTAGCACTTTGCCCGATGAAGGGATTACGGTGTTGTAGGCGCGGGCCAGACGGGTGATTGAGTCGAGTAGGATGACGACGTCTTTTTTGTGTTCCACCAGGCGTTTGGCCTTTTCTATGACCATTTCGGCGACTTGCACATGTCGGCTGGCGGGTTCGTCGAAGGTACTGGAGACGACTTCACCGTTTACTGAACGGCTCATTTCGGTTACTTCTTCCGGCCGTTCGTCGATCAGCAGCACGATGAGATAACACTCGGGATGTTTGGCAGCTATAGACTGGGCTATGTTTTGTAGCATCATGGTCTTGCCGGCCTTTGGCGGGGAGACCACTAGGCCACGCTGGCCCTTGCCTATAGGGGAGGCAAGGTCAATCACACGGGCCGTCATATCTTCGGTACTGCCGTTACCCAGTTCCAGATTCATACGCTCGTTAGGGTGGAGTGGGGTCAGGTTTTCAAACAGAACCTTGTTTTTAGCGTTTTCCGGGGGTTCAAAATTGATCTGATCAACCTTGAGCATTGCAAAATAGCGCTCGCCATCTTTCGGGGGTCTGATCTTGCCTGAGACCGTGTCACCTGTGCGCAGGCTAAAGCGTCGGATTTGACTGGGTGACACATAAATATCATCTGGGCCTGCCAGGTAGGAGCTGTTGGCTGAGCGCAGAAAACCGAAGCCGTCCTGCAGGATTTCCAGTACACCGTCACCGTAAATATCCTCACCACCTTTGGCATGGGACTTGAGGATGGCAAAAATGATGTCCTGCTTGCGGGAGCGGGACATGTTTTCAATTCCGACTGTTTCGGCGAGATTGAGCAGTTCTGGAACAGGTTTTTGTTTGAGTTCTGTTAGATTCATATTATTACGTTCTTTGTTTGAGAGGGGATTGAGGCATACGGCAGGAAACCGAATGCATATAAAACAATTCTTTGTTATTTAGATTTTGGTTCCGTTAAATCGAATAGGGAATCGCCACAGGCGACAGGGTATTAATGAAATCGGAAGATTCTTGTTGTAAACATAACACTAAAATTACAGATCGTCCAGCCCCATTTTGGGGCTGGTTTCACGTGGGTTACAAGTTACTATCGATAAAGGCGGTTAATTGGGACTTATTGACCGCGCCTACCTTGGTCGCCTCGACATTTCCCCCTTTGAACAGCATTAGCGTTGGAATGCCGCGAATACCAAATTTGGGAGGGGTAGATGGATTTTCATCAATATTTAGTTTAGCTACCTTGAGCCTGCCGTCATATTCACTGGCAATCTCATCCAGAATGGGTGCAATCATTTTGCAAGGACCGCACCAATCCGCCCAGTAATCAACCAGTACGGGACCTTCTGCATTGATGATCTCTGCATCAAAGGTATCATCGGTGACATATACAATTTTGTCGCTCAAGTGTTTTTCTCCAAGTTATTCACCTTACTAGTGCTTATTTGAGCCCAACTCGGCGCGTATTTCAAGTCCAAACTTAATATGAATCTGTTATGCTCCCGTCCCATGACTGATAAACATTTGACTAATGTAAGCTTTAAGAGTTTGAATTTGGAGCCTGCTTTGTTGCAAGGCATTGAAGATTCAGGTTTTTTTTACTGCACCCCGATTCAGGCAGGAACCTTGCCAATTGTTCTGGCAGGCAGGGATGTGGCTGGACAGGCTCAGACCGGTACGGGCAAAACGGCAGCCTTTTTGGTGGCAGCTTATCATCACATGCTGGTTAAAAACGCTGGATCGGTGTCATCGAGCAAGCAACCCAAGGCCTTGATGTTGGCTCCGACCCGTGAACTGGCCATCCAGATCCATAAGGATGCAGTCAACATTGGTCGCCATTTACCCTTCAAGCTGGGACTGGCCTATGGCGGCACCGGCTATGACTCACAACGCAAGGAGATCGAGGAGGGTATCGATATCCTGATCGGTACACCGGGCCGTATTATCGATTATTTCAAACAGCATGTATTTAATCTGAAAGAAATCCAGGTCATGGTTCTCGATGAAGCCGATCGCATGTTTGATCTGGGTTTTATTAAAGATATTCGCTACTTGCTGCACCGTATGCCCAACCCTGAAAACAGGGTGAGCATGTTATTTTCTGCCACCTTGTCTTATCGTGTGCAGGAACTGGCCTACGAACACATGAATAATCCTGAAAAGGTTGAGATTGAGCCAGAGCAGGTCACCGCCGAACAGATCATTGAATCAGTCTATTATCCTGCCAAGGAAGAAAAGATACCCTTGTTGTTGGGTATCCTGAAAACGCTTCCCGATCACCGGGCCGTGATTTTTGTTAATACCAAACGGGTCGGCGAGAGGGTTGATGCCTACTTGCAGGGTAACGGTTATAAGGTTGCCCTGTTATCAGGGGATGTACCTCAGAATAAACGTACCCGCTTGTTAAAAGAATTTACCGATGGCTCATTGTCTCTAATGGTCGCTACCGATGTGGCTGCGCGTGGTCTGCATATTCCTGCGGTATCACATGTCATTAATTTTGATATTCCGCAGCAAGCCGAGGATTATGTACATCGCATTGGCCGGACTGCTCGTGCCGGAGCCAAGGGTGAGGCAATCAGTTTTGCCTGTGATGAATATGTGTTTACGGTTCCTGAAATTGAAGAATACATCGGCCACAAGATCCCGATGCAGAGTATTACTGCTGATCTGTTGGTCAAGCCTGCACCACCGGTTAAGATCGAACGCAAACCTCACAGCCCTAAAAGGGGCCAGTCCGGTGGCAGAGGTCAGCCATCGGGTCGGGCACATCACCGCAAGTCGCATTAATCAAATATTCTTTCGTTATAAATATTCACTATGCTCGTTCGTGGCAATCTGCAAAAGATGAAAACCACACTGGCTTCGCCAGTTGTGTATCAACTGCCCGTCGGAGATGAACTGGTGACATTAAATAATGTCATTGGTAGCCCGATCACTTTACGTTTTATCAAAGAGATAAATTGCATTCATTGTGGTCGTAAGACAAACAAGAGTTTCAGCCAGGGCTATTGTTATCCTTGTTTCAAATCACTTGCACAGTGTGATATGTGCATCATGAAACCGGAAACCTGCCACTTTCATGACGGCACTTGCCGTGAACCTGATTGGGCCGAGCAACACTGCATGCAAGATCATTTTGTTTATCTCGCCAATTCCTCGGGTATCAAGGTGGGAATTACAAGGGGCACACAGATCCCAACCCGTTGGATCGATCAGGGAGCGAGTAGCGCACTGCCTATATTCAGGGCAAAGGATCGATTGGTTTCAGGCAAGTTAGAAATGATCCTCAAACAGCATGTGGCGGATAAGACCGATTGGCGCAAGATGTTGAAGGGTGAACCAGATGCCGTTGACCTGGTCGCAAGACGTGATGAACTGGTAGATGCCAGCAAAGCTGAATTAAATGCATTGGCAAAAGAGATGGGCAGTGATGTTTTTGAATTTTTGCATAAGGAAATGCCGGTTGGTATTGAGTTCCCTGTTCTGATCTACCCAGAAAAGGTTAAGGCGCATAACTTTGATAAGACAGAAGACGTCACAGGCGTGCTGAATGGTATTAAAGGCCAGTACCTGATACTGGATACCGGGGTCTTAAATATTCGTAAGTTTGGCGGATATCTGGTTGAGCTCGAACTCTGACGTAATAGCGTATTGCTCGGCTGTGAGTTTGAAATTGAACAGGGCGACGGATTTGTTTTTGTAGTCCGTTCGTTGCTCGATTCCGTAAGGTATGAAGCCCAGTTTTTTATATAGCAGCAAGCCGGGCGTATTATTGCCAAAACATGAAATGCGCATATCGTCGAATCGATGCTCGTTAAAGCCGAGCGCCAGCATGTGCAGAATGATGGTTTTGCCCAGCCCCTGGCGACGAGACTGTGGAGCAACTATTACGTTACCGATGAACCCGGATACCCCGATTTCGGCATCATAAAAATTAGCGAAGCCGACAACAGACTCATTAAGAAAAAATACTGTATTGGATAATCGCTGGGCTATGTCCTGTGAAAATGCTGTTATATCCCAGGGGAAATTCGCATGGGGGGCCATGTAAAATAGCTCTTCAGCGGATTGGGCAAAATTGCAAATGCCCTCAAAATCACATTCTTGTATTGGTCTGTGGTTTATCATTATGGGATTCAATTTTTAGCAAATTAAGCAGGCAGGGGGTTTCTAAAAATAATATGCCAGCTCTATCTGAACATAGTCATCATTACGGATGTTATATAGGATTCTGTCCGTTGTTTCGATCTGTTCATAATACCGTGCCTCCAGGTTGAGCTTCCAGGCGTCACCTAATCGGCGGCTTGCTTCGATACTGTAAATGGTTGTGTCTTTATCTGCATCTTTAATAATTCCAATTAAGGCATCGGTACTCTGGGTATCGTTGAGGGCAAAACGCAATCCTAACATGATGTCATTTTCAAGTGCTGTGCTGGCCAGTTCATCACGGTTGTCATAGGCATATTCCAGCACGAGTCCAAGGTCGGTAGGGGAAGAAAAGATGCCATACCAAGTATATTCCAATCCTGCTGTGGTGGCATTATATGACTCAATATCATTGCTGCGGTGAATGTATTCCAGTTTTAATAACCAACTGTCGATGGTCGCTTGCACATCCAGTCCGGTTTGATGGATAAGATCATAGTTTGGGATTAGCACGTTTTGACCTTTATTGTTTATTCCGACAGTAAAACGGGGAGCGCGACTGGTGCCATAAAAATGGCTCAAGCCGATATCCAATACACCGACGCTCTTGGCCCATCGGGCTGCATAGTCGATGTGTTGCTCTTTATCCTTTGATTGATAGATTGGTTCCTGTTCTGTATCAACATAAAGTTGGCTACGAAAACGCCCTTTTTCTCCGGGAAAGGTTCGCTCGCGAAAATAGGGCAACACAAACAGATCCAGCGTACCGTAATCACCGATCAGAGCCAGGTTGACCATGGGCTGGCCCAGCTTGTCTTCTCCATCTGTATTGGCGGCCAGATCACTCTGGTTGATGATGTCCACCAGATGTTGTGATTCAGTGACTCCCCAGAAGACTTTGCGAATACCCATGCGCACTTCCCATATATCTCCAGCCTTAAGCCAGCTCAGCTCTCGTATGTCGGTCTGGCTACGCGCACCATCATGCTCATCTTCACGAATATAGGCAATAAAACTGAATAGTTGGCGGCCATTGTCCCATTGATAATGATATTCTGGTTGCAGGGTGATACTGCTGTTGTCTTCATGTTGCTCGGGATAGAGTGGCTTGTTAGGGAAGTGACGATACTCATAAGTTATAGAACCTGATAACTCCGCCCAAGCGGATTGGGCGGAGATGGCTATTAACAGAAATAATAAATATCTTGTTGATTTCATAATCTTAACGTAAACGTTTTAAGGCTGTTTTATCAAAGTCGCGACTGCTTAAACCAGTTTTGAATTGGTAGTTGTTCCATTCCAGTAGGGTGCTTTTTTTCGTTTGGTGATTGGTCATTTCCATTTTATGGGCACGCCAGAATTTGCCAAGATATTGCTTGTGGTCGGAGGATTTTAATGTTTTCAAAAGCATATTTTTACGATCATAAAACTCTGCTTTTACTGGTTGATACATGGTTTTATCCATCCATGATATCAGCCGAGTGTAACCAGAGTGTTCATAGGTTGGTATACGCTCTATGACAAAACAATCCTTGCCATCGATCTTTTCATCTCTTAGATATTTATAGGTATATTTGTCCACCTCCTGTGATGAAATGTCTTCATAGGCAAATTCACTACCCATGAAGGGCCCTGATTTGTTGGCAGATGAAATACGTTTGACGCGTTTTAAGGCGGGTAGATACAACCATTGATCGTCCGGTTTTTTGGAATGGGTGAAACTCAAAAAAGCGGTACCTTTAACATCGCGTGGTTCATCAAAAATAGTGACTGACTTGTCGCCATCACCATTGACTTCCAGTGCTTTGGTACGCATTTGACGCTTACTTTCCTGGCCTTGCGCATTGCGCAGGGTCATGAACATCTTTGTACTGCTATCTCCCCAGCCGGTATCTCGTTTGTCCGCCTCAATAGCGATGGCCAGACCTTTTTCTTCCGCTGTCTGGGCAAAGCTTGTATTGTAAGCCAGCAAGACCATTGTGATCGCAATAACTATTTTTTTCATCGTTTTATCCTTGGTTGTATTGTAAACATAATTTTCTTATGCCGATGCTGGTTGCACTGCTGCATCATCCGTATCTGAATTGTTTTCTTCTTTTTCTTTCTCTTTCTCTCGGTCCAGTTTCATTAACAATGGTGGCAATAGCAGAAAGTCGGCAATCAGGGCAAATATAATTGTAATTGAGGTTAACATGCCCATATGGGCATTCATTTTGAATGTCGACACGGCGAGTACCATAAACCCGGCCACCAGCGTGATGGAGGTGAAGACCAGGGCTGTGCCGACAGTTGAGAAGGCATAGCGAACCGCATCTTCACTGTTTAGTCCTTTTTCACGTCGGCCACGCAGGTATTTGCTCAAAAAGTGCACGGTATCATCGACCACGATACCGAGTGTCAGGCCTGCTACCACGGCCAGCCCCATACCGACCTGGCCGACCAGGATGCCCCACAAACCAAAGCCCATGATGCCGGGTATTAGGTTGGGGATCAGACTGATGGCACCAATTTTGGGAGACTTGAAGGCGATCAGCAAAATAAAAGAAATGAGTATCAAGGCAAGACTGGTGCCTAGCAGCATACTGATGATATTGCGTTGACCGATATGGGCAAACATGATGGATGTGCCGGAACCATCTGACTGGATATCTGGTGCATGGGTGGTTAGCCAGCCTTGGGCTCGCTCCTCCAGAGCCAGTATCTGTTTTACGGAGATGGTTTCTGTTGTTACTGTCAGGCGGGTGGCGGATTTATCCAGGTTGATCTGGTTAGTCAGATCCAGCCCATAGGGCAATGACATTTCATACAGTAACAGGTACTGGGCAGACAGATCACGGTTCTCCGGTAATCGATAATAAGCCGGGTCATCACCATGCATGTTTTTATTCAGGCGTTTGATGGTGTCGCTCAGGGTATTAACATGCATGACTTCAGGTTGTTTTTCATACCAGTCGGCAAATTTGTTAAGCTTGGTCAAATAATCGGGTTCACTGATGCCACCCTGACCATTGGCGTTCAGGGAATAATCGATACGGTACAGGCCGGTCAGGTTATCGGTTGTAAAGTCGGTGTCGACTCGGAATTGGAAGTCTTTATCAAAGTAATCAACCCATTCGTCATTAAGTTCGTTTCGGGGCAGGAAGGCAGCTAGGACAATGAAGAGGATTGTCATACCAATCAGGAGTTTGTTCTGGTAACGAATAATAAATTCGGCCAGTTTCTCAATTAGTGTACTGTCATTAGCGCGTGGTTTGGGTTGTTTGACCGGTAGCAGCATCATTAAGGCAGGTAAAAAAGTAACGGACAATATAAACGAAGTCAAAATACCGATAGCGACGATAGTTCCAAGGTCATTAAAAGGTGGGGAGTCGCTGAAGTTCATGGTCAAAAAACCAAGTGCTGTGGTCATGCTGGTCAGGAAAACTGGTTGCAGGTTGATGCGCAGACTTTCAGCCATGGCATTATATTTGGTTAATTTGTGGTGCATGTTCTGGAAAAAGGTCACCAGGATATGCACGGCATTCGCTACCGCCAGGGTCAGGATAATTGTCGGAGCCGATGCAACGGGGGGGGATAGTGTGACGCCAAACCAGCCGGCCAGACCCATGGCAGTCACGATTGAAGATAATATGACCCACAGCGAGGCAAAGGTGCCGGTCCAGCCGCGCAGCAACAAACCGATGCTTATCAGCACTACCAGGAAGGTTATGGGCATCAATGTCTGCATGTCCTGTTGCGACACTTCCCCAAAAGCGGTGTCTAGCATTACCATTCCGGTTAGATAGATATCCACATCCGGGTGTTCAGCGCGAATATTGTCGGCTAGTTGCCGGGCGTGTTTTGCGACTTCTGGTCCTTCAATAACCGGGTTCTTGCCGGGTAAATGTACGGTGATATTAATGCCTGTTACATGCCCCTGCTCAGAAACATTGCGTTTTACCAACTGGGGTTCGTGCAGAGCAATATTTCGAATGTTATCTAGCTCGGCGTCGCTGAGCTGGCGGGCATTGCGTACTAGATCAGACACCACCATCTCATCAGCGTTGGCGTAGGTATGTTGAAAGTTGCTCAGTGAGTCAACGCGGATGGAATAGGGGATTTGCCAGGCTGCCTTGGTGTATTTTTCAATGATATCCAGCGTATCGCGACTAAAAACGTTTTTATCTTTTGGCGCAATGACGATAAGAACATTGTCATCCTTGCTATAGTTATTTTCCAAATTCTGGAATGCAAGTAATTCGGGGTTGTCTTCAGCAAAGAAGACCCGATAGTCATTGGAAAAATTTAAGAAGCGCATACCACTGGCTGCTGTGAGGACAGCGATAATACATGTGGCTATGAACCACCAACGATACCTAAGGACGAAGTGAGCGAATTTGTGGGCAAAGCTATTTCCGTTTTGCATTTTGTGTCTCCTTATCAGCTAATTCAGGTCAGCAATGATTGGTCGTGTTACTCAGGATTTAATCCCAACGTAAATTTCAGTTGTTTGATCGTGTTATCCACGACTTCAATACCATGAGAACGAGAAAACTGTAACGCCCCTATAATTGCCGAAATCAACATCACTGCGTGATGCGATGATTCGCCAGAAAATGTCATTTCACCTGAGTCTCTACCCCGAGTTAGCAATTCGGTTACCAGGCGGGTTTCAATTTCATCTAGGATCTTGAGCTTGTCGCGCATGCTTTGCGGGATCACGTTTATCTCTGCTTGAAGAGAACTTATTGGACAAATTTGTAAACATTGGCCGTCGCTACAGATTTCCCGGTAAAAGGCAAAATAGGCTTCAAGTTGCTTAAGAGGCGTGTCCGCCATTTGCAGGAATTCATCCCGTTTCTGCTCTTTAAAGTCAATCATTTGATCGAGCAGGCTCAGACCTAAATCCTCTTTTTTCGGGAAGTGGTGATGCAAACTCGCCTTGGTTATGCCCAGGCGTTCAGATAGATCGTGGTAGCTAAAGCTATCAAAACCGACTGTGGCAACCAGTTCGGCAGCATGCTCAAGGATTTGTTGTTTTCTCTCACTCATCACCACAAATCATACCTACTAGTAGGTAGGCTGTCAACCATTTGATTACATTGTTTATTTGTCAATTTCTTTATAGTTCTAAGTTGTTGTTGAGCTTATATTTTTCTTTTTATCGAGTTTCATCAGCAATGGTGGCAGGAATAGAAAATCGGCTGCCAGGGCAAAGGCAATGATGATTGCTGTCAGCATACCCATGCCGGAATTTAGCTTGAAGTTGGACATGGCCAGTACCAGGAAGCCGACCACCAGGACAATGGATGTGATGACAAGGGCGCGGCCTACTGTGGTAAAGGCATACCGTACGGCATCATACCTGTCGAGATTCTCCTCTCTTCTTGCTCGTAAATATTTGCTCAGGAAGTGCACAGTATCGTCGACCACAATACCCAGTGTCATGGTCGTGACCACTGAGAGTGCTAGCCCTACTTCACCGACTAATAGTCCCCACAGACCAAAGCCCATGCCAGCAGGAATCAGGTTAGGCATCATACTGATCATGCCTATTTTGAAAGAGCGTAAGGCAATGATCAGGATCAGGGAGATCAGAACAAGTGCGACAGTGGTGCCTATCAGCATGCTTTTGATGTTGCGGCTACCGATATAGGCAAACATGAGACTAGGGCCACTGCCATCTGCTTTTTTGATATGTTGTGTGTTGGCCTTTAGCCATTCTGCGGCACGTTTTTCCAGTGCAATCAGACCAATGGATGACATAGTTTCCAGGGTGACAGTAAAGCGGGTTGATGACTTGTCGATATTGATCTGGTTATTCAGATCCAGGCCATAGGGCAGGGACATTTCGTACAACAGCAAGTATTGTGCTGCCAGCTCTCGTTCTGCCGGTAATTTGTACCAATCTGTTTGATCGGCATGCATATTTTTATTTAAGCGCTTCATGATATCGGTAATGGTATTGACGTGTTTCACTTCTGGTTGCTGACGATACCAGAGGGCAAATTTTTCAACATCGCTCAAAAATTCAGGGTTACTGATACCACCGGTTTCACCGGATTCAAGTGAATAGTCAATAATGTAAAGGCCGCTCAGATTCTCTGCAAAATAATCTGCATCGCGTCGAAATTCGATGTCGGTTGTGAAGTATTTGACAAAAACGTCATTGAGCTCATTTCTTGGCAGGAAGGAGATCAGGACAACAATCACAATTGACATGCCGATAAATAATATTTTGCGTTGGCGTACGACGAATTCACCAAAGGCGGCCATCATTTTGTCTCGTTTGTCACTGGTAGGACGAGTACGAAGCGGTAATATGCTCACCAGGGCGGGCAGGAAGCCGACTGCAAGCAGGAAAGAAACGGTCACACCGGTGGCGACCAGGTTACCAAGGTGCTGGAAGGGGGGGACATCGGAAAAATTCATGGTCAAAAAGCCCAGTGCGGTGGTCAGACTGGTGATAAATACCGGTTGCAGGTTGAGGCGCATGCTCTCGACAATGGCTTCATGGCGAGTCAGGCCCTGTCCCATTTTTTGCAACATGGTCACGAGCATGTGCACTGAATTGGCGATGGCCACGGTCATAATAATCGTTGGTGCACTGACAGAAGGGCCGGAAAGTGACAGCCCGACATGTCCACCTGCCCCCATGGCAACCATGATTGAAAAAACGATCACTATCATGGTGATTGCGGATGCAATGATGCCTCGCAAAAGAAATGCCAGGGCGACGGCCATCAAGCCAAAGCTGATGGGCACAAGTGTGGCCATATCTGACATGGATGCCTCGGAGAAGGCATTGTTCATGGCGACCATGCCAGTTAACCTGGCATCGATATGGGGATATTTTTGCTCTATCTCGGCAACCAATTTTCGTGTAAAGACCATAATCGACGGGACTTCGTTTACCGGATCGATCATTGGCAGCTGGATGGTGATGTTGATCCCGGTAACATGGGCGGAAGGTGAGATTATCCGATTGACCAACAGGGGTTCATTAATCGCAATATCCTGAATACGTTTTAAATCATTATTGGATAACTGACGGGCATTTTGTATCAGATCGGACACAATCAGATCGTCATCTTCTGCACGGGTATACTGGAAATTGCTTATGGAGTCGACTCGGCTGGAGTACGGTGTTTGCCAGGCGAGTTTGGTGAATTCTTCAACGGCGGCCAGAGTCTCACGGCTAAAGACATTGCCGTCTTTGGGTGTCATGACAATCACCACATTGTCATTTTTGGCATAAGTCTTTTCCAGTTTGTCGAAGGCCAGTAGTTGTGGGTTATCGGCGCTGAAGAATATGCGGTAGTTGGTTGAGAAGGTCAGTGAAAAAGATCCAACAAAAAAGGCTGCAACCACCAGGACACTGGCGATGATTACCAGCCAGCGATATTTGATTACCCAGTGGCCAAAGTTACGTTCAAATTCATGCATTGTATATTCCTTTTTTGTTGTGGTATCCGTCAAATAACCATGATTGACGCATTCTTAATGCTGTGTTGAAAATGGTGTTTGTTCGAAGGCTTCTGTGAAGCTTTGCTGAGGTTGGATAGTTGTAGTTCTAGTTCATAGACCTGTTCGGTTTCTGAAACTTGTTGGGCTCCCATCTGCTTCAATATATGCAACATGGCCCGATTGTCTTTCATAACGACATTGTTCAACGTTACAATTCCATTTTCGAGTGCTTTGTCTATTAGTTTGTGATACAGAAGCTTGCCAAGACCCCTTCCTTGATATTCATCGATGACAATAATGGCGACTTCGGCTCGATCTGGTTGGTCTGCTTGACGGATATATCGTGCCAGGCCAATGCCAAGGTCATTTTTTTTGCAGTTAATGGCGCCAATCGCCAGATGGTGCATGTTATCTATATCCAATAGGTAACTGAGTTCATTTTCTGTAAAGCCTGTTTTAAAGGTATGAAAGCGGTTGATATTGGTTCTGCTGGAAATACGGCTGAACCCCTTTAAATAACGTTTTCGATCTTGCGGTCCGATCAGGCGCAACTCAACACAAGTTTGGTCCTTTAGGCGGTATGTGTTTTTGTTTTTTGTACCTATGACATTTCGCCAGGGTAGGTATTTGGATAATATCAGATCAAGTTGTTGCCGCCATGTTGACTGGGTGGCATATGACCTGGTCAATTTGTTTGCAACAAATCGCAGGGTGTGCAGCATGACCTGGAATGTGTTTTGTATAATATTCATTATCGTTGGATAAATTCTGCTGTGTCATCTTTTTATGCTTTGCCATCTATAAATCTTGCCAGGCTATTTGGCGCCTAATCCTTGTACTAATAATTTGGCCAGATTTCTGGCATGTTGTTCAAACACGTCCAGTGGATACATAGTCATGAATAAAGGGACACTGAATTTGGTGGTGGCATGCTGGATGGCCTGGGCAGTGGCTTGTATGTCATCAGTAGTAAATTCACCACTTTGCACGCCGCTCTCCAGAATGGTGCGAATCAATTTCAGGTCATTGTCGATTTTGACCTGAATGACTTCACAGCGCTCAGTAATAATAATATCGACCAGTTCATTAATTTTGGGTGCTTCTCCAAGCTCGGTGTGGGTATAGTGAAGAGTGGTGACGATAAAGGCCTCGAGTTTATCTGCGGCAGTGATTCCTTGCCGTTCGATGACTTCTTGCAGGATCGCGTGTCGATTACTGAAACAGCGTTGTGCCAAGGCTGCTCCGATATCAAGTTTGTTTTCAAAATAGCGATAGAGGTTGGCGGCGGACATTCCCACATCGGCGGCAATCTCAGCCATGGTGGTTTTGCCGTAACCGTAGGTGCGTAGCCGCTGTTCCGCAGCATCGAGGATCTGGCTGCGAATCTGTTCCGATTCCTGTTCGAGTATTTTGGTAACCATGCGACCAAGTATACTTCTGAATGATGAATAATCAATACAATATTCACTATTCAGTGGGCATTATTATATTAATCAGATGTTTAAATTGCATGAGAAGTCACGTATCTTTCAAATATGCTGAAAAGTTGCTGAATATAACGCTCATGCCAATAAAATTTTTTAGACAATGTTCTCAACGCTGGCTACTTTTTGCAGTGCTGATCTTGGCTCTGGGCCAGATGGTGCAGGTTTTGCACCATGCGGATCTTGTCGCTCACGAAACGGGTGAGCTTTGTCAGGTTTGTTTACATGGCTCAACTTCGGCTTTGGCGATGACCAGCAAAGCCATTTTGATTGCACCGATCTGGCTTTGTGTCGGCTGTTTGACCCATAGTCCGGTTTCGTTTGTTCGTCATCGTTTTTTATATTCTTCCCAGCCTCGCGCGCCCCCTTATTACTTTTGAATCATTAGTTATACCGTCAGGCTAATTTTTTTAGCCCGTGTATTTTATTGTTTTTCAGGAGTTAAAATATGTTTTTAAAACAAACAGGCTTGGTTCTGGCTGGGTTGTGTGCCCTTAGTATTACGGTGATATCAGAGGCGATATCAGATGAAAAAGCGGTGATGCAGCAGGATATCGCTAATATCAAGCAACAGTTACAGGCTATGCAGGCCAAACAACAGGGCAATACTATCTTGTCAGGGAATCCAGACATATCCTTGATCTTATCTGGCTCCTATCGTCAGTTTAAAAATGATCCCGAGGACTACCGTATTGCGGGGATGTCGCTGGCCGAGGAAACCGGCCCGGGAGAGCGAGGTTTGTCTTTGGCAGAATCAGAGTTGATCATCAGTGCAAATATAGATGATCTGTTTTATGCCCGTTTTACCGCAGCAATGACCCCTGAAAATGAGGTGGAGGTGGAAGAGGCCTTGATCCAGACCCTCGGTTTACCAGCCGGTTTTATTGCCCAGGCCGGGCGTTTCTATTCAGAACTGGGTTATCTCAATGCCCAGCATCCCCATAGCTGGCAGTTTGTGGATACCGCCCTGGTGTATCGTGCCTTGCTGGGTAATCAGTATGGTGATGATGGTATACAACTGCGTTGGTTAGCACCGACAGATTTTTATCTTGAGTTAGGTTCTGAAACCTTTAGTGGTGATAGTTACCCCGTTGCAGGCAAGCGCAATGATGGCCGAGGTGTGCAGACGGCCTTTATCAAATTGGGCGGTGATGTAGGGGCAAGCCATAGCTGGCAAGCAGGTTATGCCGTATTGCAGGGTGAAGCCGATCAACGCCAGACCAAAAATAATACGGTGGCATTTAGTGGCGACGTTGAAGTCAGGGCCATTGATGTTGTTTGGAAATGGGCACCACAGGGTAATGCTAGCCAGCGCCATGTGATCATTCAGGCCGAATGGCTAGAGCGACATGATACGGGTAGCTATAACATCAGCGGTATAGAACGGCCCATTAATGCTAGCCAGTCTGGCTGGTATGGGCAGGTCATATACCAGTTTATGCCGCGTTGGCGAGTGGGTTTGCGCCATGATCGCCTGGAGATTGAAAATCCTGGTTCGGCTTTTGATAGCACTTCGCTGGATACAGGCAATCACCAGCCACTGCGCAATAGCATAATGTTCGACTACAGTCGCAGTGAATTCAGTCGTTTGCGCCTGCAATATAATCGTGATGAATCCAGTTTAATCGAGGATAATCAGTGGTCTGTACAATATATTGTGAGCATGGGAGCCCACGGTGCACATAGATTTTAATTTGTATAGAGCCATGTTGATCAGTGGTCTGTTGCTTGTGGCCTCTTGTGCCCAGGCAACATTACAGGTGTTTGCCTGTGAACCCGAATGGGCTGCACTGGCCAAGGTGTTGGGTGGGGATCATGTTGAGGTGTATAGCGCGACTACGGCTATGCAGGATCCACATCATATTCAGGCACGTCCGAGCTTGATTGCCAAGATGCGCAGGGCCGATTTGGTGATTTGTAATGGGGCGGGCCTGGAGGCGGGTTGGTTGCCGGTGTTGTTACGCCGTGCTGCCAATCCGGCCATACAACCGGGTAAAGTGGGTTATCTAGAAGCGGCAGACTATGTGACGTTGATCGATATTCCTCGCAGTGTCGATCGGGCAGAAGGTGATGTGCATCCACAGGGTGATCCCCACCTTCATACTGATCCGCGTAATATCACCCTGGTGGCATTGGAGTTGGCAAAACGATTGCAACAACTCGAGCCAGATAAGGCCGATCAATATAAACGTCAGACCCGTCATTTCATGAAAAAATGGCAGCAGGCCATCGACCGCTGGCAACAACAGGCTAGGCCCTTGCGTGGTGTACCCATCGTGACACAACACAAGAGCTGGTCTTATTTGATTAGATGGCTTGGACTCAAAGAGGTGGCACGTCTCGAAGCTAAACCTGGTGTACCACCTAGTGCTATCTATCTGGAAACGTTACTCAACAGGCTTAAGCAGCAACCGGCCAAAATGATCCTGCGCGCCGGTTACCAAGCGGCCCGGCCATCCGAATGGTTGGCTGAACGTAGTGGCCTGACTGTGGTGATATTGCCCTATACCGTCGGAGGAAATGAATCAGCGGTCAATTTATTTGCGTTGTTTGATGAGACCCTCCGTTTGTTACTTAAAGCAGCAACACCATGAGTCTGCCCTGGTTGATCCTCTTACCGGCCTTGTTGGCCGGCATTCTGGTATTGGCTAGCCATGTGCCCCTGGGCCGGGAGGTCTTGTCACGTGGTATTATTTTTCTTGATCTTGCCATTGCCCAGATTGCCACATTGGGTGTGGTACTGGCCTATGCAGCAGGTTTTGAAAGTAATTATCTTGTGATACAGGTTTTTGCCTTGTTGAGTGCCGTAGTGGGAGCCTTATTACTGCTCTATTGTGAGCAGCGCTTTGCCGCAATACAGGAGGCTATTATTGGCAGCAGTTTTATTTTAGCCGCTTCTGCATGTATGTTGTTATTGGCAAGCGATCCCCATGGCAGCCAGCACTTGGCCGATTTACTCAATGGTCAGATCTTGTGGATAGATTACAAGGGTTTGCTGCCACTATTGTTTATTACGTTGTTGGTTTTATTTATGTTGTATGGCCCCTGGCAAGGTGGGGGGCGAATACGGTTTTATGTTGCCTTTGCCCTGGCGATTACGACCTCGGTGCAGGTCATCGGTGTGTATCTTGTTTTTGCCAGTCTGATTCTGCCGGCCGTTGCGGTTTATTATTTACAGAATCGATCTTTATCTATGGCCTATGCCATTGGTATATCAGGGTATTTTCTTGGTTTGATGGTCTCAAGTTTGCTTGATTTGCCTGCCGGACCGGTAATCGTCTGGTTACTGGCCATCATCACGATATGTTTTATCTTATTTAATAAACCGAAGGAAAAGGTATAAATGCTGTGGCGACATTTAAAGCTCTTTACTATGCCACTATTTTATTTTACAACGAACGTAAGTTGACAAAGTTTGTCATCATACGGCACTCATAGTTGTCCCGTTAAGTGTTTAATCTATTTTAAAGTTCTAAACTGCAAAGGGCACAAAGGATCGCAAGGTTATTTTTTTTTACATTTGAGAAAAATTAGAGGTTATCCGAAAATTTCAAGATCTTTTTTAATGAATTACCAAATTTATTTTTCCATTGCGATAAAGTGTGTTTGACGAACATTTTTCATGTCTCTTACCCAGTTCAATCTCCTCAAGCCTTTAAGTGCCCGATAGATACATGGTTGTTTAAATTATTAGCGAGACAGTAATGAGTCGTTATTTAAATATTGATGCAGAGTAGAACCGGGTGGTCTTACCCACCCTGATGTAGTATTAGAAAGTAAAGAATCCACCCGCTATGCGGGTGGATTCTTTACTGACTCGTTTTCCTGCGACAGTTTAGCAGGCAGCCAGTTTTATGAAACCGCTGTGGATTTCAATCACTTGAATGTGCAGATATGGCGGGGATAAGTGGAACCAAGTCAATTTTAGTCTGAGCACGATCCAGGTTCATCACCGGTATTTACACTGTAAACACGTTGAAACCAGCACATCACCTGTCAAGGCTGTTGCCACTGGCAACATGACCAAACCAGAAAGAAGTTTCTCGATATGTGTCCCCTGGAGTCGAGTTATCCACCGTTACCCCTTCCGCGTACCGACAACATCGCAACAGCATCCAAATACCGTTGAGTGGGACACGGCGGATCATGTTTGCACCACCAAACCCATGACCTGATAAAATGGGCATTGCATACCGGCCAACGCAGTCCTTTATGCGTAGGTGGCTAATGGCCTAGCGAAGGGATATAATAAGGTTCCAAAACCGTTATCGTTGCGGTCAATCAACGATACCCTGCCGAGCCATCGGCACCCGCACCGCTTCGGCCCGATCAGGTGCGACAGTCTTTTTAGGCTGCGGGTCATGCCACAAGCTTTTTTATCCACATGCAGATCCATTCTGCATATTGCCAATCGACAATATTCTGATCTTTCTAATTGCGACCGTTTATCTGTTGCAATATCAAATCACTGCGCCCGTCTTTGTGGGCGATGCGCAGCATGTCCACAGAGACGGGCGACAGTTATCTGGCGCAATGTCTTATCAATACAGGCTTTATCGGCATCGTGTGCCGATGCAAAAGCTAACAAACCCCTGAATACGGCGGCAGGTCTTTGATCTGTGTCAGCCAGTATCTGTACCTACGATCTGTGCAAGGCAGACCGTGCAGAGGTGCCACGCATTCAGGCATAAACTGCCCCGCTGTCGGTAGCAGACAGCCCCACGATGACGGGCAAGTCATCACGGCGCGACCGGTGCTTGATCCGGTTTAACACTTAACCGCTTGAAGGTATAGCGATGGGCAAGATCGGTGGAACAAGAAATTTTGGATATGGCAAACAGATGGCCTGGGCAGGAAAAAATGCCCTGCATGATCGTTATGGCGAGGGCCATTACGGCACACAAGCGGCGCATGAGGAACGCGGGCAATAGTTTACGGCCTATGCGCGTGTGCAAGAAATAAAAGATGTGCGCCAAGTAGGCTGTGAATTGATCACCGCCTACGGTGAGTCACTGCAACAACAAGTCACCGATAATACGATGGCGGTGAGCTATGCACAGAACCTGCTGTCATCGGTGAATGTGGTGTTGGCAACAATGCGGGGGGATTCACTGTTGCGGGTGTCGCCGTCTGAGTTGGTGGGGGAACGCAACAATGTGCGTGATGATGCGCCAGTGAGTCTGGCGCGGGAACCGCTGCAACCGTTAGTGCAAACCCTGCGCGATCAGGGTGAGGCGCGTGTCGCAGCAATAGCGGTGTTGGCCCGTGATCTGGGCCTGCGTTTTCGGGAGGCATCACTGCTTGATACTCGTCACGCACTGCAACAGGCAGAACATAAAGGTGTAGTCAATATCACCGAAGGCACCAAGGGGGGGGCGGGGTCATGCGGTGGATCGTTGGGTGCCGGTGTCTTCACAGGCAAGGGCAAGTCTGCAATGGGCCGTCGAATTACAAGGCAAGAGTCGCAACCTGATCCCCGAGGATCGGTCTTATGTCCAGTGGCGCGATCATGCCTATCATGTGTGGTCAAGGGTAGCCCACGATCACGGCTTGAAGGGTTTTCACGATCTCAGGGCGGCCTATGCCTGTGAGCGTTACGAACTATTGACCGGCTACCCGGCCCCGGTTGTAGCAGGAGCAAGGACAACGGATAAATAGAACGACATCGCAGCACGGCAAATCATTTCAGTTGAATTGGGGCATGGTCGGATTGATGTGATCACGGCCTATATCGGGAGTGCCCGTTGATGGCGAACCCAGCAAACCCGGCAAACCAACAACAAGCATCACGCACTGCACACGATTTGCTAGTGCGACGACTGCCGGGATCACGCAAAGGATCGGTACGTGCCCATTTGCAACGCGCAGAATTGATCGCTGAAACCATCTGGCTACGTTGGCAGCTTGGTCCTTATCAATGGCAGGTGAAACATCTACGTTGGTATCTGGTAGAGAAAACAGACCACCTGACACCCGGTACCCGCTACCGGCATTGGCTGACCGTGCGATTGTTGGTGTTGGCATTGCAAACGGAGGAGCATTGGTTGTCTCAGTTGGATGGGCCGTGGGTCAGGCCGACGGGAGAGCTGGGCAAGCTGAAAACGGGTCGCCCGATAAAGCGCCCGACATGAGCTGAGTTACTACGTGAAGCCAAATAATGAATACCCGCTGTTCAACACACTATAACGACATCCCTGTACGCTCGACGGCAGCGTCCTTGCTGCCGACGGTCTTGAACAGCGGGTATTCATTATTTGTGCTCTGTTAGTATGGCCGAATTGATGATTTTGTGGGACACTCTTTTAGGATAACTTTTGGGGCAAAGTTATAATGCTCTTGCCCTGCAATCGACACAATACGAGTTGCGCTTGTGTGTCGAAACTTTTACCATTGAAAGGTCTGTAAGGCAACTTTTGTAAAGGAGAACAAGGGCATGGCTGAACACTACTCAACAAAAGGCATCGTTAAAATACCTTTAAACATAAAATCCAAAATTAAAAAAATTGCTGATGCCTATTATAAGGCAGTTCAGAAAGACATTGTTATTACTAGTGCGAAACGCACTGCCTCATCTCAGGCATCCGCGCTATACACTAGGTTTAAAAATGGTGGCGATGTAAGGGACTATATTAAACAGACTGAGGCTAAAGCGGTCAAAAAGGCCTACGATGACGCGGCCAAGGCAAAAAAGAGTAAAACGGATATTATCAAAGCAATGACGCAAATACTCGAAGGACAAATTAAAAAAGGCAACTATTTATCGAGTCACCTCAGCTCGAAAGCACTTGATGTACGCAGTAAAAATATGAGTAAAGTGGAAAAAAGGGCATTTTTAAAAGCCTGCAAAACAGTCGCAAATAAATGTTTAGTGGAAGGCACACCCCAACACTTTCATTTACAATTTAAATAACCGGGTAGTTATATCGTGAACAGGCATCTCCGAAGCACTTATTTCTTAATCTTCGCGGCCTTAATCATGTTGGTGGCGTGCAAACCTACGTCAGAAACGACAACGGCAATAAAATCCGGCATCGCTGACTCAGAGGTAGAGCGGGCCATTCGCGATGATGGCATATTAAAATTTAATTCTAAATATTTACACAAGGGCGATAAGCTCACCATTCACATGCCACGACCACACCCGAAAGAATTTGCGATCAAAGCACCCGACGGAACGTGGTTTTATCTACAAACCGAAAACGAACCAGCCGGAGAAAAACTAATGTCGAGCGAAAAATTCGCGGCATTGCAGCAGTTAGAATTCGACACGAGTCAACTGGAAGCGCAGTATTGGCACGATGGTATGGCCAAACGTAATAAAGTCTTTACGTTATCAGGGGAATACTTGATTTATATGGCCGATAATCTAGAAACAGAACCGGAAAATACAACATATTTTGCGTCATTTGTTCATTACTCGGATGCGGAGAATGTAAAATAAGTAAGAAGAAGGGGGCCGTGACAAATACGAATAATTCCGCTTTGTCACCGACCCCCTTTAATTCTCATGATGCATTCGCGCCATCAGCGTTGACTACAATTTATGAGCGCGCCCCCTTAAATCCAGATACTAAGTCAGGTTATAATGGCTTGGCCGTTTTCAAATCATAGCCGACCCGTAGCGGACTGCCGCTCTTGTTGGTCGCATCATGGTCTGTGTAGTTGACCAGTATTTTTGAGAAGCTTAAGTCAATGATTTCCTCTGGTTGCCCTTCGTTCTCGGCGGAAAACTCA
>JAFLJQ010000120.1 GCA_022712915.1 Gammaproteobacteria bacterium | reverse complement strand
CACTTGTCTTAACTGAAAAGTCTGAAACAATTCGCTAACTCCGCAACAGATGCAACACTCGATACTAGTGGTTGGCTAGACCTTACTAGACAAGGACTTTCACCTTGCAAGGTACACCAAGCTTCGCTTGGCGCACTAACGCCAAGTTAAACGGTGGAGTAACATGGCGGTTTTTTGCGTTTTTTGCAAAAAAATGCCGTGTTGCGGAATCCGTTTTAAACGACTTGTTATATTTTTCACTAAATATTTTTCTCAGCTTGGATTATAAGTTCCGATACATTTTTTAAGCCTGGTGAAGCCATATTAATAAAAGATACATAGTCTGGTAATTTTGGTAAAGCAACAGTGTATACATAACTTCCTACATCCATAATTGCTAAAAGCTCATATTTTTCAGAATTATTTCTTGAGTTTAGACTTCGTGTGTGAAGATCAAGGTTATATGCCTCAGTTATACCAAGACTAAATTGTGGGGATTCATGATATCCTGATTCAGTTAATGATTTATTAAAGTCATCTGGATTTTGTTTTTCAAGAAAATCTTCTATTTCTTTCCAACCATTTTTTTCTGTGAATTCGTACATTGTGATTCCTTGATTTTTAAATATAACAGTGTATTAGACGGATTCCGTATTTTACGGTCTTAGACGGAATCGGCCTATTTCGGTTGTCGATATGCCGATTTTGACACATAATCGGGTTTGGGATAAGGGAGTTTCGAGGGATGTATGTTACTAAGGAGAGTAAATCATGGATCAGTCTATCTCCCGCTTCTGGGAAAAATATATTGATAAATCAAAAGTATACGGTGTAAAACCGCATAAACAGGTTCGTTTGGTAACCCATACACCTGAACTTGTTGAACAATACCTCAGGGACAAAGGCAGAAACACACGCCAACAGGATTGGCAATTCAAACAAATTATTGACGCTTTGAAAATCTTGTTTGTTGAAGTGGTGGATGTGCCATGGGCCATCCATGCCACACCGCTTTCGTGAATTACGCTTGTACATTCAAGGCTGGATGAACTACTTCGCACTCTCCGAATACTATCGGCCTTTACCTCGATTAGATCAATGGCTACGTCGACGCATACGAATGTGTTACTTGAAACAGTGGCGCGAACCGCGAACACGTATTCGTAATCTGATCAAACTTGGCACCGGGACTAGAATAGCTATTAGCCTTGGGCTGAGTTCAAAGGGGCCGTATCGTCTGGCGAGAACCCTCGCGAGACAATCGGGGATGACAAACAAGTGGTTACAGGAACAGGGGCTTGTCTCGGTAAGAGACCTGTGGATCAAGTTTCACTATGCTTGATGAACTGCCGTATGCGGACCCGCATGTACGGTGGTGTGGGGAGGGCCGGATAGATACCGGCCTTTACCCGATTAGAAAACATTACTAATCTTTGCCTACCCAATCCGGTAAAGGTGTACCGAACTTTTCTTGTTGCCACCGACATCTCGCATCTCTTTTTATTATACGATCTTGTACAAGCGCTACTGCATCCGAATCACTCAAAACGTCTAACATCTTCTTTAATCGAGCTGCGTTGCCTAGAATTCCCATAGGCTGTGATTTAGATCCGCCATCAGCAGTTATTATATGTTTGCGTATTTTGCGGCGTTAAAGACAATCTCAACATCGTTCTTTTTGTTCTGTGTATCGGCACCATCAGGAAAAAGGATATTTTCAATATTTTTTATCATTTCCTTCTCATGTGGTGTATTCGCATACGTCATAGAATAAACAAAATTCATTGCTTTTGACGTTCTCTTTGCGTTATTTCCCGATGTGGCTTCATTCAGTGTAATTTCAGCCATATCCAAGCTTATAATGCCGTTTTCAGCCCACGTCTCTAACTTGTTCATGTTCTCAAGTTTCTGGCGGGCATTTATGCGATTGGTATCAATATGAAACATCAAGCCAACAAATCTATTTTCCATTGCCACGTCCATTTCATATTATTTTCTAACAGTCATATATACACCCATCGGCCTTTCACCCAATATTAAGCCATATGGATATTACATTTAAAACCATCTTCATATTTATCCTTAATTCTACCAAGCTAAAGGATGGCTTACGACGTCATTTAATCTAAGGCCATAACAATCAAGCAATCTGTTATCCACTCTCAGGATAAATTCATTTAAATACAATCAGTAACAAGATAAAACCAACCACTGAACACGGGTATGTTTATCATGTCGCAGGCTGATTTAAGTTAATCTTCAAACGCATTTAAGCAGGCGCATGCAATGCACCCCTACGAATTCAACAATGTCATGAACCCGTTATTATCATTGGTGATGGTTGTTTCGATAGGGCGCATGCAATGCGCCCCTACGAATTCAACAATGTCATGGACTTGTTATTATCATTGGTGTTGGTTGTTTCAACCGGGCGCATGCAATGCGCCCCTACAAATTCAATAATGTCATGGACCCGTTATTATCATTGGTGTTGGTTGTTTCGATAGGGCGCATGCAATGCGCCCCTACAAATTCAACAATGTCATGAATCCGTTATTATCATTGGTGATGGTTGTCTTAACTGGGCGCATGCAATGCGCCCCTACAAATTCGATAATGTCATGAACCCGTTATTATCACTGGTGTTGGTTGTTTCGACCGGGCGCATGCAATGCGCCCCTAC
>JAFLJQ010000005.1 GCA_022712915.1 Gammaproteobacteria bacterium | reverse complement strand
CTCTCCTACCTACCTACCTACCTACCTACCTTCCTTCCTTCCTTCCTTCCACTGCAACGGTCTCGACTGACTGGGCTGGTGGTTACTCTTTTTCGAAAACAAAAACGCCCCAGGACAGATAGCCTTTGTTACCTCCTTCAATCCAGTGGCCCAGCCCCTTTTTCATCCTGACGAGATAATTGGGATCGATATGGTGACTTAAATCTGAGCCATAGTTTTCAGTTTCTTGTAAAACACGGCTGTAATGCTTAATCAATTGCGGGGTCTGTTCATCAAACGACGTTTCATGCAAACCAAAACGACGGGCCGCATCACGATAGAACGCAGGTGAACCCAGTGAACTAAGATGAATCCGTTCCAGGATCGGTTGCAACACACCTTCAGGGCAATCATCCGACTGCATAGGGTCGGTAAAGATAAAACGGCCACCAGGTTTTAGAACTCGCGCCACCTCTTGAATAACTTGTTGACGATGGCCGCTATGTAAAATCGCGTCCTGTGACCAAACCACATCAAAAGAAGCGTCCTGAGCCGGGATCGATTCAAAACTACCATCAACCACCTCTATCTTCCCGGCCAAACCACGCTCGACATTGAGCAAACGATTACGTTCATTTTCCTTTTCGCTCAGATTAAGCGCGGTAACGGAACAACCAAAGGTCTCTGCCAGATAACGGGCGGCCCCGCCATAACCGGCACCGATGTCCAGCACCCTTGTTTCAGCATTAATATTGCCGAGTAATTCGGCCATATGCCTGACGGTTCGGTGACTGGCCTCGGTAATAGCGTCATCATCAGATCGGTAAAGACCGATATGGATGTCTTCGCCCCCCCAAATGATGCTGTAAAAATTATCCGCATCCTCACTATTATAATAATCACGTGCAGTTGCCACGGCTTCTGAATAATTGGCACTCATTAATCGTCTGCCTCATCACTGTCCTGGTAGGTCTTCTCAGCGACATGCACCAGAAAATCCGGATCATTGGCCTTAAAAGTCTCCTGAAAATCACCATAGGTTTCGACATGCTGAAAGCCCACTTCATGCATCAGACGGCGCGTATATTTCTTGCGCAAAGGAAACATATTTAAATGATAATCAGAGCCATCAGGGAATGAATATTTGAATCTCGCCAAACCATCATCAATATGTACCGGCTCGGCAACCACATCATCACCGCAGTAATAATATTTATGTTTGGTAGAAAACCCTGTATCCAAAATGGAATCATAATTACGCTGATCCATAATCAGAATGCCATCATGCTTGAGGGTGGCATAAAATTCCGCCAGGGCCTTACGACGATCATGCTCTTCGAATAGATGAGTAAAAGAATTACCAAGACAAATCACTGCATCAAACTGTTCATGAACTGTTTTATTCAGCCAGCGCCAGTCAGCCTGAACAGTACGTAAAATATGACCACGCTTACAACCATTCTGGAAGGCCCGCGCCAGCATCTCAGGACTGCCATCGGCGCTGGTGACATCAAAACCGGCCTCTAACAAACGTACCGAATGAAAGCCCGTACCCGTAGCGACATCAAGCACCCGCTTTACACCGCGGGAATGAAGTTGTTCAATAAAAAATTCACCTTCACTTTTCCAACGTCTTTCCCAGTCGATCAGCTCATCCCATTTTTCAACAAAGCTTTTGACATATTCGTCTTGATAATGATCGGTATCACGAACCTTAATAGGGTCCTTGCCAAATGATTGGCTCTTAAGCGGTTGCATAGCTCACCTTTTAATATGTTTATTGCCATACTCAACGGCAATAAATTCAGTATCGAAGCCATTAATCGTTCCGAGTTGGCTTCCTGATTGTGTGTACCCTTCAGAAGGGACCGTGCGTCCTGGTAACGCGAATGGCAATCAATCTGATGACGAATAGCCTTTTGACAAGCAGCTCACATGTGAGTGCTTTACGATATGCATATAATGATATGCGAACAGGAATGACTGTATTGTAACAGATCAGCCTTTCCTTTGCAGGCACACATATTTTTTATTCAAAACAGTAAGTTATAGATATTCAGCCACAGAATAATGGCTGATACAAACAACGTTATAGGGCCCTTTTAGAATAGTCACTTCTTAGAAGTGCCCTACCGTTATGATCGTTACTTAATAATGTGATAGCAGGGCATGTATTCCTTGCCCGGCAATTTCATGCGTTGTTGCGTTACAAAAGAGGCCAATAAAGAGTCCATCGGTGCCATAATTCGCTCATCACCACGAATCTCGAAGTGCCCCTTTTCTTCAATTTCACGAATACCTTCGGCCTTCACATTACCGGCCACCACACCAGAGAACATCCGACGCAGGTTGGCGGCAAGCAAATGTGTCTCCTGATCCGGATGTAGCTCCAGACTGGACATGTTTTCATGGGTCGGGGCAAAGGGTTGCTGGAAGGCATGATCAATTTTCAGCATCCAGTTGAAATAATAGGCGTCACCTGTTTCCTTACGAAATTCTCTCACCTCCTGAATGCCCGCATACATTTGTTGAGCTACCTTTATCGGGTCGCCAATGATAATCTGGTAACACTGGCGAACGTCCTCACCCAGCGTCAAAGCAATAAAATTATCAATTTCTTTGAAATAATCCTCGGTTCCGGCCGGTCCGGTCAAAATCACTGGGAACGGTATTTTGGCGTTATCGGGGTGCAGCAGAATACCAAGCAAATAGAGAATTTCTTCTGCCGTTCCCGCTCCTCCAGGGAATACCACAATACCATGACCCGTTCGCACAAAGGCCTCAAGTCGTTTTTCAATATCGGGCAAAATCACCAGATCATTAACAATGGGATTGGGTGACTCGGCAGCAATAATGCCTGGCTCCGTGATACCCAGATATTGGCCATCACTGATACGTTGCTTGGCATGACCAATCGTCGCTCCCTTCATCGGCCCCTTCATCGCACCCGGGCCACAACCTGTGCAGATATCCAGGCTACGCAGCCCGACTTGATAACCAACCTCTTTCGTATAGTCATATTCGGCACGAGAGATGGAATGACCACCCCAGCAGACTACCAGATTGGGATTGGCACCGGGTCGCAGGATTTTAGAGTTACGCAGAATATGAAACACGGCATTAGTAATACCTTCAGAACTACCCAAATCAATATTCAAGTTATCATTGATCTCATCACTGACATAAACCACATCACGCAGTACAGAAAACAGGTGCTCACTGATACCTTTAATCATCTTACCATCAACAAAGGCACTGGCAGGCGCATTCTTTACATCCAGTTTGATCCCCCTTTCACGTTGAATTACCTTGATGTCAAAAGACGAATAACGCTCTAGTAGCTCCTTACCATCATCAAGATTACTGCCGCAATTAAGCACAGCCAATGAACAGTTACGAAACAATTTATACAAGCCCCCCTGGCTGGTATCCAGCAAGTTATTAACCTCCATACGTGACAACACCTCAAGATGGCCAGTAGGCGCAATGACGGCATCAACAAGATTCTCAGATGTAAAACTGTTTTTCAATATGGCAGACAAGTTAATTCCTTATATTTTATAAGCAAAATAGCGGACAATATGATATTAAACACGCAAAAACTATTTATTGCTTAATTTATAGGTTATGTCAGCTTGGCAGAATAATAAAGGTTGTTAGAATTTTAAATTTTGCTAGTGGATATAGCGGTTCAGCTTAGGTCGATATTGTGCAATCAGCGGATTTTCTTTTCCCAGAATATTAAATATCTTTAACATAGCCTTTTTGGCGTACTCATCCATATATCCAACCTCAATCTCCATAATCACCATCAGTTGTTGCAGAGCATTTTCATAGTCCTGTTGTGCCACATACTGTATCGCTAGTTGACGCAGGGCCTTGAGATCCTCTGGATTTGATTCAACATGCTGAATCAAAGCATCCACATCACCATTCAAATCCGCTTCACTAAAAAAGCTCATTAAATTGCAATACTGTTCAATCTCCTTATTATTACGAATATTCGGTGGCAAAGAATCAATCAATTTAATGGCCTCTGCAAAGCGTCCTTCATGCTTGAGTAACTTGCACATGGTCAACGGCAAACGATAATTAACCGGGTCTTCTACAATCAAATTAGCAATCATCTCATAGGCTTCAACAGGCTTACCTTCTGCATATACCTGAACCGCATCTGCCAGAGTAATATCTGAATCTCGAGAAACATAGTGCTCAAGAAGTTTAATCAAATCTTCTCTGGACTGATAACCATAAAGTGTTTCAGCCACGCTTTCATTACGAAACAATTTCAAGGTCGGCACACTGGTAATACCATATTGTTTGGTAATCACCGCTTCTATTTCAGTATCAATATTAATCAGTAAAACACGACCATCATAGTGATGAACGATCTCATCCAACAAGGGGTATTGTCGTAGACATGGGCCAGCACTTTTTGCCCAGAAATTTACCAACACAGGGCCTTTGTGCGAATTATCAAGCACTAATGTGTTAAAATTAGTGGCTGAGGCGGCATGAATATAAGGTGAAATAAGGCTGTCTGCCATAATATTTAGGTCTGCTTGAAAAAAATAAACCGGAACACCTGAACCGATATTTTAAGTATTATTTCATGCTACCACCACAAATCAAAATCTAATTTCACAAGACCGGATAAGTTACCCATGAAGACAAGACTACAGAAACTTCTGAAAATTCGCGGCATAAAATTTACCATTGAAATTTGTCTGATCCTGCTAGTATTTACCATCATCAAAACCTGGATGCAACGCAATATGATCGAAGGCACCCCACCTGCCATTCAAGCCAGCCTGCTTGATGGCAAGCACTTCGACCTGCAATCCATCAAAGGGAAAACAACATTAGTGCATTTTTGGGCAACCTGGTGTGGTATATGCAAGCTGGAACAAGACAGTATCAATGCCATCAGCAAGGCGCATACTGTCATCACAATTGCAATGAAATCAGGTAATGCTACAGAAATCCGTCAGTACATGCTCAAACATAAGCTCAGCTTTCCCGTTATTGTCGATGCAGAAGGTCATATTGCCAAACAATATGGTGTACAAGCTGTACCAGCCAGCTTCATTATTAATCCACAAGGTAAGATATCATTCAGGGAAACCGGCTACACAAGTAACTGGGGGTTGAGAATACGTCTGTGGCTCGCAGGTTTTAACGCCACATCCTCCCAACAAATACCTTAAAATTTCAGAAGCCCTCTAATACTATCTTACCCTTCGATTGAGAACTTTCAATAAAGGCATGAGCACACTTGAGGTTTTGAGCATTAATTTTTCCGTAATGTTCATTAAAAGTAGTCTGAATCAATCCGGCATCCACCAGCGCAGACACGTCATTTAAAAGTCGATGCTGTTCAATCATGTCGGGCGTGCCAAACAGGGAACGAGTAAACATCAGCTCCCAGTGCAAAGAAATGCTTTTCGTTTTTAATTTTGTAAAATCGAGTACACCGGGATCATCAATCATGGCAAGCTTGCCAAAAGGTGACAATACCTCAATGACACTATCCAAATGCATGTCTGAATGGGTCAGACTGGCAACATGGGTCACATTGCCAATTTTTAATTTATTTAACATTGTTGCAATCGATTGACTATGATCAATCACATGATGCGCGCCAAGAGACGTTACCCATGCCTGCGTTTCAGGGCGTGATGCTGTTCCAATCACCGTCGCACCGGTCAAGCGACAAGCAAGTTGTGTCAAAATGGAACCAACACCACCTGCGGCACCAATGATCAAGAGTATGTCCCCCTTATCTCGTTTACCGGGTGATATGTTGAGGCGTTCAAACAGGATTTCCCATGCCGTAATACTGGTCAAAGGCAAGGCCGCAGCCTGAGCAAAATCCAGTGTCTGTGGTTTTAATCCAACGATACGCTCATCAACTAAGTGTAATTCAGCATTTGTTCCGGGCCGATCAATTGCGCCGGCATACCAGACCTCTTGCCCGGGAGAGAACAGACTACATTCATCGCCCACATCTTCAACCACCCCTGTTGCATCCCAGCCTAACACCTTTGTTTCACCCTGTTCTGGTTGAACACGCATCCTAATTTTTGTATCAACCGGATTAACCGAAACCGCCTTAACCCTCACCAAAAGATCTCTGCCGGTAGGACGTGGATCGGGCAAGCTCACATCAACAAGTGAATCTGACTCTGTTATAGATAGTGATTTATAATACGCTACGGCTTTCATGTGTATCTCCTGTCATCAATTTTTGTAACTATTCAGCATGAATTCACCACTCCGAAGTACTCACCTGGCAAATTCAGGTAGTTTTCCCTCAAATAGCAGAGCCATAGCCTGACTTGAAGACACCCCTTGTTTACGACAAGTTGAAAGATAACCCCGTACACGAC
>JAFLJQ010000004.1 GCA_022712915.1 Gammaproteobacteria bacterium | reverse complement strand
TCCGGAGCCTTACAAAAAAAAATAAAAGTAAAAAGAAATTTCACAGGCCGCCATTTTTGGGCACGTGGATATTGTGTAAGTACAGTCGGATTTGATGAAGAAGTGATTCGCAAGTATATACGGAACCAGGAAGTAGAAGAGAAACGCCAGGAGCAGATACGACTAGAAGGACTTTAATAGCCCCCTTTGGGGGCTTTCATCATACCACCCGCTCTGCGGGTGGTTGTTGATTGTGAGAAGATCGTATTACAATGAGCCATGGCCTGATTCTCTTTGTTGATTCAATAGGTTATAGATAAACATATTGTATCAATTGCGGGTGGATCAGGCCTCCTTATTTAGCCCGTTAACGGGACAGCAGTGATATTAAATGCATATTTTTGACTGCTAGTAACAAAAAATAACATGTATTAACCATAATTCTGAATCGGGAGATAATATATGAAAGATGTCGCTCTGCAATTGATTACAGTTAAATTGGAAAATGGTAAACAAGGTGTTTTTATCGGTGGCCCTTTAATAACCGATGATTTCACAAATAAAGATAGCCAGGTGGAGAGCATCTGGTTTTCAGATATAAAGGAAGTCCCCGCCAACTATACACTAGAGGAATTGATCAATATGGTTACTCAGCAGATTGGGAAAAGTAGAACCTCATTACAATAAGCCACCAGTGTGATTCAGAAAAATGGCCCCGCACTAAACATAATTTTTTCCCATTAAATATTGGCCATTCCGTACGTGAATGGCCATTTTCTTCTAAACCCTTATTACCTTCATGATAAAACCACCACTCATCTTAAAATTATCACCATTCATCTAAATATGCTCAACTCCTTTGACTCAGCCAAGATAAAATCCTATATATAATGAAAGAAATAGTCTGGAGGTCATTTATGTATGCCAACCGTAAAGGTGAATCTTGCCGCTTGCCATATCGCACAGGCCGTTTCTTCGTAGTCGATTCAGAATGGTATTACACAACCCGCGAATGTATGGAACACGGGCCATTTCCAACTAGGGAAGAAGCTGAACTGGAATGTCTTGCTTATATTATGGTTTGCGTGCAGGTAGAAGACAAATTTAACTCCGTAGGCTTTGGCAAACATGAAACAAATTTGAGATAGATATCATTAAGGCCAGCTCTAAAATCCACTGAAGCAGCATTGGCTGCATTAAAAATAAATTCAAAAGGCTCATTTACTACGTGTAAATTGCGCTTTTTTCTCATCACATCCCTATGATGAGCCCCTCCTAAATCACCGGCATTACCATCCGATGGGTTAACATTTGTCATGGCATCTCATTTAGGTCAAGTGAAACCGTAACGCCGTGATCATAAATCAGCTCAGCCGATTCCTTGCGCGCCTCATATCTCAAATAATGTTCTTTGACTTCACCCTCAAGGATATGCAGTACAGTGACACCCTGTAACACCAGATAATCCGCAATCAATGAACGATGACAAAAATCGGGATCCTGCTCAGCACAAAAAATGGCACCGGTGGCATGACGAGTCAGATTAATCAATTGCACTGCGGCTCGATCAAAATCCTGACTCTGCATATAATCAGCAAAGCCACGCAATTGCTCGTCCTTTAATGCCTTGTGTGGAGAAACATCCAGCACCTGCCGTATACCACCCAGTTGTTTACCCGCCCAGTGATATGAAACATCAACTTTCTCCAGAGACTCATGCAACTCATTCTGATTAAACTGAGGAAAGTGCACGGAAACGGGCAGTGCTCGCACATCCACCAGGATCTCGATCTCATTGAGCTTTAACAACGCCACAAAATCATCTATGGTTCGGTTACTATGACCAATGGTGTAAAGAATAGGGCTAGACATAACACAAATTGTAGCTGATTTAGCTGACAAACCCTATTGTTTGCAGAGAAACCATTACGAATAAAACTTGTCATGGCAAGCTTAAAACCCATATCATAGATAAATAAGCAGCATTCTCCATTGAGCAACACACAGACGGTTTAGAAATATCTGTCAATGCAATATAGAATAAGCTCACGGGCTTTTATCAAAAAAATAAGGTTTGTTGTACGGCGATCACCACTATCTACAAATAATAGACATAATCAAGGCACATATACTTTCAGTATATTTCTTACCATATGAAAACAAGCTATAAACAAACGGAGTAGACACATGATTACCTATTTCTACTGGTTTCTCGTCTTCAGTCTAATGGCTGCCACCATATTTATCGGCGCCTATAAAATGCAGCATTGGAAAAAGGCCCTAATTGGCGCGGCAATCATCCTGTTCATAGGGATCATCGCCTACTATTTTCACTTCGAACAAATATTCGTTAAACGCTTTGGTGGTGTCATGACCATCAGCATTCCTGCTGGCCAGGTTCACCTCGCATCTACCTGGAAAGGCGATAACTTGTGGATAGAAAACTATGATCCCCAAACCAATATCTGCCACTTCCGAGAATATTCACGGGGAAATCTTTTAGAGGGACATGTGATTATCAAGAAATGCAATCCCTTGTTAAGAAAACAAGATTAATTAAATATTAGGTAAACCACCGGCTCTGGCGGTGAGACTCGAAAAGGCTCTGCCGTCAAGTCGTGCATAGTTGAAAATAGCCTCCTTTATAACCGGCTAGATTAAAAGGAGGCCATGATGAGAGAATGGAAAACCCA
>JAFLJQ010000263.1 GCA_022712915.1 Gammaproteobacteria bacterium | reverse complement strand
GAGTCGATTTTTCCAGGAGATGAGCCTGTCCTCGCCACCCTTGGTCGTGACGTAGTTGATATGCTCATCGTCGAGTTCGATATCCTCGGAAATGATGTGGTAAAAATAATCTTTCAGCTCATCACGCTGCTCGAGCGGAATAACAATATCCACCCAATTCCTGCCAAGAAGTTCATATTCTTCGTAGCCCAGAACCTCGCTGCCCGCCTTATTGATAAGAGTGATGCTCGCCGAAGCATCCAGAGCCACGACAATGGAACCGACTACGTCGAGATAATGGGCAGCCCTGTTACGCTCACGACTTAACTGACGCTCCATGTGCACACGATCAGTAATGTCATCCAAAACAACGGTATAGCCAGTATATGAATAGGAAATATTGGTCAGGTTCGACAGTGAAACAGTGTAGTGCCTGGTCTCGAAATCCGCTTCAGCAGCCACATCAAATCGACAATCCTGCTCTCCCTTGCCCAAATGGCACGATCGATTAACCCCCGCAAACAACCATGGCAAGGCTGTCTCAAGAGAGACTTTTGTCGCAGCATCTTCTGTTACCACCTGCGATGCAACGTTCAGGGCATAAGCAAGGTGTCCGGGATCGTCCGCAATTCCAAGAAGGGATGCAGCGGTGGTGTTCATGGCCTCGATGTTCAGGTCTTCATCAAGCATGAAAACCGAAGAGTTCATACTTTCAACCAAAGTCAGAAATCGGTTTCTTTCCTCGGTTACAGCCGCATGTTTTGCCTCGAGCCGGGCAAGGTCTTCCTCGTCCTTGGCATTGGCCCAATCCACGCACTGGGCGATATCAACTTTATCAAAAAATTGTGTCAGGAACAGGCTGTATTCTTCTTTACGAAACGGGTCGCTGATTTCTTGCCTGACAAGACTGCCATACGAACGGCGAATATCATTCATAACATTAGCATACAACAACCATCATTAAACTTGACTCTCCACAACAATTCATTCTCTGATTTTTGAAACACCCTTTCTATATTAAGGATGAGACTGACCTAACATTAGTCCTCAATAACAAAACTCAAAACCTTATCAATCTGTTCAAGCCCCGTCGCAATCATAACCAGTCGATCAATACCAACCGCCACACCTGCACAGTCTGGCATATACGGCAAGGCTGCTAGTAATTTCTCATCAACAGGAACTATAGGCTTACCCATTTTCTGGCGTTTGAGTGAATCCCTTTCAAAGCGCTGCTGCTGTTCATTAGCATCCGTTAATTCATGAAACCCATTAGCCAGTTCCATACCGTTGATATACAATTCAAAGCGTTCGGCTACGGGAGGATCGCTATCGCGTATTTTTGCCAGGGCAGCCTGACTTGCAGGAAATTCAGAAATAAAAACAAGCCTATTTTTAGGTAGAACCGGTTCAATACAATGGGTCATAATCAATTGTATCCAAGCATCTAGATCATCACCCAAGTCTGTGCTGTCTATGCCTTGTTGTTGCACAAATACCTTTATTTGTTCGATATGGATTGCAAAAGGATCAATACCAATAGTCTCTTGCCAGACCTGGCTATAGGACAAAAACAAACTTTTCTCTAAGCTAAGATGCTCACTCAAACACGCCCGGATCAACTCATCCACTTCCAGCATCAGGCGATGATGATCATAACCTGGCCGGTACCACTCCAGCATGCTGAACTCAGGATGATGCTGCCGACCCCGCTCAGCATAACGAAACACCCGGCTGATTTGATAGATGGCCCCACTGCCGGCAGCTAACAGGCGTTTCATGGCATATTCAGGTGAAGTCTGCAGATATAACACATCCCCCATATCTGTCCATTGGGTTTGCAGGCTATCAATATGGGGATCAGTTACGCCCGTACTGGCCAGAATAGGTGTCTCGACTTCCCATACACCACGAGCATCAAAAAAAGCCCGTATCTGCTTTCGAATTCGAGCCCTCAGTTGCAGAGTAACCAGACTGGCCGCTGGCAGATAGTGAAACCCGTCTGTCATGGAGAGACTAAATCAATCCTTGACTCTACCCACATATTCTCCCGTCCGGGTATCAACCCTTATGGCTTCACCTTCACTAATGAAAAGAGGGACACGCACCACGGCACCAGTATCACAGGTTGCCGGTTTACCGCCACCGCCGGAGGTATCGCCCCGCAAACCGGGATCGGTCTGGGCAATGGTCAAAACAACATGATTAGGGGCGGTCATTGCAATCGGGACACCATTCCACAAGGTCACGACCCACATGTCTTGCTCCTTCAGCCACTTAATATTTTCGCCCATCGCATTGTTATCAGCACCAAGCTGCTCAAAGGTGATGGGATCCATGAAATACCAAGCATCATCATCGTTATAAAGATACTGCATGTCTGTATCCATGACATCAGCCGCTTCCACGGAATCACCTGATTTGAAGGTCTTTTCCAATACACGGCCTGTCTTCAGATTACGGATCTTGACTCGACTGAAAGCCTGTCCCTTGCCAGGTTTGACAAATTCGTTCTCAATAATGGAACAAGGGTCACCGTCCATCATAATTTTCAATCCACTTTTGAATTCGCTTGTGCTATAGCTTGCCATGGTATGCTCTTGTTCCAGTTTAAGATTAAATAATGTTATGAATCCCGATATAATAACGCGAATAGCCCCAACATGGCAGAGTGAAAACTGGCAAAAGGCCCTATCTGAGGCCATCAGAGACCCCGCCGAGTTGCTGGATATACTGAATTTACCCTCCAACTTGCTTCCTGCTGCCCGAAAAGCAGCCTCCCTATTTCCATTACGAGTCCCACTCAGTTATCTTGAACGTATCGAAAAGGCTAATCCACACGACCCCTTACTTTTACAGATCCTGCCCCTATATGCAGAACTAGCCAAAACAACAGTGGGCTTCAGTACCGACCCTGTGGGTGATCTGAATGCCAATCCGGTTCCCGGGCTCATTCACAAATATCAGGGCCGGGTCCTGCTGATTACCACTGGAGCCTGTGCCATCCACTGCCGATATTGCTTCCGGCGGCATTTCCCTTATAGTGATGGCAGCTCAACACCAACCCATTTGCAACAGATTATTAACTATATCCAGGCCGACAAGTCCATTAAAGAGGTAATTTTGAGTGGAGGCGATCCTCTCAGTCTCAGTAACGCACGCTTACAGGCTATTGGAAGCCAGCTCAGTACAATTCCTCACCTTAAAAGGCTACGTATCCATACCCGCCTACCCCTCGTCTTGCCGGAGCGGATTGATAACGGCCTTCTACAATGGCTTCAATCCTTACCCCTGCAAAGTATCATGGTAGTGCACTGCAATCATGCCCAAGAGATTAACCCGACAATACGCCAGACCCTACGCAAACTGGCCAACACGGGCCTAACACTCTTAAATCAGACCGTATTATTGCGAGACATCAACGACACGCTAGACAAACTCAAGGCTCTGAGTGAGAGCTTATTTGATGCCGGCGTCCTGCCTTATTACCTCCATCAACTTGACCGGGTAACAGGTGCCCAGCATTTTGAAGTTCCAGACAAAGAAGCCAGAGCACTAGCCAAAGAGCTTAGCCATCAACTACCCGGTTATCTTGTTCCAAAGCTGGTCAGGGAGTCCACCGGTCAGGCCACCAAACAAGTATTATGAGCTAAGCCTTTATTATTATTGAGGTTTATAAAATATATTCCTGCCCTTACAAATCTTACTTGTCCATTGTCAAGTAAATGGGTCATAATTCAAGGAGTTGGATTATCTTTATCCATTTTCAACCGAATTTTGCAGGGTTATAGTAAGTGACGCGGACTCGAATCGAACTGGATATTCCCGAACGGACAAAACCTGATAAAAATTCGTTTAGTATCCAGGCCAAAAAACTCGAACCATGGATAGCAGATTTGCCACGCGCCAATCTGGGAGAAACTGCTCGCCAGGTTTACCGGGGGCTGAAAGATACCAACCAGTTACAATTCTCACATCTGGAACGGATATACTTTCTGGAAAAGATACGCGAACCTGTTTTCTACATCACCAGCGCAATGAAGAAGTACTATGTTGGAGTCAATTTTCCGCTAACAGACAAAAACTACAAGGTTGCTTCCGCCTGTCGAGAAATTTTTATGGCATTGGCCACTGGTTATAACATTGCCATTGAAGACCTGCTAGCCAATAGTCTGTTATTTACTGACAAAAAATTACTCAGCAAAATAATACACCGCAGCTTAAGCTCTCTTGGCCACGTCTTACTCACAACTTATCAGGCTTATGAACCCTATCCAGAAGATATCTGGACGGATATCAACAAACTGTATTATTTTGCAGAAACAAAAAAACTAATATCGACGGAGATCAGTGATGCCCACCGAAAATATAATCTGCAAAGCACCATTCAGTCTGAATACCTGCGCCTGTTACTGATCCATCTAGCCTCCCCCTACCGCCTGAGACAAGGCGAAGTTGGCAAAGTCTTTAGCACCATGGAACGCTGGGCAACAGAATGCACATTATTGGCTCGCTCAAATCAGTCCCCACACGCCCACTTCACCATAAATCTGCTAGGCAATAGTCCCCCTCACTCACTGGCACTTAGCACTGAACAGGCCGTCACATCTGAATACAGAATTATCGATACAAACAATCTGGCCATCACAGTTCAATATGAATTAAAAAACAGTGCCGACATGGTAACCACAACACTACCTGGCATTGAAATGCAGCGCAATGAACTCTCCCACGATCTATTACGTCGTTTATTGATAGCTTGGGGCGTCGTGCCAAAACGTTTGTTCCCCCGCACGCACAAAAATGAAAAACTCCATCTCACACTTGGCCTGAGTGCTACTCACAAAGTAATAAGTGATGGTAATTATAATGCCAGGAAAGACCCGGCTCATTATCCCGGGCAAACAAAAGACAAATTTATTCAAACCGCCCAATTCAACAGTTCATCAATCCATAACATCAATGACCAGCAGCCTGATATCTGGGACATGATTTATCCAGGCGGCTCTAAGGAACAGTCTACGACCATTGAACAGCCCACAATGAATGATAGCCAGCCCGGCCAACCGACAGAACAAAGCTACTATCATATTGAAACGTGGGCCATGATGAATGAAAGTGCCAATGGCTATTGTATTGCTACCAAAGCGACCAGTGATACCAATATCCAGGTCGGTGAGTTAATCGGTCTTCAGCGCAGTAATGATGGCCATACCTGGAAATGGGGAATTGGCGTTGTCCGCTGGATGAAGTATGAAAAAGAACCCGGACTAATATTGGGAGTTGAAATGTTGACACCTGATGCTGCAGCCATTGGTATTAAATCAGCCTTCTCTGATAGTGACGAAAACTATCAACGAACCCTGATGTTGCCAGAATTACAGGCGATCAAGCAACCTAAGACCCTGATCACCGGGCCCGTTCCTTTCCGGGTTGGCAACCAACTGACCATGCGTATCCTTGGCAAATCCATGAGTATTTCGTTAACCAAACAATTACAAAATACAGGATTTTTTGCCCAGTTTGAATTTGACATTATCGAACAAAAAGATGAGGCCGAACCTGAAAAAAATCAACACTCAGGTGACCGGGACGATTTTAATTCAATCTGGTCAATTATCTAGGCCTGAGCAATAACATAGACATATCTGACAGACAAATACTGGAAACACGCATATCATTTCCTCACAACAAATCTGTTACAATCACAGAATAATAACAAACCAACCGGATATAATCCCAGCAAGCCCAATATACTTATAATGGATAGCAATAACTTATTACGCCTGCTAACAATCTTCGATACTTCCGAAGAAGCCGAAGTACACATCAATGTACTCCGCAAGGCCGGTCATATTATTCGTGATATGCGCGTTGAGGATGAAGAGGATATGCTTACCGCACTTGAAGAAAATCCGCTTGATCTGGTTCTCACCAAACTCAACACCCCTGATTTATCTGCCCGTCAAGCCAAGAATATTATCAACCGTTCTGGCAGAGATATCCCGATGATTGTAATCATTCCTGCCGACACAGTTGAAGCCAAAAACATTGAAATACTACAATTAGGTGCACGAGATACCGTTCTGGAAACTCAAGCAGATCGCCTTAAACATATTGTTAAACGTGAAATCAATGACCTCAATAATCGTCGCAGCCATCGGAAATGTGAACAAATGTTACACGAAACTGAAAAACGGGCCAGAGCCCTGATCGACAGTTCACGCGATGCCATTGCCTATGTCCACGACGGCATGCATATCTATGCTAATCAGGCTTACCTCAAAATGTTCGGTTACATAGATCTGGATGACATTCAAGGTTTGCCCATAATGGACATGGTCAGCAGCACAGACCATTCTACGTTAAAAGAATTTTTACGCAGCTATACGCACGGAAAGACCACCAATAGCAGCCTAGATGTACACGGCCAGCATGTCGAAGGCAAACAATTTAAAATTACCATGGAATTCTCATCTGCCAGCATGGAAGGTGAATCCTGCACACAAATTATTATTCGTGACCAGACTTTAAGTAAAGAACTGGAACAAAAGTTAAATATGATGAGTCAGCAAGATCTGTTGACTGGCCTGTATAACCGGAACTTTCTCGCCGATCAGCTCGATAAAATGATTGCCCACGCCATTGAAGGCAATACACACGGTGCCTTGTTTTTTATCACTCTGGATAAATATAACGAAATAAAAGAAACCGATGGCATCTCTAATGCCGATATGCTCCTGACTGATGTAGCAGATATACTAAAAAAACGTGTCGGTGAACTGGGTATCCTTGCCCGCTATACAGGTCCAGTCTTTATATTACTGGTTAATAATATCGATGCTCGCAAAGCCTCCAATATCGCCAATTCACTATGTAAACTAATACATGAACATATTTTTGATCTTGGAGAGCAATCCATTACCACAACCACAAGTATCGGCATCAGCCAAATCAATGAGACCTCCACCCTCTCTACTGAGTGCATCAAACGTGCTGAAAAGGGTTGCCAACAAGCACAAAATGATGGCGGTAACCGAAGCCACTTGTATAACCCGGCTGTCGAGGAAATGGCCGAGCATGAACAGACCTCACACTGGGCACAAAAAATAAAACATGCATTACAACACAACCTGTTCAAACTCGCCTTCCAGCCTATTGTAAATCTACATGGTGAACCTGGAGCTCACTATGAAGTACTGGTTCGCATGCTGGATAAAGATGAGCATGAAATTCCGCCAGTAGAGTTTATTCCTGCAGCAGAACAAATGAACATGATGCACTTTATTGATCGTTGGGTCATTATGAATACACTCATGTTACTCACCAAAAAGCAGCAGGAAGGACAACAAACCCGCTTCTTTGTCAAACTCTCTGCCAGCAGCCTGAGCGATGAAGATTTTCTTAGCTGGTTCCGTGAGCGACTGCAAGCCAGTAAAATTGACCCGGATAATCTAGTGTTTGAACTCAGTGAGGATACAGCGTTAAACTACTTAAAACAGGCCAAACAGATCAACACAGGTTTAAAAGAATTAAATTGCCGCACAGCGCTGGAAAATTTTGGTATTGAACAAAATACATTCCAGGCCCTGAAACATCTTTCCGTCAATTACGTCAAAATACACATGGATCTCATCCTGAATCTACCACAAAATATCGAGAATCAAGAAAAGGTCAAATCGATTGCCGAAGAGGCTGGCTCCAGAAATATCCAGACTGTCGCAGCCTTCGTTGAAGATGCTAATAGTCTGGCCGTGTTATGGCAATGCAGTGTGAACTTTATACAGGGCCACTTCCTGCAACAGCCCAGTGCTGAATTAAATTATGACTTTGAAGATGCTCATTGAATTAATGAGCATCTCCTTTTCTATTCAGTTAGCAGGCTCCGCTTAATCAAGTACATGAGAAACCAACCCGTCGGCCAACTTGGGTTCAAACCAGGTTGATTTGGGAGGCATCACCTCATTGGCATCCGCCACCGACATCAAATCATCCAGACTGGTAGCAAACAGAGAAAATGCCACGACCATTTCGCCACTATTGACCCGCTTTTCCAGCTCTTGCAAACCACGAATTCCACCGACAAAATCAATTCGCTTGTCACGGCGCGGATCGGCAATACCCAGTAAAGGTTCAATCAAATTGTTTTGCAGTAGACTGACATCAAGTCGTTTAACGGGATCAGCCTTTGGTATCAACGCATCCTTAATATTTAACCGGTACCATCGCCCATCAAGATACATACCAAATTCGCCACCTTTTGATGGTGTAACCGCAACAGCTTGCTGTTCAATATTGAAATTATTTGCGATTGCCTGCAAGACGGCCTCGTTATCCAGGCCGTTCAGATCCTTAATCACACGATTGTAATCAAGAATTTTCATTTGGTTATCAGGGAAAATCACCGTCAAAAAATAATTATAGGATTCTTCACCCGTATGAGCAGGATTGTTCTCCTTGCGCATCGCAGCCACCCGTGAAGCGGCGGCCGAACGATGATGACCATCGGCAATATACAGGCAATCCATGGCATCAAAGCGTTGGGTTAATTCATCGTTCAGGGCCTGATCCTTAACCACCCACAGCGTATGCTGCACGCCATCATCGGCCGTCAAATCATATTCTGGCGAACCCGTACAAACGTCTTTCACCAATTCATCAACACGGCCATCATGGCGATAGGTCAAAAACACCGGGCCGGTCTGAGCATTAAGGGCATCAACTTGACGAACACGATCATCTTCTTTGTCCGGTCGAGTGAATTCATGTTTACGAATCCGGTTGCTGTCATAATCAGGAACCGAGGCAACCGCCACCAGGCCCGTTTGGCAGTGTTCACCCATAATCAGCCGATAAACATAATAACAGGGCTGTGAATCCTGCTCTAATATGCCCTTATCCAGCTGAGTTTGCAGATTTTCGGCCCCTTTGACATAGACCGCAGCACTAAAGGGATCAGTACCTGCGGGCAAATCAATCTCGGGCTTGGAGATATGTAAAAAACTGTAGGGACGGCCTTCAACCCTGGCGCGTGCCTCATCAGTGTTCAGAACATCATAGGGTGGCGCTACAACATCCTCAGCATGTTCCAGTTTGGGGCGTAATCCAGTAAAGGGGCGAATCAGGGTCATTTATATACTACCTCCAGTTAAAGACAGTATTCTACCGTACCTCACCGGGCAAGCCCACTATCTGCTCTTATTCAGTGCCCTGATTCGCTCTGTCAAAGAAGGGTGCGATGTAAACAATCGCCAAAATCCTGAATCCTGAAAATAGCTATTTAAACCAAATATAGCAAAGGGGTAAATCGCCGGTTCACAGCGATTCCCTGCCTGCAGGCTACGCAAAGCGGCCAGCATTTCAGGATACCCTGCCAGTATTGCGCCACCAGCATCCGCCCTGAATTCACGCTGGCGGCTGAACCATATAACGAGAAGACTGGCAATCCCACCGAGACTTAACTGCAAAAACAGGCTTATCATTTTATAAATAGGTCCGAAATTACGCTGTCTAAAAAAGAGCCCATCCAACCCCATTCCCAGTAAACGGGCCGGAAAATGGACATACATATTGACAGCCCCCTGCATCAACGACAAGGTCAGCATGTCACCATTGGCAATATGCGTCATCTCATGGCCAACAACTGCGGATAATTCATCCAGTGTCAACGCATCCAGTAAAGACTGGCTCACTACTAACGTGGAATTTTGACGGCCTGTTCCAATAGCAAAGGCATTCATCTCTTGCGAATTATAAATAGCCAACACCGGTGTCTTAATACCTGCCAAATTTGCCTGGTGAGCAACAATCATTTTAAGCTGCTGCAGCTTGGTACTCATCGCATCATTCACGACACGGGCACCCAGATAAAACCGAAGGATGATTTTCGAGCCCAAGATCAACCCCACCGCACCCAGAGCACTGACTGACAACACCATTAACCAGATCTCAGGCAAACCAAGACCCCTGCCTGCCAATGACCCATTTAAACCAAATAACAAAAGGTTAATACTTAGAAGTAGGCACAACCCGACATTAGTCAACAAAAACCACAATAAAGGTGCAATATACTCACGTATTTTCATATCAGACGGTGCCGAGGACTCACGTTAACGCAAAATATTTCCACATTAAATACACACACTAGCTCTACCCTAAAATATGGGCCATTTTTATATTTATGCCAAGAAATCAGCATATTAAATATCAATCTTGTGATTTAGCACAAAATGAAACCACGAGAAATGAGACCCCGTATAAACTTCTGCACCCTGATGGTTAAATATCAACCATTTCCACTACCATGCAGTACAATAGTTGCTAATATGTACTCTGTAATTAAATAGCAATAACTATATAGTATGCTGCCAATACAACTGGATATGTCATGGCTATAACTTACATAATACTCGTAAATACATGTTATTATCCTGATTGTCAGGCTTTCTAACCCACTATCCGGCAGCCCTTAGCGCATTTAATTCAGGATGAATACAAACAGGATACGAAAAAAATTCAGCATGCTGAACGCACGACTGACACGGCATAAAAAATCAGTTTATGCCAGCCTACAAACACGCCTGCTCAAACAATTTACTATCGCACACAAACTGGCCCTTATCCTGACCATGCTCACCGCATCCAGCATGATATTACTCGGCCTGGTGGTCACCAATAACCAGACCCAGTTATTGCGCAGTCAAATGGATGACTTTGGTAAAACCGTCGTTAATCAACTCGCCGAATCATCAAAAGAACTTATCCTCTCAGATGACACCCTCAGCCTGATGATACTAATTGGCGGTCTCACCAACAATCACAACACACTTGGAACCGTCATTTATAACGAAAGTGGCAAGCTTATCGCCTCATCAGGAATGACACCCTCAAATGATATTATCGCGATGTATCACTCAGCCAAACAACTTGATCTGGCTGACTACTCTGCAGAATGGCTCAGTAATGATGAGCAAGGCAAGAGCCTGAAAGTCATTTCATTCATAGCACCAATAAGCTTCCAGAAACTTATCATCGGACATGCATTGGTAACATTTAGCAAGGCAAGCTTGCATGAATCAATTATGCAAACTATCCAGGCCATTATTGCGACAACTCTACTGATGATTGTACTGGGTTTTTTCATAGCTTATTATCTTGGCAAACGACTGACCCGCCCCATCAATGATCTGATGGATGCCAGCAGAGCCATCAACTCAGGCAATTATGATTTCCGTATCATCGAAAATAGAACCGATGAAATTGGTTATCTAATGGGAGCATTCAATACCATGGCCAGTGGCCTGCTGGAGAAATCCCAGGTTGAAAATGCCTTTTCGCGCTTTGTCCCTCCCAAAGTCGCAAAACAAATTATACAAAATCTTGATCAAGTTCAACTTGGCGGTCAGCACGTTAATGCAACGGCCGTATTTGCTGATATTGTTGGCTTTACCTCAATTGCAGAAAAATTACCCCCTGCCGAAGTCGCCAATTTATTAAATGAATATTTCTCCTATATCTCCACGATTACCCGTCTATACCACGGCACTATTGATAAATTCATGGGAGACTGTGCCATGCTTATATTTGGTGCCCCCGAAGAAGATAAAGATCATAAGCTAAATGCAATCACTTGCGCGGTGATGATTCAACGTCTGGTTGAAGTATTAAATAAGGAAAGAATCATCGATGGACAGATACCCATTCACTTTCGCATCGGTATCAATAGCGGCATAATGTTGGCTGGCAATTTGGGGTCAAACGAACGTATGCAATATACCGTAGTAGGCGACACCGTAAATATTGCCTCACGCCTGCACACCTTGGCAGAAAAAGGTCAAATTGTAGTAACCGAAACGCTGGTTAAAGACCCGGATGTACAATGGCATATCGTTGCCCATCGTCACAAAACGACCACATTGCGTGGCATCAGCAAGCCGGTGACAACCTACATGGTCACCGATGTCAGACACAATTGCAGCCAGACGATTGACGCACATCTTTCCGAGATCATATCCCATAAAATAGTAGCATGATCCTGATTCGTTATTGCATATCTTTAACCCTTTGTATGTTCCTTTCAGGCTGCGCGTATATACACTCACTAGATGATAATCTACCCCGACAAATTGAGATATGGATAAAAAATAAAGACTATGGCCAGGCCCTTGATACCATTTATTATATACAATCAGATAATGTAAACTACAAACAACTAATGATTCAAAAAAACAGAATCATAATATTAGCAAACCAATTTGAACAGGACAGTCTGGAACAAGGCAACAAACTCCAACAAACCAAAAATTGGCATCAAGCCTATAACGCATACGAATATGGTTTAACTAAACTACCAAATAGCCGAGCCATAAAAAAAGCGAAAACAGATTTTCTTACCAGGCGTGCTGTCTACCTGAAACAATTAAAACTCAAGCTCCTACAACATAAAACAAACTGGCTGCTTAGCGATACTAAAATTCGCAAAGAAATTGCCCACGTCATTCCTAAGAACTATACCGCACACTGGCTTTTACAAGGCCACAAACTTGATATCGACACAACCAGCAAAACCCTTATCGAATGCGTCACCAAGTCAATCACCAACAATGAACTGGACGTTGGCAGGCAATGTCTCAACATTGTAAAACAACTTACACCCTCTACTGAACTTCAGAATAAAATTATTGATGTTTCAAAACAACTTGAACAAGAAATTGAAACACGCTCACGCAAGCTTAGCGCCTATGGCCAAAAAACCTTACGCACAGCCAAAATGGTACTCGCCAAAGGTGATTTCATATCAGCACACCAGGCCATTAATAGCTTACTCGAACAAGATAAAAAAAATGGCCAAATACTCAAATTCAAACGAGAACTGGATGATCAGACTGAAGACTATGTTGACAAAATAATAATGGAAGGACGCAAACTCTATAGCGATGGTAAAGTACAGGATGCCTATTTACAGTGGAAATCGATTAAGCCACTCTCACCAAAGAATAAACGTCTGCAAATCCTGATTGACCGAGCTGAAAAGGTATTGAAGAAACTTCACAAAATTGGCAATAATCAGAATATGTTTATCCCTCACACTAACCAATAATCATTCTTTCTCTGGCATCATGCGCTAAACACTTCGGAAATCTTGTAGCAATTTGTAGCTGCGATTGGGCACATTCGTCTTCATAGTAACCCATATTTTTTAGTTTGAATACTTTGTAAGCTTTAATCAACTCGCACAATGGTTAATAAAGATTCCCCCATCCCCTTAATTCGACTTAAATCAGCAACGCCGACAGTCAAGTCTAATCCTGTGACTGCAGAATTTTAAAACTTTTATTAACTTTGAATTAAAGACTAACAAGTGATTCATAATCACTGATATGGTTTCTAACAGAACCATCTGACATAACAAGCCAGTGGACCATGTAAGGTTCAATTGTAATGTATTTATTAATATTTGAATTAGTGACACCTGTATCGTAAATGGATGAAACATCGAGCGATATTTTTTGCCATTTTGGGAAAACACCAGGCTTTCTACTTCCATTTTTGGTAATTTACCATTGCCACCATAAAATATTTTTTCATCAATGATGCAGGGCGTATTGGAACAATTGTGTATTTTATGTGCCTTCTTATCAAAAGGTTTATTGGTTATCGTTAACGTTATCCCATCCTGATAAAAATTATTTTCTGTCGCCCCAACATTACCTGCTAATGACAAAGCAAATAGAAAAAACATTGCCGATAATCGCAGTATGGACTTATGCATTGGCATGACTCCTATTGGTCAGTAATAGCGAAGACATTTTTGCTGCAATAGTAACGGTTTGTTTACCTTTAACAACACCTTTACTCTTAAGTTTTCCCAAACGTACTTTCATTTTATCCATGAGTTCGGCTGACTTTTAAGAATACGAATATCACCTCTTTTAACATTATCACCGCTGAGCGTATTAAAATGAACCGGTAGTATACAGCCCTTTATAAACATACTTGGTGTGGCACGATGTATTTGAATATACTTACGGTGTAGAAGAGCTTGTGTGGACACCCACTTTAAGAAATGGTGCATTATCATTAAGAACCAATAAATTATATTTATACATACTAATAAGTACGTTAATTATGCGACATAATATTAAGATAATCTCTATCTTAAATATAGGCTAAATTTGGATCTTTGAAAAAACCTTTAACCGTATTCTTAAGTTTGCCTAGTTGGCTTAAGTATCGCCTCACAATAG
>JAFLJQ010000230.1 GCA_022712915.1 Gammaproteobacteria bacterium | reverse complement strand
CTGGTTGAGCGTTTGTTCCAGAAACTTAAAAACTTTCGCCGCATAGCGACGCGCTACGAGAAACTAAAACGAAATTATCAAGCAATGCTCTATCTTGGCGCTTCGATGATATGGCTCGCTTGATGATTGTTAACACCCCCTAACCGTTTTCAAATAAATGCACTGATACTAATGATGAAATACTCATGACAAAGTTATTTCCCAATTCTGCTATCCACTAAGTACCATCTTGACTCAAAAATAAACAACGCTTTATCACAAAAAATCATTCCGGGCTTGCCAGAGAGGCTCCTTGCACTGGCACCATAGAACATCTAAATTCTTCCACAGCAATGGCTGATGCAATCGTGATATAGACCCCATAGGCAGGGTACTAAAAACTAACTTAAAAACGATAAAAAACCCTCATCCCATACTCCCAATCATAAATATAGGTGTTGTGCCGTCAACCACACAATCAATAAGCAAAAACTAAAGTTCCATCTCTCCTTACCGATAGTGAGCATAGATTAATTTCCATCAAACACCACAATCATAAAAGGGAGTAAGGATATGTTCAATCAACATCCCATTCGCGATGTCATAACCGTATTGTTAGTCGGTATCACCATTACCTTCACAGCCTGCAGCAGTGATAACCCAGCACAGGATCAAAGTTATAGTGGTCCCGGTTCTAAATGGGACACCACCCTCAAGGCCGATGGTACGTTTACAATCGACAAATACACCAATGCCGCCGATACCACAGTCGATTTTGGCATCACCGGTACCTACACCACTCTGACAACCGGCTTTAAAAAGCTGACCGTCGGTGCAGTCACCGGCACAGGCGGCCCGACTGTAGGTGACATCGCTTATGGCCTGGAAGTCCCCGGTTTCATGTTTGCCCTGAAGCCCGCCGGTGGCGGCGATCAGATCATTCCCATGGTAATGGCAGGCGTATGCCCAACAGCAAACATTGATGCAAACTGGGTAAAAGTAAATATGGGTGCTAGTACCGACTTTGTAAACGGCGATTTTGCCGGCACCTTTAATTTTGATGTGGCAACCAACGCAGCCACTTTACCGGACAGATACAAGATTAGTGGCGGTAGCATTGGTGCAAACACAGTGGGTACTGGTACCTGTGCCAATGGCATCATGACCATCGGTACTGTTGAAATGTTCCTCACCAGCAACGGCGGTGCAGTGGTAAATACCGATAATACCACTCCGGCCAATTCAGAGTTTATTTTCGCCTTTGGCCAAAAAGCCATTTCAGATCTCAACAGCCTGGATGGCACCTATGCCGGTCTGCTAATCGACGAAAACAAGAGTCCTGGTAGTGTGATTGAACCCGTTAAAATCGTTTGTAGTGCGGGTACCTGCACCGGTCAGGGCTATACAAACGTCGAAACTGGCGTAATGTCCGCCGGCAGTGTCAGCATCACGTTTAATACCCCTGACAATCCCACAACCGGCTTTATCACCGGGACACTGACCGATGGCACCACAAGCCCACTCATTTGCATGTTCGATAAGGATGCGGTTGGCTCAGGCAAAACCATTGGTAACTGTGCAGGCCAGAGTACCGGTGGTACTGTCCTATTTAATGTCCTGTTTGTCTCCATATAACATTTTCATCAAGACTTGATAGACTCAACCCCGAATCAGCACAACTGGTTCGGGGTTTTCTTTTCTCTCAATAATTATTCCAACTCAAACTCTCTTCATCTCACAAAAATAATGGCATTATGCAATCCATCACACTTTTGTCAGGCCACACTCAAGTTATCCCCCGTTATGCCGTAAAAATATATACCTCAACTTTTATGACAAACAAACTTTATCAAGGAGACACACCATGTTCAGGAAACACCCGTTGCGTGATTTTATGCTTTTCCTGCTTGTCGGGATAACGCTCACATTCAGTTTTAATGCACGGAGTGTGGATACGGTTGAGAAAATGAAATCCGATCACAAATCTATAAATAACCTGCCGTAAACTAACATTTTATCTTCATAGCAGATAATACGATTAAAAGCACATACTGAATCAAACATAGATTCGGTATTGGCCATGTCGGCATACACTCGATACAATCTCAATATGCAACGTATTACTGAAACTGAATTAATGGCAGAACCGACACAGGCCAAGGCCTATGCCGAAGCAAACTTTGAATCAGCTCATCAATATTTTATTGATCTTTTTCAGAATAAATTTCCACAACTGGATATTTCAAATGAGGTGCTGGATCTGGGTTGCGGTCCAGGTGATATTACGCGCCGCTTTGCCAGTGCCTATCCTGCTGCAATATTGCATGCCGTCGATGGTGCCACGGCCATGTTGCGGGAGGCCATGCGATTAAACACACAAAATGGTCTGGCAAATCGTATTGAACTCATAAACACCTGTTTGCCGAATCCTACGTTACCACAACAACACTATCACACCCTGATCAGCAACAGCTTGCTGCATCACCTGCATGATCCTTCTACGTTATGGAAGACACTAAAACAACATTCCAAACCATTAGCCAAAGTGTTTGTCATGGATTTCATGCGACCTGATAATAAAAAAAAGGCAAAAATGCTAGTCGAACAATATGCCGCTAACGAACCGGACATTCTGCGCAAAGATTTTTATCATTCACTCTGCGCAGCATTTACACCAACTGAAATACAAATACAACTGGATGAATGTTCTTTGGCACAACTAACAGTTGAAATTGTCAGTGATCGACATATGATTATCTATGGCATACTTTAGCCTCCATTTCGCCACAAAAGCACAACAAAAACTGACTGCCAGGCAGATGCCTTGTTGCGGGTAAGTTGTATTATTATTTTCTTCGTCTCTTCAATACTTCATGGTAGATTAATTCTATGACAACATTTAGCAACCCTTCCGATACCGAGCTCAAACACCTCCTGCAAAACATCCACCATATCGCCGTGGTGGGCCTATCTCCCAAACCTGACCGACCCAGTTATATTGTCGCCCAGGCTCTGCAAGGCTTTGGTTATCACATTACCCCGGTGCGCCCAGCTACTAATGAAGTGCTGGGTAAAAAAGCCTATGCCAGTCTGGCAGAGATTGAGCAGCCCATCGATCTGGTGGATGTTTTTCTTAACCCGAGCCGACTTGAGCCGGTCATCACTGCCTGTATTGAACTCAAGATTCCCACCATCTGGTTACAGGAAGGGGTCATCAATGAAACCGCCGCCCTGCGCGCGCAACAGGCGGGGATTCAAGTCATCATGGATCGCTGTATCTACAAAGAACACAACAGATTACTCAATGACTAAACTAAGTGCTTGCAATCACTCACTAAAACGTTAATCTAAAGCCACATGAAAATCAGCTTTAGCAAAATGCACGGCCTGGGTAATGACTTTGTAGTCATCGATGCCATTCGTCAGCCTATAAAGCTCTCCACCGAGCAAATAAAATTTTTGGCCGACCGCCGCTTTGGTGTGGGCTGTGATCAAGTTCTACTGGTTGAGTCCGCTAATCAGGGTGAGGCAGACTTTCGTTATCGCATTTTTAACGCCGATGGTAGTGAAGTTGAACAATGCGGTAATGGTATACGCTGCTTTGCTCACTTTGTGCGAGAACAGGGCTTGACCGAAAAGGACAAAATTCAGGTCACCACCAACAGTGGTCTCGTCGAACCTGAAATATTGGCCAATGGTGAAGTCAGAGTGAATATGGGCATCCCGATACTGGAACCTTCGGCGATACCATTTGAGGCAAAACAGCAAGCGACCTTATATACTTTGCAGGTAGAGGGTGAGGAGATTGATATCAGCGCCATTTCCATAGGCAATCCTCATGCCGTATTACAGGTTGATGATATTGATAGTGCTCCGGTTCAGACATTAGGAGCACAAATCAGGGCCCATCCGCGTTTCCCGCAGCGGGCCAATGCCGGGTTTATGCAGATTATAAATCCAGAGCATATCCGCCTGCGTGTCTTTGAACGGGGCGTGGGTGAAACCCTGGCCTGTGGTACTGGTGCCTGTGCCGCAGTGGTGGCAGGCCGAATACAACAGTTGTTGGCAGAATCGGTCAAGGTATCGTTAGCTGGTGGTGATCTACAAATTCAATGGCAAGGGGATGGGCAAGTTGTTTGGATGACAGGCCCTACAACAACGGTTTTTGAGGGTACAATAACATTATGAGTTCTCAGACAAAGACACAAAATACCGACGAACTACTGGAACGTGATGTCATAAAGTTCCTTGAAACCCATATCGATTTTTTTGAACGCCATCCCGATCTGCTCAGCAGTCTACGCCTACCCCACAATAGTGGTCAGGCCATTTCACTAATTGAAAAGCAGGTATCGGTATTACGTGAACAAAATACCAGCCTCAACAAGCGGCTTGAAACGCTTACCGAAAATGCCAAGGCCAACGAAAACCTCAATGAACGAATCAATAGCCTCACCCTCTGTCTGCTGAACGCCGACTCACTTGATGCCGTAGTCAATATCATCGAAAAACGCCTCAGTGATGACTTCAACGCCGATGCCGTGGTGATTCGACTCTTCAACACCGGCCATCCAACCATGCTCGCCCATCCCGAGCTCATAGACTGGGATGAACCAGCACTGGGTGCTTTTGAAAAAATCATCGTTGGTCGTAAACCCATTTGTGGCAGTCTCAAACCCGGTCAACTGGACTCACTATTTAATGACGATGCCGGTACCATCGGTTCAGCGGCACTCATTCCCTTGGTAGAAAGTAATCAGAGCACTAAGTGTTACGGTATGCTCGCCATTGGCAGTCAGGATCACATGCGCTTTCGCTCAGACATGGGCACCATGTTCCTCAAACACCTGGGGGATGTACTGGCCTGCGTGCTGCGTAGTCATCTGGACATTAAATAAGTGAGTGAAACCTTACTAATAATACCACGGCAAGACTTCCTCGCTAAACTTCGCTACGAACGACAACTTTCACCTCATACCCTGCAAGCCTATCAACGGGATCTGACTGTTTTTGCCGATTTTCTGGCAACGCAACCCGTGACACAACTAAAGCAGATCGACGAACACTATATCCGTAACTTTCTCGCCTGGCGACATAGACAAGGCATCCAAAGCAAAAGCCTGCAACGCCAACTGGCGGCAGTCAGATCATTTTTCAATTTCCTGCTCTCCGAGGGCAAACTGGCCTATAACCCGGCCAAAGGTGTACAAGCCCCCAAGGTTGCCCGCAAGTTACCCACGACATTGGATGTTGATCAAACCGGGCGCTTACTGGAGATCAAAAGTGATGCCCCTCTGGCAATACGCGACAAGGCCATCCTCGAACTATTTTATTCCTCAGGCCTGCGTTTATCTGAGCTGGTCAACCTCGGCCTAGTGGATATCGATCTGCACGATGCCGTGGTACAGGTGATAGGCAAAGGCAACAAGGCCCGACACCTGCCCGTTGGGAAAAAAGCTATCAATGCCATTCAAGCCTGGCTAAAAATACGCAGTAACTATTTAATCAATGAACAAAGCGCCCTGTTCATAAGTCAACGCGGGTCACGCCTGTCAGCTCGCTCGATTCAAAAACGCATGAGCAGCTGGGCTATCAAACAAGGCATTGATATCCACGTCCACCCCCATATGCTGCGCCACTCCTTTGCCAGTCACCTGCTGGAATCCAGTGGCGATCTACGGGCAGTACAAGAATTACTCGGCCATGCAGATATCAGCACTACCCAGATCTATACCCATCTTGATTTTCAACATCTGGCCAAGGTGTATGACGCAGCCCACCCACGGGCACGGAAAAAATAACATCAGCGCCATATCAGGGCAGACCATAAACAGTTGGATAATATCTTGCTTACCACCGTTCACCGTTCACATAATATCGCCGTATATCAACATAAAACATATAGACTATCGCTTAAGAAAAAATAAAACACACCGTTATAACAATAAGCTCGTCAGTCTCAGCCAGTCCCATATGCGCTCTATTCTCCTTGGAAAACAAGACAAAAGCCGGTTAAATTTGGCACTAAGTTAAGCGAGAGATTAACCAGAGACGATATCACTTGCACCGATAAACTTCATTGGGATGACTTATGCAGAGAAAATCTCACCTGTTTTGCATGGTGTCCCTTCTGAATCGACGCACAAGCTCACCTTGCCCGGCAAGACCATCGCGCAGCTTGAACTGGGGGCCGCAACGCACCAAAACAAAAGCAAAAACTTGAGATACTCCCCCCCTAACTTCAGAGCTAATACCTTTAGGGCACCTCTAAAAATCCCCTGAAACAGCACTGACTGCGTTAAAAACAAGCTCAAAATGCTCATTTACTATGTGTAAGCTGCGCTGTCTGCTCGCCACATCCCTATGGCGAACCCCTTCGGGGCCATGCTATTGCATGTCCAAAATCATACCTGATGATTTTGTCACTTGTTTTTGCCTTGCCATCATCCGCTTGATTGAATTTTTAGAGGAGCCCTTTATGGTCAAAACAAGTTCCAGCCTGATCGCATAGGAAAGGCCAATAATACTTATTTATCCGGTAAGGTCATGACCGCCTATTCAGACTAGGGGCAACAAATGAGCAAAGAGTAACAACAAAAATAGTCAGGATCACGCCGCTATCAATATGTTCTGCGCCTCACTCAATACAAACTGCCGAAAGGCTTGTGCTATAGGTGACAGGCGCTTGCCCTTACGATGAACGACATACCAGTGACGCAGGATGGGAAACGCATCGACATCCAGCACCACCAGCCATCCCGCTTCCCGCTCCAGTGCAAGGGTATGAATCGAGACAATGCCCAATCCCAATCCGGCCTCAACCGCTTGCTTGATGGCCTCATTACTGGTCATTTCCATACCCGTTTGCAGGCTCACACCATGTTCATTGAAAAACCGTTCCATCGCAATACGTGTGCCTGAACCCGCTTCTCGCACGACAAAATTTTCCTTTTGCAATTGATGAAGTGACACCTTTTTTCCTGCCAAAGCATGATCTGGCGAAGCAATTACCACCAGTGGGTTCTCCATAAATGCCTCCATTTCTAACGACATGGTTTCCGGAGGCAGCCCCATAATCACCAAGTCCTTGCCGTTTTGCTCCAATTGCCTGAGCAAAGATGCCCGGTTGGTCACATCAAGACTAAAGGTGACCCCCTCATGCTGTTTGGCAAAGGCAGCCAATAGACGGGTGGCAAAATAATTGGCCGTACTCGCCACGGCAATATCAAGATGACCACGCTGAATGCCCTTCAGTTGCTCCAGTACATCCCTCGCTTCTTCCAACTGTGAGGCAATACTGCAGCAATAGTGGGACATTTCACGACCTGCTTCAGTCAGGTAGATCTTTTTCCCCAACTGTTCGAATAAAGGCAGGCCCGCACTCTCTTCCAATTGTTTAATTTGCATCGAAACAGCCGGCTGACTGAGGTGTAACTCTTGCGCAGCCCGGGTAAAACTCAAGTGGCGGGCAACCGCTTCGAAGACCTTAAGCTGACGGAAGGTAACATTCATGGCCTTATTATAAGTAAATATCTATGGATATCCACTGTATGTTAAATGTTTACTGATAGGTCAGGCGTAACCTTGGCCGGTGATATTTTTAATCATGGATCATCATCACGGTTAAAGGTTTGCTCTCTGACAGACGATGTTGATAAAGGGCATACCTGAATATAAAGCATATCAATAATAGTGATATAACCGGGGTTATCGACATCTATGAGTAAACGCACATCTTCCCTATGGACCAACCTGTTCCGTAAGGGCAATCCACTCACCGAGCATGTCACCGAGCTGTGGTCAGCCACCCCCCTGTTCCGCGATATTCCACGGCGAGAGATCCTGCAACTGGTGCGAGACATGCCGCCACGCCACTTTAAAGCCAGTGAATACATCTTCCACAGTGGCGATGCCGGTGCCGGTGCCGCTGTGATCATCAGCGGTAAAGTTGAGATCCGTTCTGCCGGGGTGTTACTGGCCGAACTAAGTGATGGTGATTTCTTCGGTGAAATTGCCCTGGTACTAGACGTCGCCCGCACCGCCGATGCCATTGCCGTGCAAGAAACTGAACTAATTTTTTTTCTGCGCCCTGAACTAGACGAATGGCTGGCTCGATCCCCCTATTTTGCTGGCAAGTTGGGGGCCAACCTGGCCTATGTGCTGGCACAGCGCCTGTTACAGGCAAACAAAGCACTGGTACATGCCGGTCATGAGGGTCAACTATGATCATGCGTTTACTGAACCATCCCTTTGGCAGAGCACTGATTATTTATCTGGCTCTTTTATTGCTGTTATCTGTACTGATCTTGCTGCTCAAACCGGTATTAATTCCTCTGATCATGGCCTTCATCCTGTTTAGCATTCTTGACCCACTAAAAAACCACCTAATTCGCAACGGCCTTAATGCCATTAGCTCCATCACCATTGTTTTGCTGGGTGTCGTCATCATCGGAATTATCTGTCTTGTCATTGGAGTACCACTGATGCTGGATCAATGGGAATGGCTGCAAACTCGTTTGCCCACCATTGCCACCCAGATCGCCAGCATCCTTGATACATTTAGCTCATCCATTGTCAACGTCATGGGTATGCATGTTGATACCAAACTCGGAGAGCGTTGGTTGACCGATCTCAGATCACAGGGCACCGATGCTGTCGTATCATCTGCCGGGATTATGGTTCAATCCGTTTTTGCACTGGTATTTATTCCCCTCATCACTTTCTTTTTGTTACGAGATTATCGCAAGATGCGTAACACCGCGATGAGCTGGTTACCCAACCGAGCTTATGAACTGGCCTGGTTGATATACTTTCGAGTTGCAAAAAAATTACAAAATTACATACGCAGTGTTTTCATGCAGTCGGCCATTATCGCCATGATCACCGTGACCGGTTTTTATATTATTGGCTTGGATACCGCGGTATTGTTTGGCGTACTGGCAGGTTTTTTGAACCTCATTCCTTATATTGGCCCACTTCTCTCAATGCTACCCCCCATGCTGGTCGCACTCGGAGTTGACTCACCGGATATCTGGATGCTGATCAGTATCGCCGCTGTCGTGATGACCGCACAATTGATCGATAACATCATTGTAATCCCCAGCCTGATTGCCAACACTGTTGACCTGCATCCCATGCTGGTCTTGCTAGGCGTAGTGGTGTTTGGTTATTTCTTTGGATTTATCGGGATGCTGGTGGCAATACCCGCACTCGCCACATCCAAGATTATTTTTAAAGGCCTGATGAATGGCCTGAACCGTGCTTCAAGTGAAGATATAATGTATGTCCCCATCAACCAAAAACCAGCTGACTCTAACCCAAAGTCAATTGCTTAAACCAATACTGCCCACCCAAAAAATCATGATACGTTGTTGTATTCAAATACGTTAGGTTCAACAGTAAATCATCCACATTCGGGTAATGATACAAACCTGCACTAGGGTCAAAAAAAAAGTAGCCCGAATGAGTCGTGAACTTAAAGCCAAACGCATGATCGCGTAGGTTTTTAGCATCTCGAAAATACAACATATAATATCCCGGTAAAGCATTCATCGCTTCACCAGGCGAACTGAAATCAAACAAATCACTGCAACCTTCACGTATTTGATGTAATTTGAATTGACTAAACAATTCCGCTGCCTGGTTTATGTCAAAAACCGGGGCCGATGGCCGTTCTGTTATCAGCTTATAATGCAGGAGAGACTGCCGCAAAATAACAAGGGCTTTATTCGAACGCAAAACAGCATCATTTTGCATATTGCCGCGCACCATCGTTTGCTGCAACCAAATCAACACAACCGGTAAACAGTTGCTCACTAAACCACTTGAACGATTATTGCCTGTCTGGCGGTTAAAATCAGCCGCTTCCTGATTAACCGCAAAGACCTTATTACCCGCCATGCCTGTTCTCCTTGTCTACTTACCCACACAAGTTACAACCATTTCATCTGGATTAAGGCAATGCAATTCTCAGGCCATAGATAATATCAATAGAAAATAATTTCCAATAATTCATCCTTGCTCGCCATCCAGATAAATTATGGCCTTCTATTAATGAAAGCCTCACGCCGTCTGAACCAAACATGAAATATGAAAAATCGTCATAAAAGACACTTCAATACAAAAACAAATCAATTTGGAACATCATGTAAGAATGAACTTAAATACTCCAGGCACACTCTTATTCTTCTCAAATATATAATAACTCTGCCGCCCATTTCATCCTCTACGATTAAGTTTTCAAATGCGCTTTAATACTTAACGAGACAGCAGTGATCTTTCATACAAACAATTTACTCAGGTATAAAATATATCAGCAAAATTGAGTGGCTATATTAGCACCATCCTAACTGCCCATACCTTATTTACCCCCTAATGATTAAACATAAAATAAACTCAGATAAAATAAAAAAATATGGTTTATATAAGGGCATCAGAACATTATATTTCATAGACGTGCACAGCGAATAGTGAAGGCAGTTCCATCCATTATAATGTCCAGGCTATAACAACATTCTGGAATACACATCACAAAATTACAGGTCAGGGTAACTCACCATCACTATTTGATTGATACGGATCAGTATAGATTATCGGTAAATCTGATAGATTTAATGACAGTTCCGCACAACCCGTCAAACAGTGGCGGTTACCCGATTCAGAGATACCATCACCTAAATATTCAAGCGGGCACATTGGTAGCAGGCACACTTATTATGCCACTTTCCAGTAATAGACTCACATTAATAATTAACAAGATTGCCATGAAACAGCATTATGCCAAGGGAGAAATTCATGAGAGTATCCGAATTAATGAGTAAAAATGTTGAAACCATTTCACCTGAAAAAAATATTCGGCAAGCCTCCCGCTGGATGCGCGACCATAACATTGGTTCTTTACCCGTCATTAGTGACGGCAAATTAGTCGGCATGATTACTGACCGTGATATATCCTGTTTTGCCGTCGCTATGGGGCATAATCCCGAAACCACCCTCATTAAAAACATAATGTCCGTTGATGTCGTCACTTGTTATGACGATGATGACATCACACATGCCGCTTATTTAATGGAACAGAGACATATTCGCCGCCTTGCCGTAGTCGATCATAACAGCAAGGTAATCGGGTTATTAAGTGTTACTGACCTGGCTCGACGCTCTCACAAACTCTCTGGCAAAGTATTGGAAGCGGCGGATGCTATTCACTAAACAGGAATTGAATGATTCATTATAAAAATAATATTTAAGGAAAACAAACATGAACATCTGCGATTTTATGCAAATTAATGTACACGTTGTCAAACCTGAGACTCAAATAAAAGATGCCGCACACCTAATGCACGATCACCATATTGGAGTCTTACCCGTAATGAAAAATGGCCAACTAGTCGGCATGATCACCGACCGGGACATTTGCTGCAAAGTAGTCGCTACCGGGCAAGATGCTACCCAGATCACCGTTGAAGAAGTCATGACCAAAGACATAACAACCTGTTTTACCGGCCAGAGCATAACCGATGTCGCCTATCTCATGGCCAGTCATCAGATCCGCCGCATGGCCGTCATGGATGCTAATAACAAACTGGCAGGAATACTTTCCGTAGATGATATTGCACATAAATCACATGACCTGGCCAGTATCATACTGGAGGCATCGGCCGTGCCAAAACATTGATATTTTTCACCACGAAGTCACAAAGACTCGAAGTTATAAATTAAAAACCCGGCATTGCCGGGTTTTACTTAACGTAACCAAGATGTAATGAAATAATATCTGGAATTGCATAATTTCATACCAACCGGCAAGTATAAAATCAGACCCACATCAAGGTCTTGCAGCCCTCCAGTTAATATTCTAAAAACAAATGCCTACACCAGAACCATCGGTCAGGGTTTTCATAAACAAAATAATATCACTGATTTGTTTCTCAGTAAGATCAAGAAAATCAACATCAGCATTAATATTATCGCTATCAACTTCAGGTGCTGGTTCTGGTGAAGGATCTCTCTTTTCAGGGATATTATAAAATGCCATCACCTCTTCAAGGGTATCAAACACACCATTATGCATATAGGGGCCCGTTAATTCAATATTACGCAGGGTGGGTGTTTTAAATTTACCATTTTCCTGTACATCTTTGGGTACAAGGACATCGCCCAGCCCATAATCAACATAAGTGCCGTCAGCAATATTTGCTGGATTTTTCTGATTAGCCGGTACACCGATATTAAAATGCTGAAAGTTAGTCAATAAAACCTTATCCGAATCAGCGTCAGGTGTAATGGTATGACAGATCGAACATTTTCCTGTCTCATCAAAAGCCAGTAGGCCCGCCTGCTCATCCTCACTCAGAGGATACGTATCATCCTGCAAATAACAATCAAATTTTGAATTAAATTTGTTCATCTCAGCAGATCGTTCAAAGGCAGCAATGGCATGGGCAATGTTGTTATAGGCAAGCTCTGTGTTATCAAAAACATCTTCACCAAATATTTGTTTAAAGTTGAGCACATAGGATGCTGTCTTGACTTTATCCACCACGGCCTGTTTATCGGCATTGGCCATCTCAACCATATTAAGAAAGGGATCCTTAGCTTGCTCTTCCAGGGTATCACGTCGGCCATCAAGAAACTGTCCGCCCACGTAAACTGGGTTATCCGCAGAGTCCGTTGTTATTCCACGAACAGGTGAAAAACCGGCATAAGCACTGGTGGGGGCATTACGGTTACCAAAACTATCGGCAATCGAACCTTCTGATACTGGGGCATCTTTTGTTACATCTGGATCAGCAAAACCCGCGCTGGCATCATGACAGCTTGAACAGGACTGATTGCCATTGGCAGAGAGTCGAACATCTTCAAATATTAATTTACCTAATTCAATTTCCGTTATTCTTGGTGCTGGCGGTGAGGCAGGTGCGGGATCATCACCTGCTCCACAAGAAATCAGCAAAAAACTGGCGCAACACAGACTTGCCCATCTAATATGATTCATATCCACTCCAAACAATATTTATTATAATAAAAGTAAATCACTTATAACTGTGACTTTTATACGAAACTAACGGATGACGAAGAGGTTGAACTTGACCAAGATCAACTTCACTCTAAGTTATGGTAGTTGATGGCATAAAGTGAAGAAGCCATCACATTTCATTAACAAATGATACAAAAATAAAACACATCATTGTGCACCTATAACGCTTAAATTGACCGTAACATTATCATGGTTACGATGAGAAGGCCGTCACAAAAAGACATTAAAGTTATTTAAACGTCAAGACCATCACTATGCTAAAAACCGCTTTCAGAAAGGGAACTTTTCCAACCACGAAAACCTCCCCTAGGTGCATAAAAAGCACCTCAGAAATTTTGACTCTACTAAAATAGATACTCGGTCTGAGCAGAGAAAAAACACCATGAATATCCAGAATAGTAATTTTTCGATAACAAGCCCATTCACTATTCTAGATCGTTGGTTACACCCCTTTCGCCATAAAATTAACACCCTATACAGGGACAAAAATTTACGCATATGCTGGACAAATAAGGCGGCAACTACTTTTCAAAAACGTGACATCCCCTTAATAGCTGAGATGAAAATTTATTTTAGTTGTGTCGTACAAAAATGTGTTCTCTTTCACGACCAAACAGAACTTGTAATGCAAACCATCAATAATTTATTGAAAATAATGCTCCAGCCGGTGCAAGCAGCATCATGTGGCCCCGCTGAATTTGCGGACAATCACCCTATTTCTTACGAATATACATCAACAGCCGCAAGTAAATTACGCCCCTCAGAATTAAACATTGATTTCAAAAAAGGCCAATGGATCGGTAGTTTTATGATTTAGGAACCTCGACATAAACATGTCTGAGCATATCCATAAAACAATACATGGCTATCCCACTAACAACCCAGACAAATGATTATCCCCGGTTAATTGAAGGCTTGTGGAGTGGGGATAAATATGAAAATAACCTTAAGGGTGCTTCTATAAATAGTGATTTTTTTGTGCTAACAAGGAAGTGCCGCACGGAAGACAGCAGTGATATGGGTACATGATGATTCGAGCACAGCGCTGACGCCACTATCGCGGACTTGTGCCCCTTGGGTGAAAAGTGCATTTATAGAAACACCCTTAAAAGCATATTTTACAACAGCGTGTACAAAGCGTCACAGAGAAAAATCAATCTGACGGCTTGTAATAAATGAGCCTGAATACCCCCAGCTTTATCTATTGCAGAAACAAAATAACGCAGAAGTGTTTTGTGTTATCACGAAAAAACACTCTTTATAGACGCCCCCTAATTCACACAACAATAAGATTCAATACTAGCTGAAATAAAATACTGTTAAACTCATTCACCTATCCTAACTTACACATTATTTTTTGATTTAATTCTGCCATCCTGACTCAAGCTGGCACGTAACACCAAATAACCAACGAAACCTGATGCCAGCGACCCTAAAATAATACCGAGCCTTTCATCAAACAGAACGTTGACTTTTGTTTCCTCAAAAGCAAGAGAGCCAATAAATAAACTCATTGTAAACCCAACGCCGCATAGAGCAGCAGTGCCATACAAGGAACTCCATGACATGCCCTTTGGCAGATTGGTCAGTTTAAGCTTAATAGCAATCCAACAAAGACCAAAAACGCCCAATTGCTTGCCAATAAACAATCCAAGCGCAATCCCAATTGAAACGTCATGAAGAACCTGCTCCGCCCCCACACCGGTGAAATTTATACCTGCATTTGCAAATGCAAATATAGGCAGAATAAAAAAGGCAACCACCGGATGTAGACCATGTTCTATACTCTTGAGCGGCGAATAATGTTCATTCACTGCTGACCGCATAGGTATAAACATCGCCAAAATTACACCCGCTAATGTTGCATGAATGCCGGACTTCAACATCGCCACCCACATCACAACACCAAATAGTATATAAATACTTTTCGATTCGATACGTCGAATGTTCAAGAAAGTAAGAATAAGGATACAACACGCAACAACGATAAGTGCGGTCACTGAAATTTTTGCTGTGTAAAAAGCAGCTATTATTAATATTGCGCCAATATCATCAAAAATCGCCAACGATGTAAGAAATATCTTCAGGCTTGTAGGCACCCTTGAACCTAATAAAGATAATACCCCTAGTGCAAAGGCAATGTCCGTTGCAGCAGGGATTGCCCAGCCTTTTATGGCGGTAGGATCATCGCTGTTAAAATAGAGATAAATCAGTGCAGGAATAACCATACCGCCAATAGCACCAATAGCTGGTAAAATGATATTTTTTTTATCTGATAGCTCACCCTCAATAAGCTCACGCTTTAACTCCAGGCCAACCAGAAAAAAGAATATCGCCATTAATCCATCATTAATCCAAAGCAGTAAAGGTTTTGCAATCTCTAGCGCACCAATTTTAACCTCTACCGGCGTATCAATTAGCAGGGCATAATAAAGTTGCAAAGGTGAATTTGCCAACACAATAGCAATTACAGCAGCGATGAAGAGAAAAATACCGCCTGCTGATTCCAGCTTAAAAAACCACGACAAAAATGATTCTTGAGAATTATTCATATTCTTTAGTTCCATATTATTTTTTCAACAGCAACTTATCTTCAATGGCTACATATCTGGAAGCCGCATGAATGAGTGAGATGGCCGTCAATTTCTCAACCCCATAAACCTCTGCCTCCACATCAAAGTCCAACCTTATTCTATTTATTAACAAATCAAAATCTCCATCGCCCGAGGCCAACACAAGCACATCTACCTGTGGTGCCGCCCTCATCACATCTATGGTAATTCCCACATCCCAGTCACCCTTGGCCGAACCATCACTCCTCTGAATGAAAGGCTTCAGCTTCACATCAAAACCAATTGCCTTGAGGATATTCTGAAACTGACGTTGTTTCTCATCACCACGTTCGATCGCATAGGCTACGGCCTGCACTACCTCACGACCATCGGTCACTTTCGCCCAAAAAGCGTTATAGTCGAAATTACAGCCAAACGTCTGACGAGTCGTATAATATATGTTCTGAACATCAACGAAAATAGCGACTTTTTGCATATAATTCAGACTGCCTTATAGTTGTACAGTGCCCCAGATCGAGTCCATCCAAGGATAATAATGAGGCGGAAAGAAACAAAAAAGCGCCGTTCACATGTCAAAATGAACGTTTTAAGCTCCAATTTAACAAAGTCAGCGTTGTTTCCGGGAGTTAACCAAAGATTTTCTGGTTATGGTCTCAACCCTGATTCTAACACCCTGACAATAACATCAACCGTGATGTCTATTGTATCCAATTGACTAGCGGCTTGTTTACCTACTTTGCTGGCCCGGTAAAGATGTGGGGTCATGCATAGCAGGTTCATAATTTGACATTTTGACATATTTTTACTCGTATATGTTACACGTGATTGGCTATAAAGTGAAAATCCAGCGGCCTCTGCCGCAGAAAGATCTGGTGGTTCTGATTTATTCACCGTCGGGTAAATGATATTTCGCAATTCAATCAAATGTTCAGGCCCCGCATCAAACAGGACAATTTTGCCATCTGATTTCAGCAGCTTAAAGAAACTGTCATACACCGGAAAACCAAACAGACAAAAAATAATATCGACGGTTCCCGACAAAACCGGTGGCTGTTTATTTGAAGCGACAAGCCAGGTAATTTGTTTGCCTCTCTTGGCTGCCGCAATAATGGCAGGCTTCGAGATATCCAGACCAATGACCGAAATATCCTGTTTGACTTCATTCAATTCAAGATAATGTAACAAACTCTGCAAATAATAACCCTCACCACAGCCCGCATCCAGAAGGCATATGCTCTGGCTCTGATAACCTGTTATCAAGCCATAGTTAATATCATTAAACTTATCCGCTATCGGAGCATAGACTCCAGAATTTAGAAAGGCGGTTCGCGCAACAATCATCTCATGGCTATCACCCGGGTTTTTTGACTTTTTTTGCTGCACAGGCAACAGATTAACATATGCCTGGCGAGCCACATCAAAATTATGCCCATTCGGGCAAATAAGCTGTTTTTTAGTCTCGGTAAATGGCAGACCATCTAATGGGCAAGCAATATTATTTGCTTTGATAATATTCATGTCTTGTGAGTAAAAATTACAACCTGCGCAGAAAGCATAATATCGAGATGATCATATCTTCACTAGTATAAACATGCCCACATAGGCACAAACCATACAACGCAGTCTTTCATTTATATAGCGTGTCGGTCAATTAAGTAAAGGGTGATTTTTGGGTAATTTTTTAGCGTACCAAAGCGCCAGTTTATGACGCATGGTCTTTTGTGAAACCTGATCTTCCGGCAAGGGCTGAATCATTTTATCAAGCACCAACAAACGATACATATAGAGTATGCGTTCATTTACAGAATCAGTAGGCTCAAAGATCACCGCACCCCGCTCTTCCCCGTATTTCATCGCCGCCTGTAGGCCCTCTTTCACCAGTTCAGTTTCGTGTTTAAGTTTTTTCATTTTTACCTCAGTAAATATCTAACCCCATAAGGATAATAGACTGCCAATATTTTATGGTAGTGCATTGGTTATAAAATATAATCGTTAAACCACTGACAATAATCTCAAATAAAGTTCATTATCAGGCGGTTGACGTACATCTTCATTTTACAAACTTACCCGGCCTACAACTCTCTACCTTCGCCTTCTCCCGGCATATTCCAGCATGATGATCACCTATAAAATCAATCCAAGTATCAACGCCAATCTCTTAACTGGATATCTTGATGAAAAAATACCTTATCAGCTTAAGGGACCATCTGGCCGCCCGCGTCTAGCTTGACCTACTTTACACTTCAATTTACGCTCTATTTTTATTTTGAATTTCTCATTCCCCAACGGTGTCCCTGTTTGCCAGGCCGCACGTATCCCCATAAGTTTTTCTTCATCAATATGGACTTTAAACAATGCCTTATACGCATCCAGACGGCAGGCCTTTGTTTTCCCTAAACCTAAATACAACGGGTGGGGGGTAATCAATGAATCGTCTTTACCTTGCGCATTAGCGCGATAACTGCTCCAGCGGTATTGATCTGCGCGCTTCGTTATATTAGCCCGCACCGGATTTAATTCAATATAACGCATACAAGTAAGCAAATATTGTTCATCATGAATTAATGAGGCTTTATAACGCCCTTCCCAGAGACTGCCACTTGTTCCATATGTATGGTTGATATAAGGGACGTAACGCCGACCGAGGTATTGCATCATGCGGCTAATGCCTTGTTTATCTTTTGGGGTAACCAAAATGTGGATGTGATTGCTCAACAACACATAAGCGTGGATGACACACTCATAACGACTTATCGACTCTGACAACCAACCGAGATATGCACGATAGTCTCTGTCATCAAAAAACACAGACTCTCGACTATGCCCACGTTGCACAATATGCACGGGAACATTTGGCAAGAAAAATCTCGGTTTGCGCGGCATACCTCTACTCTTTCAGTTATCAATAACTGAGTCTAGCAGACATGCAAATAACCGTAAAGGACTCCGCCCCCTTTAAAGAGAGGATCGTTCGACAAGACACTCATATTCCCCCATCACAAAATCACGACACACCATTGGCCGTTTTTCATAAATCGTACACATCAGGGTATTTCGATCAAGGGCTGCGCACCAGCCATCATCCAACTGCACCATAGTTCTCCCGCCCCATTTATCAGTATCAATAAAATGATTGGGTACACCAGTATCGGTAATGAGTATGACTTGCAACCGGCAACAGCAGGCTTTGCAGTTTGCACAGCTCACCTCAGTTTCAGACAAACTTATAACATCGACTACCATATTCATTTTCCATTCTTATGAAATATTGAATTTATTTTTAATCTGCACTTCTTTACGCACTCTGCGCTTAAGTATGTCTTACGACTACTTTGCTTGCGTCATGTCTATCTCAAACACCACAGCTTTTAACATGCGGGGGGGGTAATATGTTTATCTAGATGGTTAACGGGATAACAGTGTTTTTTATTTATATTGCCATCTGGCTCATCGACAACCACAATTTTGCCACTAAGAGCTTATCTTTTCACTTAGGCGGAATAACCTAAAGGGGGAGAAGGCATCATAGAAAATTTCTACTACAAACATAAAACTTTGTTCTTCTTTGGCAATTTATTGATAAAATAATACAATAGCATTTTATCTTTTAACAGTAATTTTTTTCATATTAAAAGCCTAACTTTCCTATGCGCGGATCTCATATTTGCTTTGCACGAAATCATGTTTAAATGAAGTCGTCTCAATGTGCTTGAGCTTTACATCCTTGGCCAAGGGCCCAAACAAAGATATCCCGCTGCCGATCAGAATCGGTATTCTGGTTATTATAATTTCGTTGATCAACCCCGCAGCAAGAAAGCCCTGAATTGTCTTCCCCCCGTCAATATACAAATGCATCGCCCCTGAACGTTCAAGTTCACAGTATAACTCTTGCGGCGGACATGATCTCAACTCCACCGTTTTAGGCACATCGTCCGAAATTCTGGTAAGTGTGCGACTTAATACAATCACATGCTTATTTCCATAAGGCCATTGGCCAGAGGAAAGAACTAGTTCATAAGTATTACGCCCCATCACCAGTGTATCTATGGAATCCATGAATGATTTATATCCAAAATCATCATTATTATCTTCCACCTCCTCATCACCACTGCTGCCCGGCAACCAATCTAACGCGCCATTCTCCCTGGCAATAAAGCCATCAAGGCTGGTTGCGATGTAAACTGATGCTTTCATATATTCATCCAACTATGTTTTACAAATAAAATGATAACCTGACAAAATGTTTGGTATCACAGACAAAAAACATTAAGCGGCCTCTTCCAAAGCAATTGCCAGATTCAGCAGACACTGTTCCCAACCCTGATTATGCAGACTTCTTGCAGCCTCATCCTGAAACAATGAGTGTTCCAGAGTAAGTTCGGAAGTATTTGGTGAAAGCTCTTTAAACGTAAGCTTCACTATCGTATCAATAACAATGCTATTGCTCCAGGCAAATACAATTTTATTGTAGCGATTGATTTCCAAGTATTTACCATACAACTCAGAATCACCAGCATCTTCGAAATGCATAATGATCTTATATTCCCCCTTGGTTACAAACTGATTTTCAACTGTGCAACAATTTTGCCGTAACACTCCACCAAAAAACCATCGCTGCATAACCTGAGGATTTGACCAGGCTTCAAAGAGTTGGCGCTTTGACAGCTTAAATTTTTTTTGATAACCAGATTAGTGGTGTTCACTGCAAATCACACTCCTCATATTATAGTTTTTTTTCCGTCATATCGTGAACATATTGCTCCAAATCATTCAATCGGCTCTGCCAAAAATGTGCGACCCCACTAACATAGGTAGCAACCTCCAACCACGTATCATGATTCATATGACAATAAACCGTGCGGCCTTTTTTGACTTTGTACAATAAATCTGCTTTTTCGAGCAATGTAATATTTTTTGAAATTGTGGCCAACGTCGCATCAAAATGCGATGCAAGATCCGTTACTGTCACAGGCCCTTCAGCCAGCAGATTCAATATAATACGACGCTTGTGGTCCGCAAGCGCAAAAAACACCTGATTGAGCTTTTTTTCACTTTCCATAAGTGGAAAGTATAGTCAGTTCAATCATAGAATTAAATATAATTTTACATTTATAACAATCACTTAAAAGCATTTCTAAAATTAGATAATATTATTTACTTCCAGTCAATTTCTTTTATTCTTATCAACAGGGTATCGCATGATGCTCAATCCACAATAATATTAAGAGGAGAATAAAATGGTAAATATCACGCATCAAATCGGTGTGGCCGCAAGTCCGATGACCGTTATGCAAGCATTGACCACTATTAAAGGTGGCTCTTCAGGAAAATCTGTGGGTAAATAATGGATGATTTAATAAGAATTGATTCACATTGAACTTCGATCCATGATGGTAGTTACCAGACCACTATCAAAAAAAGAAGCCCAATGCGAATAAGAACATTACTTAACGAT
>JAFLJQ010000136.1 GCA_022712915.1 Gammaproteobacteria bacterium | reverse complement strand
ATGTTCAAAACCCTTACGAAAGCGTTGTTTCATTTTTCTCATCTGGTTCTATAATGCGGGGAGGGTATTTTCCAACATTTTTGCCGGTTAATGGATCAATTCTTTCTATAGGACGATCAAGAAAATGAGGGGATCCTTAAGGGTGAGGACATCATTAGATGTCACTGGCAAGGGTATGTTATTTCACTCGGTTGTAAGGTGGGCTTATGACGACTAAACATCAGAAGTTATAAAAAAATATGAACTGATACGATCATGCTTGACGGTTAATTTTCATCTCGCACCTGGCATGAAATTAGCAAAGCCAACATGCAGTCAAGAAGATGATATCCCTGTATTATGACCGCCTGTGTCATTGATTTAACATATAGCTAATGTCTTTCCCTGTTGACGAACTCCTGCCCCAACTCACCGCCAGCCTGGCGCAGTGTTTGAATGTGGTATTACAGGCACCGCCAGGCGCAGGCAAGACCACCCGTGTGCCGCTGTCCTTGTTAAAGGCGGCGTGGTTAGGGAAAAAAAAGATCATCATGCTCGAACCACGCCGTATCGCTGCGCGTGCGGCGGCGCGTTTCATGGCCATGAGTCTGGGTGAATCCGTTGGCGAAACTGTGGGCTACCGTGTTCGTCTTGATAGCAAGATAGGGCCAGGCACGCGCATTGAGGTGGTGACCGAGGGTATCCTGACGCGGATGTTACAAAGCGACCCGGCGCTGGATGATTACGCGGTGGTGATTTTTGATGAATTCCATGAGCGTAATCTCAACTCGGACCTTGGTCTGGCCCTTTGCCTCGATGCGCAACAAGGGCTGCGGGATGATCTTAGAGTTTTGGTCATGTCAGCCACCCTCGACGGTGCGGCAGTGGCAAGACTCTTGAATGATTCACCCGTCCTGACCAGCGAAGGACGAAGTTATCCTGTCGAGATCTGTCATCTGCCCACTACGACAAACTTCAGCCGTGACCGGCGTGGTTTTTTGCATGAAGTCACACGTCATATCCTGTCTGTGCTCAATCAAGAAGTGGGCAGCATGTTGGTATTTTTACCCGGTGCCGGTGAGATACGCCAGGTACATACGGCACTACGAGAAGCACAAAAAAGTAATGACATCATCCTTGCGCCGCTGTTCGGTCAATTGACCTCGGCGGAACAGGATGCCGCCATTCAACCTGTACCGACAGGCAAGCGCAAGGTCGTGTTGGCCACCGCCATTGCTGAGACCAGTCTCACCATTGAAGGTATTCGCATCGTCATCGATAGCGGTCTCATGCGCACACCGCGCTTTGACCCTAATACCGGTCTCACGCAACTCGTCACCCTGTCGGCGTCGCAAGCGAGTGCCGATCAACGTTGTGGTCGCGCCGGGCGTACCCAGGCAGGGGTTTGTTATCGCCTCTGGTCAGAGACGACCCATCTGCTGCCTTACACAAATCCAGAAATTATCGACGCCGACCTTGCGCCCCTCATGCTCGAACTCGCGCAATGGGGTGTAGCGGATGTGAATGTGATGTCCTGGCTTGATGCCCCCCCTGACCCACATGTGGCCCAGGCAAGGGCGTTGTTACAACAACTTGGTGCGTTGAATGCGCAGGGTATGATTACGGCGCATGGTAAGGCTATGGCCCAGTGGGGTACGCACCCTCGCCTCGCCCACATGATGTTACGTGGTAAGGAACTGGGTGTCGGGTCACTGGCGTGTGACATTGCCGCCTTGTTGAGTGAACGCGATGTGATGCGTGGCCGCGGTGCACGTGAAAGTGATCTGCGTCTGCGGGTTGAAAACCTGCGTGGTCAATCACGCAACAATGAAGTAGATCAGGCCGCTCTCCATCAAGCACGACAAACGGCCCGACAATGGCAGCGCCAATTACAGGCTGGGGCCGATGCAGACCAACATGATTTGGCCTTAGTTGGTGTTGTTCTGGCTTATGCCTACCCTGATCGTATTGGCCGCCGTCGTGATACTCGCAGCACACAGTATCTGTTGAGTAATGGCCGTGGTGCCCTCCTTGCGGAAGGGGATCTCATTAGTAGCGAGGAATTTATCATTGCCGCGCATCTCGATGGCCGACGCGAGGCGCGTATCTTCCTGGCGGCGGGGATCCACCGTGAGCTGCTGCTGCGTTATCACCATGATCTGATTCAAATGCAAACCTTCGTCAACTGGGATGACCGCAGCGCCTGTGTTCAGGCGCGTCGGCAACAGCGCATAGGCGAGGTCATCATCAGCGATGAGCCATGGCAGGATGCCGATCCGGAGGCCATCCAACAGGCATTGCTCGCGGGTATTCGCCTACATGGGCTGGATTGCCTGCCGTGGAGCAATACAACACGCGAGTTACAGGCGCGGGTGAACTTTTTACATGAACAACTTGATAGTGACTGGCTCGACCTGAGCGAGGCAGCATTGCTGGAGTCCGTTGACGATTGGCTGGCACCCTACCTGACGGGCATGTCACGCATCTCTCATTTGCAACGGCTTGATCTGCATGCCATCCTGTTGTCACAACTGGTGTGGGAACAACAACGCCAACTCAATGAACTGGCACCCACCCACATCACCGTGCCCAGTGGTTCGCATATTCGGCTGGACTACAGCCACTTTCCGCCAGTGCTCGCGGTACGCTTGCAGGAAATGTTTGGGCTTATGGATACACCGCGTATCGCCCAGGGCAAAGTCGCCGTGTTATTGCACCTGCTTTCACCGGCACAGCGTCCCGTACAGATCACACAAGACCTCGCGGGCTTCTGGCAGTCTTCATATCATGATGTCAAAAAAGATCTCAAAGGACGTTACCCAAAACATCATTGGCCAGATAACCCGCAAGAGGCACAGGCCACGGCCAGGGCAAAACGCAAGGGGGAATAGTGACCAGGTTAATAGCCGCGTTGGCAAACACGCTGTTAGTATGTAGTAGATGATGGATTTTTTATTGACGCGGTTTAGATACAAGGAGAATTTGCAAATGAATACAAAAATGATGTTATTGACCGGCATGACACTATTTCTGGTTTCCTGTGGTGGAAAAATGACCATCCCTACTTCCCCTCAAGGAGGACAAACCATCTGTACTCAAGATGCCAAACAATGTCCAGATGGCACCTGGATTGGGCGCAGCGGGCCTAGATGTGAGTTTGTTTGCCCATAACCCCAACCAGTCTGACGCGTGCGGTATCGGCAGTTGAGGAGAGCATAAATTTTAACTGGGCAGGAAGCGCAATAACCGATGTGAGCTTAAAATTACGGCTGTCGTGCTATTAACTTTAAAAATTATGTCTCATACCCGTTCCCTACTCCCCAAATTTTTAAATAACAAATAGATACAGCATGTTGATGCCATGACGGACAAACCTTTTTGCTTTTCAGTATCGTCACCGTAGAATGGCCCCATGTTTATTTTCCGCCTCATTGCCAATGGTCTTGCACCCCTTACCTTAATCGGTGTCATTTTGGCCTATTTTATGCCCGAAGCCTTTTTGATCTTTGGCAGTATTTTCATGTGGCTGTTTGCGGCGACTATGTTTGCCCTTGGCGTGGTGCTGGATCCGGTTGAGCTCAACGACACGCTTAAACAGCCAAAGCGTATTGGTCTGGGTGTACTCACGCAGTTTTTATTGATGCCGACCATGGCCTTCATCCTGGTGAAAGTGGCCAATCTGCCACCAGCCCTGGCATTGGGTTTTATCATTGTTGGCTGCACACCCGGCGCTATGGCGAGTAATGTGATCGTCTACTTGGCCGGTGGGGCGATGGCCTTTTCCATTGCCATGACCACATTGGCAACCTTCCTGTCAGCTCTTCTCACGCCCATGATGGTCGAAGTATTGGGCGGTCATCTATTGCCCATCCCGTTCTGGAAAATGATGCAGACTATTTTATTGACCGTGGTTTTGCCGCTTAGCCTTGGCCTGCTTTTGCGTCGGCAACTGAAGGTTGGGCTCGACATGGCCAAAGAGATCGCCCCTGCGGTGGCGGCGGTTGCTATCATTATTATTTGCTCTTATGCTGTGGCTGCCAACCAGAGTCGCATTAGTCAGGTTGGGCTGGATGTGTTCTTATTAGTCGTATTGCTCAATGCCTTGGGTTATCTCGGTGGTTGGTTCCTGGCTAAACTCTATGGTTTTGATGTGCGCCACCGCCTTACGTTGGCCATTGAAATCGGTATGCAAAATGCGGGGATGGGCGTGGTACTGGCCCTGGCTCACTTCCAGGACACGCCAGAAACGGCCCTGCCCGGTGCCCTGTTTGCGGTCTGGTGTATTCTTACCGCGGCAGGGGCAACCGCCTACTTCCGTTATCGTGACCGTAACTCCCCCGATCCGGTTAACATCTCAACATAAACCACGTAGCTCATTGACCTGGTCAGCAATAAAATGCAGAGGCAGCGTTCGTAGCCTGCATGAAACGAAGTGTAATACAGGGAAAATTTGCCCGGATGCTGCTTTGCTACATCCAGGCTATCAGCCCCAAAACTCACCCCCCTGAATCGTTTTGTAAATCCAGCGCAATTTACCCGTTTTTTTTCTTGCCCCCAGCTAGTGTACAATCAGCCTCCCTTTCTATTGATGGAGCATCGGGTGGAACAATATCGTGGCACAACCGTACTTTCGGTACGGAACAAAAATAAGGTCGTTATTGCCGCTGATGGTCAGGTGACCATGGGCAATACGGTTATGAAGGGCAACGCCCGCAAGGTGCGTCGTCTATATCACGACAACGTCATCGCCGGTTTTGCTGGCGGCACGGCCGACGCTTTTACCCTGTTTGAATACTTCGAAGCCAAGCTGGAAAAACACTCCGGCCAGCTGGTTCGGGCAGCCGTTGAGATGGCCAAGGACTGGCGTACCGACCGTACCCTGCGCCGCCTCGAAGCTCTGCTGGCCGTGGCCGACAAAGAAGCATCGCTCATCATCTCCGGCAATGGCGATGTCATTGAGCCGGAACAGGGCATCATCGCTATCGGTTCCGGTGGCCCCTTTGCCCAGTCGGCGGCCCGTGCGTTAGTAGAAAATACCGAACTGGATGCCCGCTCAATTGCCGAGAAAGCCTTGAATATTGCCGGTGATATCTGCATCTATACCAATCACAATATCGTTATCGAAGAGTTGGAAGTCTAAATATTATGTCGACAATGACACCCCGCGAGATTGTTCAGGAACTGGATAAACATATTGTAGGTCAGGCCGATGCCAAACGAGCCGTGGCCATTGCTTTGCGTAATCGCTGGCGCCGCGCCCATGTCGAGCCTGAGCTGCGCGTTGAGATTACACCCAAGAATATATTGATGATTGGGCCAACCGGTGTAGGTAAAACCGAGATTGCCCGTCGTCTAGCCAAGCTGGCCAATGCGCCCTTTATTAAAATAGAAGCGACCAAGTTTACCGAAGTGGGTTATGTCGGCCGCGATGTGGAATCGATTATCCGTGATTTGATGGATTCATCAATTAAGATCACGCGTGAACAGGCTATGAATCAGGTGCGCCAACGTGCCGAAGATGCCGCCGAGGAGCGCATTCTCGATATTTTGCTGCCATCGGCTCGGGATGTGCAGTTTGGTTTTGCCGAAGATGAAGAGCCCAACCAGGATAAGGAAACCTCTACTCGTCAGAAGTTTCGCAAGAAATTGCGTGAAGGCGATTTGGATGACAAGGAGATCGAGATTGAAGTTAGCGCCCCAAGCGTGGGGGTTGAGATCATGGCCCCTCCTGGTATGGAAGAAATGACCAGCCAGTTGCAGGGTATGTTCCAAAATATGGGTAGCGGAAGTAAAAAACCGCGCAAACTGCCGATTTATCAGGCCAGGAAAATGTTGATCGATGAAGAGGCCGCCAAACTGGTCAATGATGAAGATTTGAAAGAGCTGGCACTGAAAAACGTCGAACAAAACGGCATTGTCTTTCTTGATGAAATGGACAAGATTGCTCGGCGGGCCGAACAAAGCAGTGGTGCCGATGTATCACGGGAAGGCGTGCAACGGGATCTTTTACCCCTGGTTGAAGGCTCTACCGTCACGACCAAGTACGGCATGGTCAAGACCGATCACATCCTGTTTATTGCCTCTGGCGCGTTTCATCTCACCAAGCCATCGGATTTGATCCCGGAATTACAGGGTCGTTTTCCTATACGTGTTGAATTGAAGGCGCTGAGCACACAAGATTTTATTCGTATCCTCACTGAGCCCGATGCCTCTTTGACGGAACAATACCGTGCCTTGCTGGCCACTGAGGATGTGACCGTAAAATTTACCAAAGACGGCATCAAACGTCTGGCTGAAATCGCCTGGCAGGTGAATGAGCGTACCGAAAACATTGGTGCACGACGTCTGCACACAGTATTAGAACGTTTGCTGGAAGACATATCTTTCAGGGCGTCAGACTGTGGTGGTGAAGAAGTGAAGGTTAATGCCAAGTATGTTGACCAAAACATCGGTGATCTGGCGGAGAACGAAGATTTGAGTCGATATATTTTATAACGGATCTAGCACCAAGGCACTAACGGTACTAAGGTGCCAAGAAGAGCCTTGGTGTCCATTCGATACAGATAATACAAATTTTTATTCTCCTCGTGTCTTTGTGTCTTGGTGATTAAAAATTAATCAGAGGTATATGTAAGCATGTCAGACAAACCGAAACCAACCGAAATCACGCTGCACCAGGCTTCTCACGTACTGGAAGTCGCCTTTAATGATGGAGAACGCTTTCAACTGCCCTCTGAATATCTGCGTGTCTACTCCCCTTCCGCCGAAGTACAGGGCCACGGCCCCGGTCAGGAAGTGTTACAGATCGGCAAACAGGATGTGAATATAGAAAAGATAGAACAGGTTGGCGTATATGCTGTGAAACTGCACTTTGATGACAACCACAACACCGGCCTCTATTCCTGGGAAACCCTGTATCGCTTAGGCAAGGAGCACAACACCCTCTGGCCGCAATACCTGCAAAGACTTAAAGCAGCGGGCCATGAACGGCCAGAACCTCAGCACTAAAGTGGGGTATTGGCGGGCAGTGCCTGTCTTGTTACACTAACCAACATGGCACTGCCAGGGTGAATGTTGCCCGTCATCGTGTATTAAACCTATAACGTGCAAAATTTGTCGAGGGAATGACATGCCAAACTATGTTGAAGTTGATACAAAAGGCGGGGTCTACTTTTTTACCCTTGTCACCTACCGACGTCAGGGTTTTCTGACACAGGCACGATCTCGCGCCCTGCTACGCACTGTGATACAAGCTGTAAAATCATTACATCCATTTGACATCAACGCCTGGGTATTATTGCCAGAACATCTTCATTGCATCTGTACTTTGCCGTCAGGTGATGATGGTTTTTATAAACGTTGGGACATGATCAAGGATCAATTTTCCAAATATGCAAAATTGAGATTGCATCGTGGAAGAGGAATCGGTCTCTTAGGACATAAACAGCATGAGGACACTATTTGGCAACACCGCTATTGGGTACACCAGATTCATGATGAGCGGGATTACCAAAATCATATGGATTATATTCACTACAACCCGGTGAACCATGGTTTGGTCAATCGTGTTTGCGATTGGCCGTGGTCTACCTTCCATGATTTTGTTAAACAGGGCATTTATACCGATCATTGGGCGGGTGATAACAAAATAAAACGCAATAAATGTAATTATGGCGAATGACTGTCTGGCGAGTATTACGTGCAATCAGGGCCATGCAGAACCTATGAAATACTGGGCAACCCCCTGCCCTTCACGCTACAATAGCGCCCATGAACGATAAAACCACCCATTTCGGCTTCAAAGACGTCCCCTGGGAAGAGAAGCAAAAGAAGGTTGCCGGTGTTTTTCACTCGGTGGCACAGAAATATGATGTGATGAACGACCTGATGTCGCTCGGCATTCACCGCCTGTGGAAACGTTTCACCATCGAGAGGAGTGGCGTGCGGTCTGGAGACCGGGTGCTGGATCTGGCCGGCGGAACCGGTGACCTGACAGCCAAATTCTCACGCATGGTCGGCCCGACGGGACAGGTTATTCTGTCCGATATCAATGATTCCATGCTCATGGTTGGCCGTGAACGTCTGGTAGACATGGGTATCGCCGGTAATGTGGAGTATGTGCAGGCCAATGCCGAATGCCTGCCATTTCCCGATAATTACTTCAATGCGATGACCATCGCCTTTGGTTTGCGTAATGTCACCGATAAGGACAAGGCCCTGCGTTCCATGTACCGGGTACTGAAACCGGGCAGCCCCTTGTTGGTGCTGGAATTTTCCAAGCCGGTATTGAAACTGCTGAATCCCATCTACGATACCTATTCATTCAAGATCCTGCCGTTCATTGGTAAAATTGTTGCTGATGATGCTGAGAGCTATCAATATCTGGCCGAGTCCATTCGCATGCATCCCGATCAGGAGGCACTTAAGGGTATGATGGAAGGCGCTGGCTTTGAGCGTTGTGAATACTTTAATCTTACCGGAGGCATTGTCGCACTACATCGCGGTTATAAGTTGTAGCCATGCAGCCGCCGCAATATACAGGTTTCTGGCGTCGCTTTGCGGCGGTGTGTCTGGATAGTGTATTGGTCGTCATACTTATGGCACCTGTACTTTATCTCATCTACGACCACGACTATCTTCACTGGTATATTTCCAAGGGCGAGCTGTTTAATGTTTTTGGGGTTTGGGATCTGATCTTGACCCGCGCCCTGCCCGTTCTGGCCTTGTTAGCATTCTGGCACATGCTAGGCGCTACACCCGGCAAGGTATTAATGCATTGCCGAATTGTCGATAGCAAAAGCCTTCAGCCACCGAGCAAAATGCAGATCATCACCCGTTTTCTGGGTTACTTTGCTTCCAGTCTGCCCATGTATCTGGGATTTTTCTGGATTGCCTGGGACAAACGCAAGCAGGGCTTTCATGATAAATTGGCCAGGACGCTGGTTCTCTATGCCCCCGATGATTATTCTCAACAATCCCTAGATGAACTGATTAAACAGGTGTCCTGATTATGTTACCTGAACTCAATGCAGCCTTCACAGCCGTACTGGAAAATACCTTAAACCGTTATTTGCACCTGTCCCCGGAGAGTCTGGAGCAACTCGGACGGTTACAAGGCAAGGTTATCGCCGTGGAATTGCGTGGCCTCAATCAGACATTTTATTTACTGCCGGATGCTCAGGGATTGATGGTACAGCATCACCATGAAGGTGAGCCTGATGCCATTTTGTCCGGTACGCCTATCTCTTTTGCTGAATTATCCTTCAGCCATAATCCCAGCCGCGTATTATTTCGCGGTGATGTCGAGATCCGTGGTGATATCAAATTGGGGCAGGACTTTAAGCACATCCTCGATGGTCTGGATGTGGATTGGGAAGAAGTTTTGTCACAATACACCGGTGATGTCGTCGCCCATAAAATGGGCAGCCTGTTTCGCAGCCTCAACCAATGGGGTAAAGACAGTCTTCTCACCCTCGGCCAAAATGGCGCAGAATATTTGCAACAAGAATCCTTCGATCTACCTTTTAAAGAAGAGATTCAGCCCTTCCTCAGTGACGTTAACCGGGTGCGTGATGATGTCGAACGCCTCGCCGCCCGAGTTGCGCGCCTGCAACAACAATCAGATAACAAGACCTGATCATTTCTGTTTTACGCTAAACCAAAATAATCTATAAATATTCGCCTATCGTGTTACTCGTGTTAAACAAGTTCGGGCCATAAAATATAAAAATTTCAGAGACTTTAATTTTTAATTCTTTATGTTCTCAGCAACCTGCGCGTGATACTGAGAAGTAATAGTAAGTCACCGAATCATTAATCGCCATGAAACTTAGATTATCGTTCACACAAAATCCGCTTTATTCCGGCATAAAAAAATGTATGTTTGAGTAAAAAATAATTTGTTTAGTTTGCTGTACCATGCATTTATTCATATTATCGAGTATCCTTAATAGTCAGACACAACAAACATATTGTTATCCCATGAGCAAGATACCTGATTTTATGGAAGTAGAGCTTAAGATTGCCACTGACACCTTACAGGCGCGATATGGTAAACCTGTTGAAATACAACGTGCCGATATTGAATTACACATCTATTCCGTGACCGTGAACTGACCGAGTGCCCGGCCATTTACTGGGAATGTGAAGCCTGTCATTTCATTATTGCCAAGGCGGGTAAGGAACAATTTTTCAGTCAGTTTTATTATGGCCCCCAGGAACAATTTTATGATGATGTATTGGACTGCCTGGTCACTATCCTGCGAGTGCAGGCAGATCATGAATTACAACAGACAGGGGCAAGAGACAAAAAATTAGGTTTAGCACCATTAATTTAAATTATAATGAGGAGAATGACGCACATGGCCGCAAAGAAAAAAGCCAAAAAAAAGGTTGCCAAGAAAAAGGTCGCAAAGAAAAAAGTAGCTAAGAAAAAAGCTAAAAAGAAAGTGGCCAAGAAAACGGTTGCCAAGAAAAAAGTAGGTAAGAAAAAGGCAGCTAAAAAAAAGGTCGCACGTAAGCCAAAAAAACCGCTTAAAAATGCCTTTTACGCCCAGTCCGGTGGTGTCACCGCCGTCATCAATGCCTCTGCTGCCGGTGTTATAGAAGCAGCACGTAAGAACAAACATAAAATCGGTAAAGTCTACGCCGGTCGTAACGGCATCATCGGTGCGTTGACCGAAGATCTGATCGACACCAGCAAAGAATCATCGGCAACGATTACCGCCCTGCGTCACACGCCATCAGGGGCCTTTGGTTCCTGCCGCTTCAAACTGAAATCATTAGAAGAAAATCGCCGTGAATATGAACGCCTGATCGAAGTCTTCAAGGCACACAACATCGGTTACTTCTTCTACAACGGCGGCGGTGACTCAGCGGATACCTGTTACAAGATATCCCAACTGTCTGAAGAAATGGGTTATCCCATCCAGGCCATCCACGTCCCCAAGACCGTGGATAACGACCTGCCCATCACCGATAACTGCCCAGGTTTTGGTTCTGTAGCCAAGTACGTTGCCGTATCCACCCGTGAAGCCTCATTCGATGTAGGCTCCATGGCCAAGACGTCCACCAAAGTCTTCATCATTGAAGTGATGGGTCGTCATGCAGGCTGGATTGCCGCGGCCGGTGGCCTTGCCTCAACCGATGATACACCTATTCCGATCATCATCCTGTTCCCGGAAGTGGAATTCAACGAAGAGAAATTTCTTGCCAACGTCAAAGAGAAAGTAGAAGAACACGGTTATTGTTCTATTGTGGTTTCCGAAGGTGTGCATTACCCCGACGGCAAATTCCTTGCCGAAACCGGTTTGAAAGATGCCTTTGGTCATAGTCAGTTGGGCGGTGCCGCCACGGTTATCAGTGGCATGGTTCAAAACAAACTGAATCTAAAAAACCACTGGGCCGTAGCCGACTACCTGCAACGCGCCGCACGCCACATTGCCTCTAAAACAGATGTTGATATGGCCTACGCCATGGGCAAAGCCGCCGTTGATCTGGCACTGAAAGGTCACAATGCAGTTATGCCAACAGTCAACCGTATCTCCAACAAACCCTTCAAGTGGAAAGTCGGTATGGCTGACCTAAGCAAGGTGGCCAACGTTGAAAAGATGATGCCCGAAAACTTCATCAGTCCCGATGGCTATGGCATCACCAAGGCCTGCCGAGCCTACATGGAACCGCTAATCAAAGGTGAAGACTATCCACCTTATAAAGATGGCCTGCCCAAGTATGTCCGCATTAAAGGTGTTGGTGTATCGAAAAAACTGCCGGAGTTTGAGGTTTAAATAAGGTCGAAAAAAGCAAGATAGAAAGGGCAACTTCGGTTGCCCTTTTTTATGTTTGCAACTTGTGAAATTGGCTATTGTTTTGGTTGAAAAGTGCTCAGGTTTAGGGTGAGCCTTGAATAGGATGTGGGTGGGGATTAAGATGGGATAACTAGGGGCTGTTAACAATTACCTCGATATGATTTAGAATTTCAGACTAACATACTGATATCAAAGTGAACTACATTGCCAAGAAAAATTTTACGAGAAGACCAATGGAGCCGAATAGAGCTTTTACTATCAGGCAAAGCCACCGATTGTGGGGTGACGGGTAGGAATAATCGCTTGTTTATCGAAGCGGTTCTCT
>JAFLJQ010000202.1 GCA_022712915.1 Gammaproteobacteria bacterium | reverse complement strand
TCCAGTCGTTTTTCTGATCTGTCCGCGCTGCTTAGATCCTTATAAGCCACAAACAGGCATAATGGTTTTATTTGCTGAATGTTTCACGATCAGGGACAAAACTATGTCAAGTGTTTTTTTGTTTTTCGCTGAATAGTTACAAATAAGGAAGAGATTGCAGATTTTAATGATTATTTAGCGAACCAATTAGAAGCCCGTTTGCCCTTAAATGTGCCCTTAAACATTTATCATGAGGATTCAAAAGCTAATGCCGGTTTGCAAGCAGTGGATCTATTTTGTTGGGGCGTTTTTCGAAAATATGAACATGATGATACCGAATGGTATTCGGATTATTGTTCAAGAATTCAGTTTGAAACAGAGTATTTAGCCAAATGACAGGCAAAAAAAAGACGGCCCCTAATACGCCGATAGTCCAAGCATTCTTGCCAACCGATGGAAGGGAACATGCGAGGCGTGTATTAGGATTTACCCGTCTGTTTAATAATATCGTCTCTTAGATGTAAAAAATCAAGTAAATAATTAGTAAAGCTAGTATATTCAATAAGAACAAGGGGTTGTGAATTGACCGGGTGAAGGAAATCGACCGTTTTGCATTTTATGCAAAATAGAACGCACTCATTATAAAAAAATAAATAAGCCCCGGTGCGGTCACCCTGATTAGCAGTACGTTTTGTGATGCTCGTTTGGTGGTGAGGCGTAAAAATTTGGAGCGGGTGAGGGGAATCGAACCCATGTATGCAGCTTGGGAAGCTACCGTTCTACCATTGAACTACACCCGCAATTATCCGCATTATATCATTTTTATCCATACATGCTATTAATGCTTTGTTCGTATTGCGTAATGACCCGCGGTCGTTTAATTTTTAGTGTGGGGGTGAGAAGGCCATTTTCAACGGTCCAGGGTTCCAGTAAAGGGGTGATGCGGCGTACTTTGGCGTAGCCGGGAAAGTCATGCAGGCACTCACGTATTGTTTTGATCAGGGCTTTGTTAAGTTTGCTATCGTTGATTTGCTTTTTATCGGCAGGGTCGAGGTGGTGGGCCTTGGCCAGCTTTTCCCAGTGTTCTGGGTTGATGACGATCAGGGCGCTTAGATAGGGTTTGGCTTCGCCGATGATGAGAGCCTGTTCGAACAGGGGGTTGAGGGTGATGGCTTGTTCCATGTCGCCTGGGGGGATTTTTTCACCGTTGGACAGTACCAGGATGTCTTTGATGCGACCGGTGATGTGAATGTAACCTTCATCGGTGATGCGGGCTTTGTCACCTGAGCGCAGCCAGCCATCCTGGGTCAGGATGTCATGGTTGGCCTGTTCATTATTCCAGTAGCCTAGCATGATGCCGGGGCTGCTGATTTCCAGCTCGTCATGTGCTCCGAGGCGGACTTTTACGCCTGGCAGGGGTTTGCCGACGCTAAGGGGATCATTGTATTGGGCGATGTTGGCTGAGACCACTGGGCTGCATTCGGTCATGCCGTAGCCTTGTACCAGATTGAAGCCAAGGCTAATAAAGAGTTGGGCGATGGGGAAGGGCAGTGCTGCACCGCCGCTTACGGCCAGTTGGATTCGGCCACCGAGTTTTTGTTGTACTTGTTGCGCGACTAGTTTGTTGAGTATCGGCCAGAGCAGTTGCGAGGGGCCATATTTGGCGCGTTTTTGTGAGATTAGAAAGCGCTTCCAGCCTATGGAGACGGCCAGATTGAAGATGGTGCGTTTGGCGATGGATTGTTGTTGTAGTTGTGCCTGTATGCGGTCGTAAATACGTTCGAAGATGCGCGGTACTGAGATGATGACGGTGGGTTTGATGGTTTGGATGTCATCGGCTAATTGTTGCACTGAGCGGGCATAGACGATGGTGGCGCCGCCCATCATGGGGGCATAATAGCCGCAGGTACGTTCGAATGAGTGTGATAGTGGCAGGAAGGATAGAAAGGTGTGATCACTGTAGATTTCCAGGCTGGTATAGGCGGCCTCGGAAATTGATAGGAAGTTGTGATGGCTCAGCATGACACCTTTGGAGCGCCCTGTGGTGCCGGAGGTGTATACGATGGAGGCTAGTTTTTCGGCGTCGCCTTTGCGTTCAGCGAGGGGCGTGCTTTGTTTGGGTAGCCATTGGCTGGCGGCGACGACCCGTTTGTCGGCATCGGCCAGGGGACTGGTGCCATCCCAGTCGAGGATGACAAATTGCTTGATGTGTTTTAATTCGGCTTTGAGGGGGGCCAGTTGTTTCCAGTGGCTGGTGTCCTGCAATACCAGCACTTTACTGCTGGAGTCGTTTAGTATATAGGCCATGTTATCGGGGCGGTCATCGGTATAGAGGGGGACACCGGCCAGTCCTAGTCCAAGTATGGCTTGATCTACGGCGATCCAGTCTGGACTATTTTTTAGGATCAGTGCGACGCGGTCGCCTTCGCTGAGTTTGAGTTTTTTCAGGGCCGTTTGCCAACGGGAGACGTAGTCGGCCATGTCTTGCCAACTGTGGTCAAGCCATTGCTGGGTGGTTTTGTCAAAGCTGCGGTAGGCGATGGCATCGGGTGTTAGCCTGATGCGCTCACGGAACAAGCCATCCAGCGTATGGGCTGTTTTGGCACTGATACTGTGATTGGTGGTTTCCCTCATGATTTGCCCCTTATTCCTTCATTAGCCAATGAGTGCTTCTATAAATGTATTTTTCTTGCGATAGCGGCGTCAGGCCGTGCTCGAACACCTGGACGGCACCTTGTTTGCATGTGCGTCATATATGCTGCCCATGTGTTTTTAATTATTCCGTTATTTTGGTGTATCTTTGACTAGATAGCAATTGACCTGTTCGCCGTTCCTTCGTAGGCTAGCGCCATGGAAATTACAGTCAATGGTCAATCTCAAATCATTCCTCAGGGTTTTACTGCCGCCCAGTTGGTCGAGCAAATGGGCCTCATGGGTCGCCACATTGCGATGGAGGTCAATCTGGAAATCGTGCCACGTAGTACCTATGTTGAGCATGTCTTGAATGGCGGTGACAAGATAGAGATTGTACATGCCGTTGGCGGTGGTTAAGACGCTTTATAATTCGGGTATAACCCGTTTCCCCTTAAATTTAGCCATAACGTAGGCCGCGTTCGCGTAGCGCCGGATCGTTTATATCATTAGGACACGCCATGACACAGATTGCATATGATGACACCCCCTTGATCATTGCCGGTAAGGAATATCACTCACGCCTGTTGGTGGGCAGTGGTAAATACCGGGATCTGGAAGAGACCCGTTTGGCCACGGAGGCCAGTGGTGCCGAGATTATTACGGTTGCTGTGCGCCGTTCCAATATCGGCCAGAACCCGGATGAACCCAATCTGCTGGATGCTATTCCAGCCAACAAATACACCATTTTACCTAATACGGCAGCATGTTATACCGCCGAGGATGCTGTGCGTACCTGCCGTTTAGCCCGTGAATTGCTGGATGGCCATAATCTGGTGAAGCTGGAGGTGCTGGGGGATGAAAAGACGCTGTTCCCGGATGTGCGCCAGACCCTGAAGGCTGCGGAAATACTCATTAAGGATGGTTTTAACGTCATGGTTTATACCTCGGACGATCTGATCATTGCCCGTGAGCTGGAGTCCATGGGTTGTGTGGCGGTGATGCCCCTGGCCGCGCCTATTGGTTCCGGCCTGGGTATTCGTAATCCTCATAATTTACAGTTCATTATTGATGAGCTCAAGGTGCCGGTGCTGGTGGATGCCGGTGTGGGGACAGCCTCTGATGCGGCTGTCGCCATGGAACTGGGGTGTGATGGTATTTTGATGAATTCGGCCATCGCAGCAGCCCGTAATCCGGTATTAATGGCCTCGGCCATGAAGAAGGCCGTTGAGGCCGGGCGCGAGGCCTTTTTGGCTGGGCGTATGCCCCGTAAGCGTTATGCCAGTGCTTCATCGCCGTTGGAAGGCCTGGTTGCCTGATCTTGTGGATCTCTGACGGGCGAGCGTAAAATTTCATGGTCGATGAGCGTTATTGGCGGCATGTGCGCAGCTTTGTGCGCCGTGAAGGCCGCCTGACAAATGCGCAACAACGAGCCATCGAGACATTGGGCTCGAAATACATGCTTGAATTTGACGCACAGCCACAGGATCTCGGTGCATTGTTTGGCCGAGAGGCCCCACGTTATCTTGAGATTGGTTTTGGTGACGGTAAAGTTTTGGCAGAGATGGCGGCGGCCCGACCTGAGGTTGATTTTTTAGGCATTGAGGTGCACCACCCTGGTGTGGGTAGTTTGCTTCAGCTAGTTGACGAGCAATCCTTGACCAATGTTCGTGTGATTTGTGCCGATGTGGTTGAGGTGCTTAAGACTATGTTGCTTGACTCTGCTTTTGATAAGGTCTTTATGTTTTTTCCGGATCCCTGGCCCAAAACACGCCATCGTAAGCGGCGTTTGCTTCAGGCGGATTTTGTGGCTTTGTTGCAGCCAAAATTGAAATCGGCTGGGATGTTTCATATGGCGACGGACTGGAAAGACTATGCTAAACATATGTTAGCGGTTATGAATGTTGCGCCAGGATTTAGTAATATGTTGGCGGATAAAACTTTTATCATGCGGCCTGTGTATCGGCCGCTAACAAAGTTTGAGGCACGTGGTAAACGGCTCGGGCATGAGGTGTGGGATTTAATGTTTGAGCGATGCGACGATGATCATTGAGGTAGTGATAAAAAAATTAACATGAAAGAAGAATTGAAAAATCTGGTGGCACCTTTAACCAATTGGTACACCGGTGCGATGGCGGTGGAAAAGAGTTCACTAAGCAAGTTTCACCTTTTAGATGACCAACTGAAGCTATTAAAACAGTTCCTGGAAAAGATGTTTGCCAGTGAGCGAATGCCAAATGATTTTACTGCGGATGAGTTGAAAGCCGTGAGAGCCTTTTATTTACATATCGATGAACTGGATTTATGGCATGTGATGATCAGCCCCAAGACGGTGAAAAGTATCTCCACCAGTGAGAATATGGATCTGAAAAAGCTTAAAAGCATGGCGAAAGAACTGCTGGATATGCTCAAGGGAAAGATCGACCCGAAAGTCATTATCGATCGAAAATAAGCCTGTAACCCCTTTATAATTTAGCGGCTATCTCATATGGTTTTTGGTTGGCCGTGACGATATCCTGCTTGGCTTCATCCATGGCGCCTGGAATCTGTGAGGCATTCAATAAGGTTGACTGTGCCGTATTAAGGGCATTTCTTGCGGCATCCTGGATACTCTGATTCAGCTCAAGTCCTTTTGCTTTGGCGACGGCCTCTGAGGCTTTCATAACATTAAACGCAGCTTGTGCAAGGATGCCCTTGGCGCCAGCCTGGGCCGCACCGGCCAGTAGGTTGATTGCGGCAAGCAGCTCTTCTGTAGAATTGATATTAAGTTGGTTCAAAATGGCCTCCAGTGAATTGATTATTTACAGACGACCCAGGGTTACGGGAGGTCAATTGCGGATATAATAATCTTTTCGGCTGACACAGGAAAATCCTTTAATGCTGTTTTGGCCATACAGTGGGTGCTTTAAATGGCCGAAGAAAGATAAAAAAGCCTTAACAGGACTTGAAGCATTAGAGAGTGCTAATGTACTTCCGGTCAGACTCAAAATCACACAGGAGAATTAGTATGTTACCAAGTAGCCAGGAAATTGAGGCACTTCAATTAGTTGAAATGCTGGGCCAGGACGCCGATATTCAGATCGTGGATATTCGCCAGCATGCTGAGGTGGCTAACGGTACCGTCCCCGGTGCGCAAGTTATGCCTATGGACACTATTCCTTTGCGTCTTGAGGAGCTCAAACAGGATAAGCCTGTTGTGCTGATTTGTTACAGCGGTGCGCGTTCTGCTCAGGCCTGCCTGTATCTTGCTCAGAATGGCTTTGAAAATGTTTATAACCTGCGTGGTGGTATGGTGGGTTGGGCGGGTAGTGGCCAGCAGGTTGGAATGCCTGAGAACGGTATAAGTAACAACGGTTAAATTGATATTCAGATTTAAAGGCCCCTTACGGGGTTTTTTAGTATTACCGTTGGGTGGTTTTTCGAACCAACTTTCCTTGTACACACACCATAAAGAAAAATCTCAAATTCAGCAGGGTCAATGTTGAGGGTTGGGGCATCCAAATAACGGATGTACCTCTATATTTTGCCCTAATATCCTGGAGCATAATGGGTATAACCGTGTTTGATCGCCGCTGGACCAACAAGTTTTGGATGCCACTTCACTGGAATGGATGAGTAATTGTTTATCCGTTAGAATGCGATGAAGTTGTTGCGCTACAGCGGCACCGGTTTCAATGATTGATATAGTCGGCCCGATGACTTGTTCGATTTGTTTACGTATTAATGGGTAGTGTGTACAGCCAAGCACGATGGTATCAGCACCTGCTGATAATAATGGGGTAGCAAATTGTTTGATGAGCTGTCGGGTGGTTTCACTCTCAAGTTCTCCCGCCTCAATTTGCTCCACTAGCCCTGGGCAAGGTTGGCAGATCACTTTTACATTTTTGGCATAACGGTGTAGCAAATGCGTAAATTGATCACTGCTCAGAGTATTTTCGGTGGCCAGTACACCTACAATGCCGGTTTTGGTTGCTGTGATAGCGGGTTTGACGCCCGGTTCCATGGCAATGATTGGTAGGGTAAATTGTATGCGTAAGGTACTTATGGCGGTGGCTGTGGCGGTATTGCAGGCTACGACGATGGCCTTTACGCCTTGGTCAATCAGGCATTGTGTTAAGTCGAGGCAACGCTGCTGAATAAATTCAAGTGGCTTATTACCATAAGGTGCAAAGGCTGAATCAGCAATATAGATTAGGTTTTCATGTGGCATTAGCCGTTGAATTTCCTTCAGGACAGACAGCCCTCCAACGCCTGAGTCGAATATGCCGATAGGTCGATGATTAGATTGCATGCTAGAGTGAAGTGTTCTTTGGATAAATTGACATGGTTTAATACTTTAAACGATTTTGAAGGGAACCTCTAAAAATTAACGGAACTTTCTGTATTTCCCGCGATCAGATCAAGAACGCCAAGGAGATCCGATATAATGTTACAGCCCAGTTTTTTTGATACAGAAGAGCGCCTAAAAAAGCTAGATCAACACGGCG
>JAFLJQ010000114.1 GCA_022712915.1 Gammaproteobacteria bacterium | reverse complement strand
GCTCTTTATAAATTCACATAGATACTGGCTAGGCAAATAGTCAATAGCAACTACATGAGGAAGTACCGGTCTCGTCAATTCTTTGCCTAGTTGAACTAAAAATTCTATGTCGCCTCTTAAGCTAGCAATCTTTTTTTCTTCATTAAGAAGAAATGGGGATACTGTGCTACGAGGATTTCGTAAATCAATTACTTCTAAAGAATTCCTAATAGTAAAATTTGCTACACTTGCATATTCTCCTGTATGTGGCCGAATTTCGGAAACTGCTGTATCTTTAGTTGAGGCAAGATATAAATATGGAATTCCCGCTGGGTTAGCTCGCCCTTGGGATGCTACATCTTTCGGTGGAGCCCCCATTTTGTCTATATCATATGCTTCGTTGGTACGCTGTATTCGAGATCGATACCATGCATCTGAGACTTCCTCTGGGTCTATAACTAAATGTGTTAGTAAGTTTTTTAACAGATCTCTATCCATTTCTTTTTCTGGAAAAAATCTATTTTCATGCATTAGTTCACTTTTGAATGCACTCCATAAATCTAACCTATCTGAGTTACATAGTTCTGATGGTACATATTTTTTACGAACAATATCACCGTCATCAAGAATTTCTGCTAATAGCATACTGGAATTTGCCTGGTCCATCTTGGGATGCATAAACATACCCCAGTCATCTTTGAACCACTCTACAAGAATTTTACCATTTTCATCTTGAACATAAATATTTATCAATAATTCGAAATAATCTCTTAGTCTTGATGGCTCAACTAATTTCACATCTTCGGTGGTGCAAAAAGAGCAAGTTCCAGACTCCTTTGAAAAAGTCGGTATTATTTGTTTTCGCAGTCCCCGGTCATCGAAACAACTAGCACAGCACTGCATATCCCGCTCACTAATCTTCTTCAAAATAATTTGCCAAAGTTTCAATATGATGCTTCATAGATAGCTTTTTTACATATCCTAACCCCGGAAAATGCCCGCGTTTGTGCAAGTCTAAGAATTCATTAACGGCACTCGTTTTAAGTATGTTGGTTTCAGGGCGATTTAGTTCTGCAACCATTTCCGCCAGTGCTTCCGCGAATTTTCCTGCTGGATCCTTCGGGTCATCTTGCCTGATCGACTTGAAGTGATGAATATGCATTTCATCATCTTTATTCGGATCAATGAAAGTTAAATGAATTGCTACAGCATATGCTGGTCCACCACCCTCGGAATAGTCATCACCCACTATAAGAAAATCACCAAATCCGTGCATTCCTTCTTCTCCGTAGGTGACATGAAGATCTGAGAAAAATTCTATAGGGGGATGTTCACGATTAGTGCGCTTCTGAAATCCATCTCTCAATAAAATTCTTTTAGTTCCATTAAAATTGAAATGTCTTCGGTAAAGTCTGCCGCAATTTTCTTCAAAAAAGACATGTCTCATTTTAGACACATCATCAAGCGATTCTGCCAACAATTTGGCTTCAGTGAAGCCTGCATGAATTAGTGTAATCAATTTGTTATTAAAATCGGTACAAAATCCCTTAACTTCCTCAATAGTGACATCTTCAGACAACAAAATACCCGGAGATATATTTAAGTTTCCATCAAACTCAGTCTTACAGAGAGCTGTGATTTCCTCAGAATTATGCGAATGATCCCCATGGTACGGATTAACAATAACAATAGCCTCTCCGCCAGCATCGACAACAGCTGAAAGAGCTTTAGTTAACCCTCCTAAAGACTCTTTTACAGGTTCAACAATGGGTACAAATCCTGATTTCTCTAAAAGCTCGGCATTCTCACGAATAGTGATAAGCTCATTTTGCTTTCCACGAAAATATGGGTAATACATTGTCAAATCACATCCATTTTAGAGCTTCAGTAATTGGGGTATCCATTGCATCTAATAACCTTACATGATCCTGTTTTCTTAATGGTGTAGATAATGCCACAGTTTGTATCGAATGAGGAAGTGTGCTCACGAATTCGGCAAGAGGTAATAAACTACGAGTTGTTCTTAATACCTGAACCATTCCATCGTGAGCTTCAGAAGAAGTTAGTGTGATAAATCGGTTCCGTAAAGCTTTATACATCTGCGTGTTAGGCAATTTAGGAATTTCAATTTTCATTTGTTTCAATATCTTCTTTGCTTCATGCAATTGTATTGAGTCAAATATTTCCACTGGAATCGTTCGTTCTGGAGAATCTATTGCTTCTCGAATCGTTGAGATCTGAAAACGGTCCGTAAGTAATAAAACTCCAACATCTTCTGGTACTGTTGCAAACACTGAATTCAAGTGATTTTCTCCAGTGATAATATTCACCTTGGCAAAAACTTTCCTGTACGAAAATATTTGTTGTTTTAAGCGCGCTAGAGAATCACGCTCAGACTTGATTTCATAAACCGTTGACGTTCCATTTAAAATTACGGAGTCAGCCTTACTGTTACCGACTCTAAACTCATTAAGCATTACAGCTGTTTGAAGGGAATGTCTCCCAAGTAACATTTTATGGGTAATAGCAGCTTTATAGATATACTCATGTCGGTAGTTTTTCCTCTTTAGTAAGGAAAAAGCCGAATCAAATAAGTTTCGTACTGGATCGTGTGGCGCTATCATCTCAAGTAGCGAAGACTCGTTTGCTAATCTTGCAAATAGTGGCGAACGCCCCTTACGTGCCAATTCACGTATTAGGCTGGCGGAAAACAGTCTCGAAACAGCCGAAAGCTGGTGATTTTCAAGTACTTTGTATGCTAAAGACATAAACTTCCTACCTTTTACGGTTATTTTAGATCAAACTAGCACTAATACAAAGAATATAATTTGCCAAACGCCCCAATATCCGCTAAGAGTAGACAATTGTCGATCACCAATAATGCCTGAATGACCGCAACCAGTATTAACCAGCCATTCGCTGACCTTAAGTAAGTATCCACACTGAAGCAATCCTATCAGTTCAAGATTGATTAAAAAACATCTGGTTGAATCAAATATATTGCCATTATTTTTCCTTACCCAGCATCCTGGCCACAACCTCATAAACATCTTTTGACAAGCCGTCATGGCTGAGGATGTTTTCGAGTTCGGTCTGCATTAATTTTTTACGAGGTTCGGCATAACGTTTCCATCTGGCCAATGCTTGCACCAGTCTTGCGGCAATTTGCGGGTTGAGTTTATCCAGATTCAGGACATATTCGGTTAAGAAACGATAACCTTCACCGGCACTGTCATGGAAGCGTGTATTGGTTTGGCAGAAGCGTCCAATCAGGGAGCGTACTTTGTTGGGGTTGGTCAGGCTAAAGGCGGGGTGTTCTAATAAGGATTTAACATGCAACAAGGTATTTGCTGATCGTGAACCCGCTTGCAGGGCCAGCCATTTTTCGACTACCTGCGCATCTTGTTGCCACTGCGTATAAAACTGTTGCAGGGCCGTTTCTCGTTCGGGGCCATCGTGTTGAACCAGAGCGCCCAGTGCGGCCATGACATCGGTCATATTTTCATCGGCGGTGAATTGTTTGACACACAGGGCAGTGTAGTCTGCCTTTTCCAGTTCCATCAAATACACCAGACAAGTGTTTTTCAGTGCACGTTGCGCCATGTCTTGTGCATTAAATTGATAGGCCTGGCTGACATGGTTGGCCTGATAGGTCTTGAGCAGTTCGGCCTCCAATGCCCTGGCCAGTGCCTGCCGGACAAACAGACGTACGTTATCAATCGCATCGATATCAATGACGTCATATTGCTCGGCCAGATAATTGACGCTGGGTAGAGACAATGCCTGTGCCTTAAGTGATTTATCCAGCCCGTCATCGAGCAATGTTTTTCGAAAGGCATCAATAAACATATCGGGTAATTGCAGGGCCTTGCCTGCCTGATGATCGGCAATCAGGCTTTGCATAATTTTAATCGATAACTGTTGTCCGGCCTCCCAGCGATTAAAGGCATTGCTATCATGGGCAAACAGAAAGGCCAACTCATTATTGGCTGTTTGTTTACGGATATGTACCGGTGATGAAAAATCGCGTAACAGTGACGGTACCGGATGACAGGGGATATTTTCAAAAACAAAGGACTCTTCAGCCTGTTTGATCTGGATAACACGCGTGGTCTCGGTTGTGCTGTCCTCACCTTGTAACTGTAATGGAAGATCATGACCTTGCTCATCCAGCAAGCCTATGGCCATGGGAATGTGGAAGGGTTGTTTGCTCTCTTGCCCCGGTGTGGCCGGACATGTTTGTTTTATGTTGAGACGATATTGCTTTTGCTCTGCATCGTATTCATCACTGATATGCAACTCCGGTGTGCCCGCTTGCTTGTACCAGTTTTTAAATTGCGTCAGGTCGATGTCATTGGTATCTTCCATAGCTATTACAAAATCATCAGTGGTAACCGCCTGTCCATCATGGCGTTCAAAATACAGATCGGTACCCTTGCGAAAACCTTTCCAGCCCAACAGGTTACGGATCATACGCACCACTTCGGCACCCTTGTTATAGACCGTGACGGTATAAAAATTACTGATCTCGATAAAGTGATCGGGGCGCACCGGATGGGCCATCGGCCCGGCATCTTGTGGGAACTGGTGATTACGCAAAATATCAACATCATCGATACGTTGCACAGGACGTGAATTAAGATCAGATGAAAACTCCTGATCCCGGAACACGGTAAAACCTTCCTTCAGACTCAATTGAAACCAATCGCGGCAGGTGACCCGGTTGCCTGACCAGTTATGAAAATATTCATGGCCAATGATGCTTTGAATACGATAATAGTCATTGTCGGTCGCGGTTTCTGGGCTGGCCAGGACACAAGAGGCATTAAAAACATTGAGTCCCTTATTTTCCATTGCACCCATGTTGAAATCATTCACGGCCACGATCATGAAGATGTCCAGATCGTATTCCCGACCATAGGTCTCTTCATCCCATTGCATGGATTGTTTGAGGCTGTCCATGGCATGACCACATTTGTGTTCGTTTTCTGCTTCAACAAAAACTCGTAGCGTGACCTTGCGGCCATTCATAGTGGTAAAAAAATCTTCCTTAAAAACCAGTTGGCCCGCAACTACGGCAAACAGATAACTGGGTTTTAATGAAGGATCATGCCACTTGGCAAAATGCCGTCCATCGGGCAATTCACCCTCCTCAATCAAATTACCGTTGGATAACAACACCGGATATTTTTCTTTGTCGGCTTGCAGGGTAACGGTATAAGAGGTCATCACATCGGGACGATCCGGGAAATAGGTAATGCGCCGAAAGCCTTCAGCCTCACATTGGGTACATAACATTTTGCCGGAATGATAAAGACCTTCCAGTGCCGTGTTGGCCGCCGGATGAATGCGCGTGGTGATGGCCAGTTCAAATTCATTTGGCACATCGGCAATGAGCAGTTTTTCCGTCTCTATGGTATAGGTCGAGTCTGGCAAGCTCTGGCCATCGATGGCGATAGATACCAGTTCCAGATCCTGACCATCGAGTTGCAAGGCGGCACGACTATCCTCAGAGGCCGGGTTGCGTTTTATCTTTATTAAAGAATGCACCAGGGTGTCGTCCTCATGCAGTTCGAAGACAAACTCAACACTCTCCACCAGAAAGGCCGGTGGCTGATAATTTTTTAAATAGGTAGCTCGGGGTGTCATCGATGTGTCTGTGTTGATGTCCGCCATGTAAAACCTCTCGTCTGTTATTTAACGATCTGTAATTTAACTGTCTGCACTCCGTCGGGTACTCGACGCCCGATGCAGGGTCGATTTACCAAAACGGTTATTGATCTTGTCAGCCAGTTCATCCAGCGCTTGTTGCCGTGAATCTATGGTAGCAAATAGTTCGGCCTGTTCCTGCACTCGCTCGGTCTCATGGTGCAGATTGCTCACGCCCATCCCTATTAATCGTACGGCCTGGGACAGGGTACATTGTTCAAATAATTTCGAGACCGCCTGCCACAAGACCTCGGTGGTCTGAGTAGGCTTGTCCAATGTCACTGAACGGGTGATGCTCTTAAAATCGGCAAAGCGTAACTTAAGCTGCACGGTTCGACCCAGCATCTCGGCATGACGCAAACGACTGGACACCTGTTCAGTCAGATCCATGAGACAGGCTAGCAGAGCCTGCCGGTTGCTGATGTCTTGCGCAAACGTGGTTTCATGGGAGATGGATTTGGCCTGACGTTCCGGCACCACCCGTCGTTCATCGATCCCCTGGGCCAGTTGCCACAACTGTTGACCGTGATTACCAAAGTAATCCTGCATTACGGCCACGGGCAATTGCCGCACCTGCGCCATAGTCTGCACCCCCAATCGGTCAAATATCTGGTGGGTAGCCTTGCCCACACCCCACAAACGGCTGACCGGTAAGGGATCAAGGAAGGATTGGGTCTGTTCTCGGGGCACCAGGACAAAGCCATCAGGCTTGTCGAGATCCGAGGCGATCTTGGCAATGAATTTATTGACCCCCAATCCCACGGAAGCAGTCAGGCCTAATTCAGTTTTGATTTCCAGTTTAATACGCCGCGCAATCTGCTCGGCCGACCCATAAAGCCGTTCACTGCCGCGCACATCCAAAAAGGCCTCATCCAGCGATAGTGGTTCAATGATCGGCGTGTAACGGCCAAAGATCGCCCGGATCTGGTGAGAAATTTCGATATAACGTGCCATTCGCACCGGTAGTCGGATGGCCTGAGGGCAAAGCCGCAGGGCACGGGACGTCGGCATGGCACTGTGGATGCCCTGCTTGCGAGCCACATAATTCGCGGCGGCCACCACACCTCGGGACTCGGCCGCACCACCCACAATGATAGGTTTGCCGCGCAGCTCAGGCTGATCCAATTCCTCTACCGAAGCAAAAAAAGCGTCCATATCGATGTGAATAATCATAATAAGTGGCGTTTGATAAGCATGAGGTAATGGACTATTTAATGCTTTAAATTCAAATAGTTAAATAAGAAAATCCTGTTTTTTTTCACACCCTTATTATAACTTCATTCAACCCAGTACAAATACTGCCGATATCCCGAGTAGATTACTCTGGAATAAATGAGCAATGCATGTACCCCAACCCAAAACCGGTTTTCTCGACCAAGCATCTGCGATACAGGAGCTGGAGCAACTCATCGCACAACCAAGTGCAAGTGAGCTACGACCGTGCCCAAATTGCAAGATACCATGTGATTCTAACATTCCCATGCAATGCGCCGTTAACTGTGATGCTGACTGCACCAATGCCCCTCAGGCCCTATCTAATGATCCAGAAAAACACCCGATTGAACAACATGTGGTGAAAATAGTCTTCGAGCTTTCGACCCTGCGCCTGGTGCAACCTTCCTGATCCTGCGAAGGCCATCTTAATGGTCAGAATGAATTATGGAAACTACCCCAAGTGAGTTTCTATTCCGCCTCGGCGCTATATCCAAAACTATTGGTCAGTTATCTCACTCGATTGAATAATATGAAGCAGTTGCATTACCCCTGGCAGGTCATCATGGTGGATTATGGTCAGATCTGGGAACCAACCTACCAAATGGAGGCGGCTCTTAATCAAGTCGATGAGGAGATACAACTGGCCTTATTACAGCAAGATTTATACAAGATATCCAACCGTCTGGCGGATCAGCTAAAGCAGGAAGCTCGGATTCTACTGAACAATGTTCGGCAGGGATGAAAGAGAAACAGAGTGACCCATTAAATCGCTGAGATGACACATAGCCAACACAGCGCCAGCGGTCTGATTAGTTCCAAGTACTGTAAAAACCGTGATAGTGTAAGACTTTGATCACATACCGCTGTGTTTCGGGATACGGTGGAATCCCGGCATACTTCTTCACCGCAGTCTCACCAGCGTTATAAGCCGCAATGGTGTGCGTGAGGTTATTGCGGTATTTTTTCAACAAATAACGTAAATGACGCACCCCACCTTCAATATTCTGTTTGGGGTTATACAGATCTAGAACACCATATTTAGCCGCTGTCTGAGGCATCAATTGCATCAAACCCGAAGCACCCTTATGGGAAGTGGCCTCGGGATTAAAATGAGATTCGGTGTGAATCACCGCCTTCACTAAAGCCTCATCTACGCCATAGCGATTCGAAGTATGACGAATCAGTGTTGCAAATTCTTCAACATTGGAGAGCCGACTACGATTATATTTGTTGGCAGCCTGACGGCCAAAACCTGAAATCTGACGGCTGGAACGAACCAGTGAATATCTTTTATCAATTACCGGCCGATCCGTGATCATCCGACTTCCATCGGGTAACTGATACAGAAAATAGGCTGTCTTTGCCTGGCTAATAGCGGGGAACAACACCCCTATCAGGCTCGCTATCACCAGCATCCCTCTAACGTGTTGTTTCGAGAACATTTTTATCCCCATTTTTTCCATTTACCTGTTATGCCGATTCTGGTAGTACCCATATCGGGATCGGGCCATTCATCACATTTTTTATGTGTGCTTATTTTCGCTGTTTAGTTCCTTGACTGCAAGCAGTAAACATGTTCTTCGAGGAAATTTAACCCCTTTTGTTTAAACCTTTCATTTAGTTCAAGGGTGTCCAGATTTTGTCGCATCTCAACCTCACAGGTATCTGATAGCAAGTTCCGTACCTCATCGGATGAAACTGAAAATGGCGGGCCGTCCATCTGCGCCTGTTCATAAAAGAGTGTAACCAACAAACCTTTAAGCGTCCCCTGACACAGGGATTTGAGCTTATGAACATAATCTGGCCGCATATCCATAGGCATCGCTATCAGGGCGGCCCGGTCATATACCGCCGACACCTCACCGATATCAGCCACAGCCAACTCAAAAAAATCACCACAAAAGACAATAATGGCCCCACTTTGCCAAATCTCAAAATGGGCCGTCACTCTTTTGTCGACCTTTAGTCCCTGTTCGTCAAAAAAGGCTGCCACCGCCAGCGGGCTCAACTCCACCCCGATCACCTCATAACCTTGATCTGCCAGCCAGAGCATATCCACACTCTTGCCACACAAAGGCACTAACACCCGACCACCCTTAGGAATGGCCAGATCAGACCAATACTCCCGTAAAGCCGGATTGACCTCATCAAGGTGAAAACCGATCTGATTGCTCCGCCACCGCTCATGCCAAAAGTTAGATTCCATGATTTCATCCCTCCAAACAACAAAGAGACATATTGTAGCAGTGCCCGCCGTTCACGTTACAATACCGCCAAGCCACTGCCACAGGAAAACCCGCCCCATGAGCAAGACTGCCACTGAACAAAGCCATTACGAAATAGATACCCTCGAACTCGGACCAATGGAAAACTTCATCTATTTAATCAGCGACAAAAAAACCGGCCACGCCGCCATCATCGATCCCGCCTGGGATGTCGATAAAATCCTCGAACTCGCCAAACAAAAAGGCGTCACCATCACCGACATCCTGCTCACTCACTGCCATCATGATCACATCAACCGTGTTGAGGATGTTTTAAATAAAACAGACGCACAAATACATTTATCTAAGGTGGAATCTGATTTCTGGGAAAAGGAATACGTTAACCCCAGCCTGCATCACGGTGGAGATATCATAAAACTTGGTGATACCGAAATTGAAGTCCTGTTCACCCCCGGACATTCCGCCGGTTCTGTCTGCTATAAGATCAACAACGATCTCATCACCGGGGACACCATGTTCGTATTTGGTTGTGGTCACTGTAAATTAGCTGGCAGTGATCCAGAGGTACTGTATGACACATTACGAAAAATGAAAAAACTACCTGGAGATATGACTATTCACCCAGGTCATAACTACGCGGTGAAAGAGACATCCACCATCAAAGAGCAATGTGACGGCAATCCGTTTATGCATTTTCATGATAAAGAAAAGTTTGTCGAGTATCGGATGCATCTTCATGACAAGATCAGGAGTGATCCTTATGATGCAGTGCCCCGCGAAGGTTAACCTGTCATTGCGAGCAGCGTCTTTTTGCAACGCGGCAATCTGGTGGTTTGTTGGTTTTAACTTTTAGTTTGAAAATTTAACTGTCATTGCGAGGAGTGTTTTTTTGCGACGTGGCAATCTGGTGATGCGTTGGTTTGAACTTTTAGTTTGAGTCGCTATCGCGATAGCTGTATTTTGATGTCGGGGGTTGCCCGACAGCAAGTCACTTTCTCTTGAACGGCCAAGAGAAAGTAACCAAAGAGAAAGCCATCTCTGGGGCGGTTTTCTTTTGGTTCTGTTTTCTTTGTCCGTATAAAGAAAATGAACTCGGCTGTCCGTCCGAAAACGGACTTAAGATTCAGCATCGCGATAGCGATTCAAAATAAAACATCTAACCATAGCGCCCGAAACCATCGCGGACGCAGTCCGCTCCTACATGAAGAAGACGATGCTAAACCTCAAACTAAATGAGACATCCACCCTAAGAAAACACCCTAACATACTGTTATTTATATATTACCAGGAATCCATTACGGTAGGTGTCTGACTAAACGCTCCCCATCCACAGTATTATCGAATTTGTAGGGGCGCATTGCATGCGCCCGGTTGATACAACCATCACCATGATAATAATTGGAAACCCAAATTGAGGTTCGTATCATCCGAGAACATCTGTGGAACACCAAACAGGGCGCATGCAATGCGCCCCTACGGTGTTGTTAAAGGGGTCGGTGACAAATCATAGTCGTTCTCATTTTTCACTGAGCCTTTTTACTCGACAATTCTTGGTATCTGGAAACACTAGACCACTACATGATGATTAAATCTTTGTTGAGATGAGTATGTGGTTAAGTTCATCCGCTTCATTAGGGGATGGGCAATATTAATATTTCTGCTGGTGAATCGGATTGAGACATGCGGCGAATTACGCTTTGCTAATCCACCCTACTTGCTTGCTACCATTCGTTAAGATATAGGCTTTTCCAGACAAATTCCCGGCCCATGGCCATTATTATAAGTAAGTTCGGCACCTCTTTTTTTTAAGGCTTTTTGTAGTACCTCATAGACAGCCTCTATATTCGCACCCTTGGCATTAGGCAGCCCATCGTACTCCTCCATTCGAATTACGGTAGCAACACCAAGACCTGCTTTCTCAGCCAGCTCTTTCGCAGACCATTTTAAAAAGCCGCGAGCCATACGTAATTGTGCGCCAGTAATAACCTTCATGGTGCCAAAACTATCACTAGTGATCAAAATATACAATAAAGTAGTTTACTTGAGCTTTTTCGTGACACGTATTTACTCACTGGTGATTGATTTATGTTTTTTTGATAGGCTCATAATCAAGCGACAAAGAAACAAATGAGGGTAGATCAGAAAGCTCTCTTAAATCATTGCCGAATCACCGGTGACAAAAGAACCAGCAAGAAAAGCGCTCACCTGGGGTGCAACAACACCCCAGACAAGCTAATCACAACCAACTACCAAGGAGTCAGTCATGACTATTCGAGATTTTATCGTAATTGCGCCCAAAGCGCTCCCTATCTACCGCAGTGCTATCCCACAACACGGCAGGGGGATGATATGAGCGAGCAGGAAACAGCCTCAACCATCACCAACCCGGAGCCCGCTCAGCCCATCCCACGTCATCCCTTCTTTGATTTCGACAATGAGCATGCGAGTTTTATCGACTGTATTGATGCGATTGATCGTGTCGGTGCGATGATCGAACTGTGTGACTTTCTGAAACTAGATAGCGAGAGCGAGGGGGGCCTGACACCTAAGGCAGCATTCGGGTATTACTGGGTTTCGGTATTGACGCAAGGAACGCTCTCTTACGTCAGTGATCGATTACGGGTATTGAACAGGCAACAGCGAGAAAAACACCAGAGCAAAGCGGCCTATCTGTCTGCATTACTCGGGGCATTGCCCACCTTAGGCGATGTTAACCATGATCACTTTTTGAATAACACAGCGGCCCAGATGGACATAACCCGATCCGACCTGGATCAGTTTATTCATAAAGAAAAGAAACAGTAAGACCGCGTTTGTAGAGCCCCTCCCCCACCACCAAAAAATGATGGCGCGAGGGGGGTTCGACTAAGCCTTTACACGGCTAAACAAAAACTAAATGAGGCACCCACACTAAAAAAACACTCTAACATACCGTTATTTATACATTACTCATACGTTAGTTCTTAAGCTGTACAAAAAACAGGCGTCAATCCAAGCTTAGTGCGACCTGACAACCTATCACGTTCAGGGTGAGCGCGTTTTGCATTCGTTGACAAGTATTCTAATGCACGCAGAACCGCTGCCTTAAGC
>JAFLJQ010000241.1 GCA_022712915.1 Gammaproteobacteria bacterium | reverse complement strand
GCTATGATGGCTACAATGCCGCCGTCATCACCGGCAAGCTAACCCACCTCGGATGCTGGGCACATGCCCGTCGAAAATTTGATGAGGCCGTGAAGGCGCAGGGTAAAAACAAAAAGCGAGGTAAGGCGCATCAAGGACTGGTGTTGATCCAAAAACGCTATCGTGTTGAAAAACAGACTCGGTCACTCAAGCCTGAGGAACGTCATGCGCATCGTCAACAACAGACCCAACCCTGACGAATCCCCATAACTATTTTAATAAAATCAAAAATATAGCGATAAAAAATCATTGAAGTGCATAGCCGTTTATGATCTCATCAGTTTAATTTCCGACCAAAGAAATCACCAAAGAGAAAACGACTATGCACATACGAAAATTATTACACAAAACTTTTAAAAGCACATCAAAATTTACTGATAAACGTAACCATAAAACATTAATTGAAGCGGTGGTAACCCTAAGTCACTGCAAACATCTTTCTATCGCTGCATTGGGCCGAAACTTGGAAAGTAAGGCCTTAATTAAAAATAACATCAAGCGCATAGACCGACTATTCGCAAATAATAACGTTCAAACATCTGCGATACATTATTATCAAAAAATGACGTCGTTAATCATAAAAAATAACAAACGACCCACGATTACAGTCGATTGGTCTGGATTAACACCGTGTGGAGAATTTAATTTTTTACGCGCATCCTGTCCCGTTAAGGGTCGTGCAATGACGGTATTTGAAAAAAGTTATTGAGAGTCAGAATATATGAAAAAATCGACACACCTCGAGTTTATGTAAAAGCTGAAACAAATTTTACCTAATGATTGTAAACCTATCATTGTCTCCGACGCTGGATTTAGAGGCCCTTGGTTTAAACTTGTTTCATCATTTGGATGGGATTTTGTTGGGAGAGTTCGAAATAACACTCAATACAAGGCACCTATAGCTAAAAAATGGCATCAGATCAAAACACTTTATTCATTAGCATAACTTAAACCACAACATCTATTTATGGCTGAATTAGCTAAAGCCAATCCGGTAATAGGGAGTTTTTATCTTATGAAATCTAAGCCTAAAAAGAGGAAACGAAAAAATTTACGTGGTAAAGAAATTCAATTTGGCGTGAGCTTAAAGCATGCAAAACGAGGAAAATAACCCTGGCTTATTTTTATGTGATTACTGACACACGAATACAATGCGCAACAAGTTATTGAAATGTATGCCCAGAGAATGCAGATTGAAGAAGCATTTAGAGATCTGAAAAACACAAACAACGGTCTCAGCTTGCGGCATTGCCGTAGCCATCAAAAAGGCAGACTTAACATCGCGCTGTTAATTGCTGCCATTACACATTTTCTTCTTTGGTTGATTGGCCTAGTGGCAAAACAAAAAGGAGTGCATTACTCATATCAAGCTAACACAATAAAACATCGAAATGTATTGTCGACCTTTAGTATTGGATGTCAGCATTTAAACCGGCATGGCGCAACATTAATTATGCTAATTTCAAACTGGCACTTAGACAAATTAATGAGGATTTTTTACAATGTTTATGAAAAGTTATGGGGATCCGACAGGCCTTAACCCCAAAAATAGATATAACCCATTGATTGTAAATAACAATGTGCAGTTTCTTAAAGTGGGTGTCCACGCAAGCATTTCAAGAATCCACTGAAACAACGTTGGCGGCATTAGAAAAAATCTCAAAATACTTATTGACACAAGATTGATTCACTCCCGCCCATAACATAGGCTTCGAGAAATAAGTACATCCATGTACGAAATTGTGATTTTTTTCCCTTACCATAATCTGCTTGATTGAATTTTTAGACGTGCCCTACTAACGGACACGCGATGTTACATCCTATCAAACTTGTTTTTTTGTTACGACATCTATGGTTTTCCTGGCTCTGTCTGTCCCATGGCCGGGTAGAACACTAACTTAAAAGCACCGTCAGTTTTATGGAAATATTTCCCCGCATACATTGCCTCACGAAGCGTTTCGATACTGTCTGCCTCAAAGTATATACGCTCCAGTAGTTGTTCATCATTACTGTTGAGCTGGTACAAGTTGTGTTGGAATTGAACACGACCGTTATCCAAGTCAAGCAATGTATAATTCACTGTGTAAGGGTGATTATCGAGGCGATAGGTCTGAGACCTTATTCCTGGGCCTGTTTGTGGTAGAATGACGGGACGAATCATCTGAAAGTTGAATTTGGATACTAGGGTATCTTGAATAAATCGCTCTTTACCAAGGCCCTCGATATTAAAATCACTGTTTTTTCCTGAATCAAATGTAAATTTTAAGTCAACAGGCTTTCCATCAATATCGACAATTAGCCCAAAAACCCCCATTTTTTTGAAGAAGGAGACACCATTGTTGGCGAAAAATAGGTAGCCCAATTTATTTCCGTTACCATCTTTGAATGTGATATCTAAATGGGTTGGGTAAGATCGATTGCTTGGTAAAGACTTGTATATTAGATCAAAATTATAGCTGTTATCAGAAGTGTCTTTGAAATCAAAGTTAATGTTTGTTTTGCCTTCGCCAACATCGCTCAGTTTAAGTTGTTTTTTGATGTTGATGCCTGCCCCTTTTATCGTTAGTTTAAAAGGTAATGTTTCTGCCCATGTTAACGAGTTAATAGAGAAGAGCAGCATCATTCCTAGTGTTAATTTTTTCATAATAAGTTACCTGTTAGTTACATGGTTTGAATTAATTAAAAAATGACTCTTTTGCCATAAAATGATTTACGGCAAAAGAGCCTAAACGCACCCTATGCTATAGGGCTGATTGGTTTGTTAGCATCATCCTAACCCTATATACCCAATATCCCTTGTCGTAGTGTTCTCCAGTGTTTACAGTACAATTGAGGGCTGAATTGCCCAGATTCAGCTTGTAGAGAATTTATTACCTGTTGAGACAGTTATCGTATCGGGACTGGGGGGTAATATTACCTATTGGTTTATCAGCATAAACGATAAGTCCGTACCACTGACGGTAGTCATGCTCGGTGAGGTAAGAGTAGGTTGTAAGTGCCTCATAAAGCCCTCTTAGTTTGGTGTTGGATTTGTTATTTCCCCCATGAAATGCGTTCATCCCGCTAATATTCAACATCTACGACAAGGTGTATAAGAACTTTAAATTGTTGGCATGGATTTAAACAGGTTCTAAGGAACATGACGTATCACACATAAGGACATAATCAAGTGTGTAAAAGCACACTTTTTTCTTTACCGAAGCTGGAAAAAATGTAGGTGCATTGAACAACTAAGCGTTGGGTTATGGTTTGCTAGATCTCACGGGGCTATCATTGTAAAATGAGCTGATTTTATCATTGTTGGATATGTCGTTAACATTGAATGCACTCAGTCAATATTTACGTTTGGTACTCATCTTTATTTCGCTGGTGCTATTACTCCAAGTCTGGCAGGGGTATACGAGTTACCAGACCTTTAAAGAGTTTCACCAGCATTTATCATTAAAGTCAGTGACTTCGACTGCCCGAGAAATTGATCTACTTATCGATTCTCATAGAAGAGCAGTTAGTCTATTTGTAGAACAAAAAAGTGAGATGCTCGCAAGCATTCTCGCGAAAAGAAATAGTCAACTCGATATCAGCAAATTTTCTTCAGATATAGAGAAGTACTTTCCGTTTCATCTTACCTATCTTATTGCAGATACAGATGGAAAAATTCGTTTTTTCCACGAGGAAGCATTGGTCGGTGATTCGTGTAAAGCGGAAATTTCCAGTTATGCTGATAATGATCATTTTAAAAACCCAGTATTTATTCATCCCGGCAAAAGGGATGATACTGAACACTTCGATGTATTGGTTCCGCTGTCTGACCAAGGTAAGGAAGTGGGAATTTTTTTTGTGAGCTTCAGGCTTAAGGCATTACATAGAATATTGGCCCATGGTGAGGTTGTCGGCCATCAACTGTTGCTCGTTAAGCAAGATGATTTGTCTCACATTGAATTGACAACAGATCAGGGTCAACATGCTAACTATGATTGTAAAACTCTAGTTAATGGAAATAAAATATTTCACTCTGCCGATATCGGGAATTCTCGCTGGACACTTATAGATGTTACAGACGATAGCCTCTTTGAGAAGGAAGTTAAACGCCTTGTGGTTCAGGGTGTGTTTATTGTTGGAATATTCTCGCTGATTTCATGGTTAGTGCTTCGAATTCTAAGAAATGAGGACTTGAATTATGGTAAAGCACGGGAGCTTCTCGTTGCGGTGGAAAGTGAGCGCCGTAGGATTGCCATGGATATGCATGATCAGGTTCTTTCTGAGCTTTCTCATATTGCACGAAAGACCAAGCAATTGAAGCAGTCTGAAACGCTGGCTAATGATGTGAATATGATTCAATACAGTTTGGAGCAAGTCACCAATAGTATTCGTTCTATTGTCAATGACTTGCATCCTCACTTTCTCGATAACTTGGGGTTAGAGGCCGCCATTTTGAGTTATTTGGAGAAAAACTGTTCAGGTGATCATTCCCCAAAATGGCATCTCAATATTGATGAGTCTGTTGATTATGTTCTTAGCAGAGCGCAACGTTTTAATCTCTATAAAATCATACTGGAGGCCATTAATAATATTCAGAAGCATGCTGATTGCTCTCAATTCTCTATAAATATCAGTATAGGTGACGGAATATTAGAGTTGGTTATTTTAGATAATGGAAAAGGATTTTATGCTTCTCGAATTAGAACGGGCTTTGGCCTAAATAACATTGAAACGCGTGCCCGTTTACTCAATGCTCAAACCAGTTGGGATAAGCCAGGAAAACTCGCCGGTTCACAATTTAGTCTGATAATGAAAATTCACCAAGAGTAAGACATGATGTTTATTATATCCGAAGACAATCCACGAGATCGTGAATTTTTGTATGAGGCTCTGGCCAATATGGGTAAAGAGAATGATTATGAACGTCACGATATTCGAGTAACAAACAATGGCGAGGAAGCGCTTGAGTATGCATCACAAGAAGATATGCCTTTGGTTATCAGCGATATACAGATGCAAGGGATGACGGGTATTGAACTTGCCCGTAGGCTCTGGCAACGAAATGCCATGGCGAGAATTATTTTGTGGACGCATTATAGTGATGAAATTTATCTTCGAACGCTGCAGAAAATAATTCCTCATGAGACTGTTTATGGGTACCTACTCAAAAACAAACCCTCAGAAACAATAAGAAAAGCAGTTATAACGGTGTTTGTCGAAGGACAGAATTGGATTGATCCTGAAGTTCGTCAAGTACAGGCACGAAGTCAGGAGAATATAGATTTAGTTAGCGATGCTGAACTTGAAGTGCTGATCGATATTGCCTTGGGCCTGACGGATAATATTATTGCCGAACGACGCTCATTGTCACGCAGAGGTGTGCAGAATCGACTCAAATCACTTTATCAGAAATTAGGTGTAGATAATCTATGTATCAGTGAAGAACAATCTATGAACTCACGCTCCAGGGCAGTCAATATAGCCTACCAACGTGGTCTTATTAATACACATGAACTGAATAAAGAAGAAGAAATACTGAAAGAGTGGCTAAAGTCTGAAAATATTAAAGGAGGGAGTAAAAGATGAATTTAGGCTGTAAATTAAAATTGTCAGAAATTTTTTTTGTGAACCAACCCGGACACCCATCCTAATATTGACACCAAACTAGATCAAGCGTAACTTTCGTACTAAGTGAAAACACAGGTTAAAGGAGTTAACCATGCCCAAACCCCGCTACGCCCAAGTCTCATTAGACGCTACACCCTATTATCACTGTGTCTCACGTTGTGTTCGCCGTGCATTTTTATGTGGCACTGATAATTTTTCGGGTCAAACCTATGAACATCGACGAGGCTGGATTGAAGACAAGCTACTCGAACTTGCAGATATCTTTGCTATTGATGTCGCGGCCTATGCCATTATGTCGAACCACTACCATGTGGTGTTACACATCGACAAACCATGGGTAGAAAGCTGGGCTAGACATCAAATCATTCAACGCTGGCATCAACTTATAGTGGTCTAATAAAGTTGGAAGGTATTATAGCTTAATAAACCTAAAAACTAGTGGAGTACTTATGACGAAGACACGAAAAGCGAGAGTCAGTTTCAGCCCTGAACAGAAATTGGACTATGCAAAATTAATGGTAGAA
>JAFLJQ010000030.1 GCA_022712915.1 Gammaproteobacteria bacterium | reverse complement strand
ATGTGATGGCCTAATTCGCTAAGATGTCGAGGTAAATGCAACTAAAAATGCAATAAATCATCGTAATTAACAGTGATTCACTATCACTGTTTTATTTTTTTTTAATTTGTTCTGATTTATTGGATATTTAGAGGTGCCCTTTACATATTTCTTTACTCTGTTAATTTAAATCAGTTTCTTGAGCTGATAATTCAGTCATACTTGACCATTAATATTGACCAATCAATTCATTACTTAACCATGACATACAACACACCATTAGCCGCTGAAAACCTGTACCGGCACTGTGACCACAAACAACTGAACTTCAAAACCACCGCTGATCTACCAAACCTTAACGGAATACTCGGACAAGAACGCGCTCTGAGCGCATTAGAGTTTGGCATCAGTATTCAGCAACCCGGCTACAACCTGTATATCCTGGGTCCGGCCGGCTCTGGCAAACACACAATCGTTGAACAACACTTGCGCCAACGATCCAGCCATGAGGGAACACCGGATGATTATTGTTATGTCAACAATTTCAAACAACCCCATTGCCCCAGGCTGGTTCAACTACCACCAGGTCAGGGCATTCTCCTGTCTCAGGACATGCAGCAACTGATAGAAGACCTGCGTAACGCCATCCCGGCGGCCTTTAAGACGGAGGAATATCATGCCCGTCTGCAAGAAATCGAAGACCAGCTCAAACAACGGATCGAACAGAACTTTGAAGATCTGGGCAAAGAAGCAGTGCACCATGATCTTACCTTGTTGCGCACCCCCCATGGTTTCGCCTTTGCTCCGAGCAAGCAAGTTGAGACTCTAAAGCCCAAGGAATATCATCGGCTACCGGATAAGAAACAAAACAAAATTGAGAAAGTCGTTTCGGTACTGGAAGAAAAACTCAACCTGGCTCTACGTCAACAATCACAGTGGCAACAAGAAGCCAGGCAAGAGAGCAAATTACTTAACCGTGAGACGGCCCTGTTTGCTACGGGACATTTAATCAATGATCTAAAAACAAAATACACGACAAATAACAGGCTGCAACAGTACCTGGATGCCATACAGGAAGACATCGTTGAACATCTGGATGAATTTCGCAATGAAGAAGAATCCGCCGGTCTGCTGAAGCTAGCTGAAAATCCTTCCTTCATGCGATATCAGATAAATGTCTTCGTTGACAACAGTGAAACTGAGGGCACGCCAGTCCTCTATGAGGACAATCCCCTCTACCAAAGCCTGCTGGGCCGAGTAGAGCATACGGCACAAGTGGGGACCCTAACGACCAACTTTAGCTTGATCAAGGCTGGAGCACTGCACCGAGCTAATGGTGGCTACCTGATTCTCAATGCCTCAAAATTATTACAGCAACCTTTAGCCTGGGAGGGACTAAAACGCGCCCTGACATCTTGCGAGCTTCACATCCAACCACTGACAGATCAATCTAACCCCATCAACACCGTGTCACTCGAACCCGAGGCCATGCCCCTGAATATCAAAGTGGTACTGGTTGGTGAACGTGAGTTGTATTACCTATTGCATGAATTTGATCCTGAGTTTGCCGAGCTGTTCAAGGTCTCAGCCGATTTTGAGGATAAACTTGATTATAATAATGCCAACATCAAACTGTTTGCCCAGTTAATCGCCACCATCAGTCGCCGTGAACAACTGCGATCCTTTGACAGGGCGGCCGTTGGCCGAGTCATTGAACACAGTGGCCGTCTGATCGAAGACACTCAAAAACTAAGCACCCATTTACGCAGTATCGCCGACCTGCTGCGCGAGGCCGACTACTGGGCGAGCAAAGCAAAACAAACAACCATAGGCCATGAACACGTACAACAGGCCATTGATCAACAGATCTATCGAGCCAGTCGCATCCAGCAACACACCTGTGAAGAAATCCAGCGAGGCACCATTCTGATCGACACCGAGGGTGAAAAGGTCGCACAGATCAATGGCCTGTCGGTTATGGATCTAGGTGAGCATGCCTTTGGTCAAGCCTCACGCATTACGGCCACAACACGCATGGGTGAAGGTGAGGTTATGGATATCGAACGGGAGGTCGAACTGGGCGGGCCCATCCATTCCAAAGGGGTCTTTATCCTCGCCAACTTCCTCGGTGCCCGCTATGCCAAGGATCGTCCCATGCCACTGCACGCCTCAGTCGTATTTGAACAAACTTATGGTGGCATCGAGGGGGATAGTGCCTCCATGGCGGAACTGTGTGTCCTGCTTTCCGCCCTGGCCATTGTGCCCATTAAGCAATCCCTGGCCATCACCGGCTCCGTCAATCAATTTGGTGAATCGCAGGCCATTGGCGGCGTCAATGAAAAAATTGAAGGCTTCTATGATATCTGTAAAATAATGGGCTTTAACGCGCAACAAGGGGTACTAATCCCAACATCCAATATACAACATCTGATGTTACGTGAAGATGTACGCGAATCCGCCAGACGGGGTGAGTTTCATATCTATGCCTATGCACATGCCGATCAGGCTATCGAGATCCTGACCGGCATCCCGGCAGGTGAGCTTAATGACAAGGGTGAATACCCCCCAGGCAGCATCAACCAACGGGTTGAGGCCAGGCTGATGGAACTGGAGGATATCAAGGAAAAAGCGGCCAGGGCGAACAAGGACGATTTACACAAAGAGGAACCAGAAGAACATGGCGATGCGGAATAAGTCAGGCGAGGGCTTCACCAACGATGACTGACCGCCACACGGCCATAGCGAATGGTTTCAGGTGAATCGTCCGTGCTAGCTTGTCCACCGGTCAACGTCAAAGACCAGTCATCTCGCATATTCCAGATCAGATAGGCTGAGATATTTCGGGCAATACTCTTGTCCACTACCGACTCCCCCTGAGAACCACTAAGACCTACCAGGCCCCAATTAAGGTTGTAACTCATATCAGCAGAACGCCGCCAGGTTTCAAGCCCCACGGGCATGTCCAGGTTAGATGATGAAACCAACTGTGTCCGACGCGGCCCTTTTCCAAGCACCGCCACATCCAGATCATAGGAATAACGTATATAGGATAGTGTCAACGCCATGGGGTATAGACCATAAAAACTCACGTTCAAGCCTTTACCTGTGCTATTCACATTTGAAACCACTGGTAGCTGAACAACTTTACCATTAGGACGAACATAGGCCGCACCCGAAGTCGGAAATTGCGAGCGTCGATCCTCATATCGAAACTGGAGATACCAGTCCTTCGTATTGGTGCCCAACTTAAAACGATTAGTCCAGGTTTCAAGCATCGTTTTATCGCCCCAGTACTCATAGTCAAAACCCGCCACAAAACGTGCACTATAATCACTGCTGACGCCAAGCAACCGTGAGTCTGACTCTTGAACCTGGCCGTCCACAGTCTGTTGGGTCTTACCCAGCATGCCTCGCAAGTGCATGCCATTATTGAAACCAAGATCAAGATCGACATAGGTCTCATCGGTATCCGCTGAGTTTCTTCCCAACTCAACAGTCAACATGGAAGAAAGTGCTTCCTTCGCAGACAAATCCGTTGCCAGCAATAACAAGGCTGAGACAACAAACCCGTAAAACCTGCGGTTTAAAAAAAACATTCTACTACTCCTACTTCTACACCTAATTACCTTTGTCTGATACGCGGCTGCATTTGCCTCCGTTGCTGTGGCATCATACGGTTAGACTGCCGTTGCCTGAATAGCTGGCGTTGTTCCGGCGACATGCTCTGCCATTTTTGCCGTAAGGTCTCGCGTTGCTCCGGGGTCTGGTTTTTATACCAGCCAAAACGCTTGCGCAAGACTTCACGCTCCCCCTCAGGTAAGGCCCTAAACTGCTGAAAACGTTGCTGTAATTCCTGACGTTGTTGCGGGCTCATCTCCTGCCAGTCTTTATGGCGTTGCCGCGCCTGCTGACGCTGTTCGGGCGTCATCAGTTGCCAACGTTGTGTGCCTCTGCGTAATTTTTCTTGCCGCTCAGAGGGTATTGAGTCCCACTTTTGTCCAAACGGTTTTAACAATTTTTGTTCATCTCCTGATAGCTCTTGCCATGTCGTGGCAGAGACACCCTGTGCGGTCAATAATAAAGCCGTCAGCAACGCACTGAATAAAACGTATTTATTCATTATCTCGTTCCTCCTGTTGCTTAGCTTGCAAATCCTGCTGTTCAAGATCGGCCATAGATAAGGGATCCAGCCATTCACCATCGAGCATCTCTCCACTGCCCAGAAATTCCAGTAGTTCCATCTCAGGTTGATCCGGCTGGCTATCACTGGCAATGGCCTGCTGGCAAAAAAGAAAGAGTCCAATGAGATAAACATTCGCCTTAGCCCTGTTCACGTTCATATTCCAGCCATTGATAAAATTCCAGATCACGGTATAACTCAAAATCTTCTGTTGCCGTCAACAGGGGCAGATCATCCATTGGCAAGTGATGATTACCCGGCGTTTGTATTAACCAGATCGACACCGCTAGCAGAATCGACATGGAGGTCGCCAACAACATTCTGTTTGAAGTCAACCAACCAAACTTATGCTCAGCACTTTCCAATGCCGTCATGCGAGCCGCCTTCAAACGCGCCAGGGTGATCGCGTCCAGCTCATGTTGAGATTGATCAAGCGTGGACTTAATCCCATTAATGAACTGCTGTTCTTTATCACTATTCATCATCATATTCTTCCAGTAAACCTCGCAAAGCCTGCACCGCTCGCGAATAATGGGTTTTAACACTACCCTGTGAACACCCCATAGCCTCGGCCGTTTGCCTCACATCCAATCCCTCCCACGCCCTTAACAAAAACACCTGTTGCTGCCGCAAGGAAAGCTGCTGCAAGGCCTGCTCAAGTGCCGTGATACCTTGCTGCCCTGCGATAAGCCTCTCCGGTGTCACTTCCATATGATCAGGTAAATTATTGATGGGATCCTCATCCCCTGTTTCCTCATTTCGGAAAAAGAGGTGCCGTAAACCATTGCGAATCTTACTACGTCGATACCCATCACGAAGGGTCGTCTGCATAATGCGATAAAATAGTGGCCCCCATTCATCGGCACTACGCCCGGCATATTTCTGCACCAGTTTGGTCATAGCATCCTGCACCACATCCAGCGCATCTTCACGATTACGGGTGGCAATGATCGCCATACGATAAGCACGTTGCTCGATACTCGCTAAAAACTGTTCGAGTGTCTGGGGTGTGTTCAGACTGGCAACTCCTATGGGTTATATGTGCAATCATTGCCTGACAGCATTACTTATTACGTCGTTGCTGACTCATTCTATTCTGACTATTCGCTCGATTCTGGTAGCTCATTCGATTTTGGTGCTGTTCCCTGTTCTGGCGCTGCTCTCTGTTCTGGTTCTGTGCCTTGTTTTGCTGAGCACGTTCACCTCGGGCATCCATACGCGTATTAATTTGATCACCACGTTGATCCATCTTTTGAGCAATCACATCACCACGACGATCAAGACGGTTTTCTATTTTATCGCCCCGTTGATCAAAGCGCTGCTGCATCGTACTCGCTCGCTGCTCCAGACGTTTGGCCAGATCCTCGTTACCATTTTCACGTGCCTGTTGCGCCTGTTCCTGTAAACGGTTCTGATGCATTTCACCTTTTTGATCCATCCGAGCATTGATCGTCTCACCCTTGTTATCCAGATGAGTATTAATGGCCTGACCTCGCTCATCGAGTCGTTGATCAATAACATCTCCACGCTTATCCAGACGATCCTGGCTTTGTGAACTATTTTTCTCATCGGCAAAAACAGGGGCCGCCACCAGTGATACCAACAGCATAGGTAAAAAAGTTTTGATTTTCATTTTCCTGTACCTCATCAATTTATCGGTTCTTACTGGCAAATAACGTTTGAGAGGCTAATCGGTTGACAACAGAAATTAAAATAAACAAATGTATCATTTATCAAACAGTTACAAATTAGGCGGTCGGGTAATATACTCAATTAAGTCGCGCTCTATCCAATAATATAGGGTGGGTTAGCATCTTTTGCGTAACCCGCCAAGTATTGCGTAGAACTCAAACTGTTTTTCTAATGAGTGCCTGGTGGCAGGTTTGGTGGGTTACGGCACAAGATGATACAGGTCATATTTGATTTGACTGACATGCAGATCGACCAGATCACCGGTGACACTACGATATCGGCTTGCAGCCGGTTGGTCTCCCGCACCAGATGTTCCACAAAATCACGCTTGATAGTACAGCCGACATGTATATCAGTCAGTTGTACAATGGAAAATCCTTTACCTTGATCCTAAGCCGATTAATACCCTGACTCAGCCCACGCAATAAATACGAAAAGGCTAAGGTCAACATAGTCACATCAAAATAATTTTTAAAGTGTGACGACGGGACTGATCAAAGGGGACTCGCTTTGATACATGATGGAAAGGTCATAGACCACCGCCACCACAAATAACATAAAGGTGGCCCCATCAAAGGAACTAGTGATCATATACAGGGCAGGTGAAACAGAAACAACGCCCGTGACAATATCCAGAATGAAAAAAATATCCCCCAGCATCAAGGCAAGGGGAACAATAAGCAAATAACGACCGATACCATGGGTTAACAAACACAAGAAACGACGCCAGATATAAATATTCATCAACGCTATGACCAACAAAAAAACAGATGCGAAGATTAAAAAATTCATAACATCAGTCCATGATAGGGCTTAGCTAAAATATATCATACAGGGCAAAACCTGTCTTATAGGGCACTTCTTTGCCATTACTGATTTTTTTATCAAGCAGTTCAAGATAAAGCGTCATCAGATGGTGCTGCAGATTTTGTTCACCCGGTGTTTCTTGAAAAAATTTCACCGTCCTTAACATACTGGGAATACCCCCTGCCAGGCTGTATTCATTTCCCGCTAACAAAATCAATTCTTGCCCTGCATGCCAGTAGAGATCCACATTCTTAATATCCGTAGGATCAAACGGTGGCACCAGGGGAACCATGTCCTTTTCACTTACCACTCGTGTAATTTTCATATAATCGTAGCGTTTAGCGCCGGTGATGTTTGTCACCTTGGGTTGACCAAAGGTAATCACCTGTCCAAATCTGTATTCATCCTGGTCAAGGTACATGGCCAGCACCATGGCCACTGCCCCACCCAGACTATGGCCCGTGGTATCAATGGTATAGTCACGTTTAAGTTTTGGTTTAATCGCCTTGTAGACTGCGGCAGCTGATTGAGCAAACCCACTGTGTAACATGTTACTCGTGTGCTCATCTAGCACCAGTTTAAAATCGGTATTGACCATCACGTTCTCAACATTGGCCGTGCCACGCACAGCAATAATTTGAGTTTTACGCTTATCATCCGTTGCCAAAAAATAAACCACCCCAACACTGGATGCACGTCCATAATGAGTAAACTGGTAACCCTGTTTTTCACACACTGCACGAGCCTTTGACTCACCTTCATAAGCCGCATTGGCCAGTTCACCATAGCGTTTAATGGTTGGGAAATCCGGCCTCTCAGCCCTGGCCACCGAACAGACCAAAACAAACAACAAGGCAAAACCCGGTACCCAAAAATGTCGTTTCAACATCAAACTAATCTCCCTACCTAATTTCTATTGATATATGTAATGAGCAATAAACACCAACATGTATAATACTCCCAGCCTGCCAACTATAGCCAACTTCTGATACGGCAAGCACTCAATCCACGAATCAATATTCGCGTATCAAAGCAAAAATAGCTATCCATATTAAGAAATACAACACAAATTAAGATTACACCCTACGGATGAACAAACATGAGCATTATTCGTTGGAATTGCTCCTTTGATGGCGCATTGTGATATTTGGCTTTCTTTAAAAAACAATAACAGGCATCAAGGATGTACTAATTTCGCAGGGGACACAGTTGCCGGATGCGATGCTACTGGTTCGCAGTCAGGTCGGGGAATGGCCCATCTACAAACCTCATTCAGAAAACCGAACATTCACACCATCATTTAATGATGGCTTTTTCTTTGGTTATTTATACCCTCAGGGTGCTTTTTTTTAGGTCAGCACAAGAAAGTGACTTGCTGTCGATCAATCACCGACTTAATTAATCAGCATCGCGCCAGCGATTTCAAATATAAAATCTCCACATCATGGTGTGATTCATCACAATGCCACAAAAAAACAAGCTCCAGTGGAACCAACCACCTAAACCCCACTCATATCTACTTTAATTATTACTAATATTAGCGCAGAATAACCACCACAATATTGACCAAAAAACAATCAAAATCCCCAACTATGAAATCTATTATCGCTTTTTTCGTTAATCGCCCTTTGGTGGTCAATCTCATCTCATTTTTCTTTATCGCTCTGGGGATTTACACCATCACCCAGATCAATAGGGAGGCTTTCCCTAATGTGAATCTGGATACGATTCGGATTACTTTTCAATATCCTGGTGCTTCACCTGAAGAGATTGAAAAGCTCGTAATTACCCCAATCGAGCAGGAGCTAAAATCCCTCGACGGTATTGATAAAATGACATCAACGGCCTTTCCCGGTTCGGGTAAGTTAGATCTGGAGTTAGATCCTCATGCATCCAATCGCGACAGGATTGCCAGTGAGGTACAACTCGCGGTAAATCGTGCCCGATTACCGAATGATCTGCCCGATGAACCTCTGGTTCTAGAAATTGATGGTCGCAAATTTCCGATTATTCAAATAGCCATTTCGGCCCCGGGGCCTGAGCTGAAATTAAAACGCACGGCGATCCAAATCAGGGATGATCTGATTACCATAAAAGGAGTGGCCGATGTACAGATTGAAGGTGACCGTCGCTCCGAGCTGCGTATTATTCTTGACCCGGTAAAGCTGCAAAAACACGATCTGTCCATTAGTCATGTGGCAAACTTATTGGCCAACTGGAATATCAATGCACCAGGGGGAATCATTGATACCCCTCAGGGTCAGAAGGTCATTCGCATTGTCGGTGAATTCCAGAATCCTGAAGATGTTGAGAAACTAGCCTTTTTCACCAATGAATTGGGTCAAGAGATCAAACTGGGTGATGTGGCAAATGTAATCGAGACGCTTGAGAAACCCCGCATCTATTTTGATATGAAGGGAGAGCCGGCATTTAACTTGATCGTTTTAAAAAGCACCAAGGGCGATATTATTGAAGTTGTCGATGATGTTAGACAATACATTAAGGAAATACCGAATAAATACGGTACAGATATCAGTATTACCGCTTTTAAAGATTACTCCAGTTTTACCCGAATGCGACTGAGAGTGTTAACCAACAACGGGATTGTCGGGCTTTGCCTGGTACTGATTACGCTGGTACTTTTCTTGCGCCCTTCCGTAGCCATCACAACCACCATCAGTTTACCCATTGTATTTTTTGCTGGTTTATTTACCCTATATGTATCTGGCATCACACTGAATCTAATTTCCATGCTGGGCTTTATCATGGTGCTGGGAATGTTGGTCGATGATGCAATCATCATCGGTGAAAATATTACATTTCATTTAGAGCAAGGCGAAGAACCTCTCGATGCCGCTATCAATGGCACCCTTGAACTTATTGGCCCTGTGACCACCACCATCTTGACCACGATTGTTGCCTTTCTTCCTCTGCTATATATGTCCGGCATGATTGGTAAATTTATTGTCGCCATACCCACCGTGGTCATTACACTCTTGATCTTTTCCTGGCTGGAAGCCTTCCTCATTCTACCCAGTCATATCAAACATTTTACCCGACCAAAGGCTCGCCCAATAGAAAGACCCTGGTTAGTCTTCATGGAAAATATTTACCTGAAGGTTTTAACCCATGCCATCCGGCACTACTGGATAACGATTGGTCTTTCAATGCTGGTACTAATTGGCAGTATCGTGCTGGCCAAAACAACGCTCTCTTTCCAGCTTTTTCCCTCTGTCGGAATTGATCAATATATCATGCGTGTCACGGCCGCCCCAGGAATCAGCCTGGAAAATTTTCGCAAGAAAATGCACACAATCGACAAAACCTTACGTGATAAAACCAATGCGAATTATCTGGAAGCGACACTGATCACCACCGGGCAAATAGCCAATGACCCCGGCGATCCCCTGACACAACGCGGCAGTCGTTTTGGTCAGATCCGGGTACTCTATATCCCGGCCGTGGCCCGCGAAGAACATGATGCATTGAATGATATGCATGCCATGTCCAAACTCATGCCAGAAATATTTCCACACCTTGAGTTTGCCTTTGACGAACAAAAAGCCGGCCCCCCCACCGGCCGTGCGCTAGAAGTCGAATTAACGGGTAATGATAACAAAGCCACTAAGCAAGCTACCGAACAGTTACTAAGCTACCTCAAAACAGTTGAAGGTGTCACAACAGTTGAAACCGGCTTACAACCGGGTGACGAAGAATTACACATTGTTGTCGATCGAAGAATGGCATCCTTTATCGGGGTCGATCTTAAAGTTATTGCCACGCATATTCGTGCCGCTGTGGATGGCTTGCGTATTTCAACAATACGCCGAGGTAATGAGGAAGTGGATGTCACCATCCGCTTTAAATCACAACTAACAGATCCACAAAAGCTGCTCGATCTGGTCATGCTACCCAATAAAGGCGGCTATTTGACACCACTTTCCAAGGTCGCCACACTCAAAAAACACGAGGGCTTTACTGCCATTCGCCACAAGCAACGGTTTCGTGTAGTAAGTGTCACGGCAAATATTGATCAAACAAAAATATCCAGTCTCAAACTCAACACACAAGTTCAACAGGATGAAGATAAATGGCTGGGTGATCTAAAAAATCGCATCAAGGTCAACTATGGTGGAGAGAATGAAAAGAACCAGGAGTCTTTCCGCGATCTGATATCGGCCTTTCTATTTGCATTAATCGCGATCTTTTTTATTTTCGCCATCCAGTTTAATAAACTCAGCTATCCTCTGGCTGTGATGCTGGCCATTCCGTTTGGTATTGTCGGTATTATCATCAGTTTCTTTTTACATGATATGTTTTGGAAACCCATGCCGCTATCCTTTTTCTCCACCATGGGCATGGTGGCCCTGACCGGCGTGGTGGTCAACAGTTCACTGGTTCTACTGGTCTTTGCACAGCGTTTAATCGAACAAGGCATGGAGGTTAGCGAGGCGATCTTTGCCGCAGGCAAACGCCGCCTACGAGCCGTCATCCTCACCGCCAGCACCACGGTAGTGGGTTTGTTACCCACGGCCTATGGTTGGGGTGGCATGGATCACTTCGTCTCCCCCATGGCACTGGCCCTGTCATGGGGGCTAATCTTCTCCACGGTATTTACCTTGATCACCGTACCGGTCGTCTTTCTGGCCAGTAGCAAGGCCAGCCAAAAAATACTGACCAGCCTGCGGCGTTTTAGAAATCACTAAAACATATGCAAACTAGCCAATATGACAAAATATTTAATTTCACCACCAAGGCGTCATGTCACAAAAAATATTTGTTGAAATCTCAACAAACGGTTTCTCAGCTGAGTGAACACAATTCTGGAATAATATGTAGGAACGAGACCATGTGCCCATCCGGGTAGACACATGAGTCTACCCCACACTTTGATGACTATCCCCACTTCATACGTTAGTTCTTAAGCTGTACAAAAAACAGGCGTCAATCCAAGCTTAGCGCGACCTGACAACCTATCACGTTCAGGGTGAGCGCGTTTTGCATTCGTTGACAAGTATTCTAATGCACACAGAACCGCTGCCTTA
>JAFLJQ010000045.1 GCA_022712915.1 Gammaproteobacteria bacterium | reverse complement strand
AGCGTAGCCATGTTGTTGTTGATTGGTACTAGGGGCCGTGCATGCACGGGCGAATAATATGATTGAAGAGCCGGATGCGGTAGTTCCGCACGTCCGGATCTGTGTGGGGACCGTCGGGAAACTGGCGGTTCTACCATAACGAGTTAAATAATCTTGAAAAAGATATTGATCGTTATGCGGAAGACATATCTCGACTAAAGCAAGACGTTTATTCGGATGAAAATGTATTTGATGAAGAATATTTAAGAGAAAAAATTAGGTTAGAAAATCTAATTAAAAATTACGAAGAAGCATTGGTTGATATGGCGGACTTCCGGAATGAGTTTGATAAGTTGCATGCACAACACAAGGAGTTAACAAGGCAGCGCCGAAGGTTACCTGAGCATGGGTTTAGCACAAGCGATAATAAAAAACTGGATGCGCTGCAAAAACTGGTCGTTGACTATTTGTCGGAGTTTGGTTTCTCTAGCTTTGATCCTAAACTTTTGAATATTTCAAAAGACAGTTATTTGCCAACAAGGGAAGGCTTTGATCTGGGGTTTGACACCTCAGCAAGTGATGGGATCCGGGTGATATGGAGTTACTTGATTAGTCTATTTAGTTTAAGAGAGATATTTCAAACTAATCATCCAGGCATTCTTATTTTCGATGAGCCTCGCCAGCAAGAAGCGAACAAGTTAAGTTTCGCTGGGTTATTAAAAGGTGCTTCGCAAGCCCCTGTCGCCGGGCAAATTATATTTGCCACTTCTGAAGAAGAAGAAAAATTGAAAGATGCACTTGAAGGTTGTAAGTATACTTTGCGTTCGTTTTCACCTGAAGAAGGGAAAATATTACGTAAGCTTGAGTTGGTGGGTTCAGAGCTGATTGATGGTAATTAAAAATCTGGATCAATGGGGGTAGAGTCTGGGGTCATGGGGTCAGATCATTTGATTATGGTGTATCAGTTTTTTGGTGACAGATCTCTGGATTGAATTTTGTACTTGAGCAGGCGAAGGGCTCTTAACTGATGACAGATATAGTCCACTCTAAACAGGCACTTAAGGCTGTATCTTCATTTATCTGAACCTTACTCCAGCACCATGTTTTTCATCGGCCCCCACAAATACAACCCCTAGATTTTCTAAAGCAGATTGTACTGCTAGCAAATTATTAGGATATGGCGTTCTGGCACCGCGCTCGAAATCTACCAATGTTTGTTTCGATAGGTTGGCAGTTTTTGCAAGATCGGATTGCGATATATTTAAAAGAGCCCTTGCTGCCCTACATGTCTCCGGCGAAATCAATATTTTAGTCAAACCTTTATAAATCCTATTGAACTTGGTGTAGCCTTAGGTTAAAGTATAGAGGTTCTACTAAAAACCTACAATTTCCCTAATCTCAAAGGGTTTAATAATGCGCCCATCTAGTGTGCGACAACACACCAGACAGACGACTAATCACAACAATAGAAGGACTATTGTCATGACCAAGCAGAATTGTAATCGAATTGCGCTTAAAGCGCTTCCCATCTTCCAGCCTGTTTTCCACAACGGTAGCCAACAACACGGCGGGGGAAGGGTATGAGTAAGCAGAAAACCATCCCACCCATTGATACCCCGGAACCCACTCATCCAATACCACACCATCCGTTCTTTGATTTTGACAAAGAGCAGGCGAGTTTTATTGACTGTATTGATGCCATTGATCGTGTTGGTGCGATGATTGAGCTGTGTGATTTTTTGAAACTGGATGGTGATAGTGAGGGTGGCCTGACGCCTAAGGCGGCGTTTGGGTATTACTGGGTCTCAGTACTGACACGGGGAACACTGTCCTATGTCAGTGATAGATTAATGGCATTGCATCGACAAGAGCAGGAAAAATATCAGGGGAAGGCCGCGTATCTGTCGGCATTGCTCCGGTCACTGCCCTCCCTGGGTGGTGTTAATCGTGATCGCTTTCTGAATAATGCGGCGGCCCAAATGGACATCAGCCGATCCGAACTGGATCAGTTTGTCCGCCAAACAGCGAAGAGCTGAGAGGCAAATGGCTCGGCTTTATGCCGGGCTGTTTGGTTAATCAAAGCCCAAACAACAACACGGGCAGACCCCCGTGGTGGTTAACCGGATACCTTAATCAATCCTGATTTAAAAAGAGGAGGAGTCCTTTACATCACCGGACTCGCTAACAAATATATTATTGTAACGGTGGACAATTTGGCTCTAAATCATAACCAAGGTAGTAATAAGCGGTCCAAATGGCTTTGCCTTTATATGGTTTGTTTGACCATATATTGAAATGTATCCCCTCTGAGGATGAGCATTGGGTAAAATAATCCTGAAGAGTGTCTCCGTTGATATCACCCGTTATATTATTATTTGTTTTCTGTAGAGTCGGGTTTATACCAACAAGTCCAATTCCAATATCAATTTTTTTTGCATCGGACTTTATTGTATAAAATGAATATCCTTCGGCAACATTGATGGCTTTTCGGTCTTCGAAAAGCTGTGGGCACGATGTTCCAGTATCCGTTTTATTTGTGATGCTGCCAGTATAAAGCTGTTGCTTCTTTTTGAATGCAATAATGTTGATTTTTTCACCTGAATTTAAGCCCGGATTTTTTATGGCGAGACAGTTATTGTGTAGCCAACCAATGTGATTGTTAAAATTAACAGACTCTTTTTTGTTTGCATCTGCTTTGCTGGCGTTCTTATCTTGGCATGCGGATAAAAACAAACTTAATACAATAATAATTAATTGCCTGCTGAGACTTTTGCCTATCATTGAACTTGAACTATCCATATGTTTAACGTCCATTGTAAGACCAGTGAGGGGCATCTGTTTTAATTTTTTTCACACTATAACTCTCACCAATACTGTGTAACGCTGTATTCTGGTTTACATTTTGTTTGTATGGAACAGAAACTTCCGCTCCCTTTTTGTTTTTTACCTTGAGTATCCCTGTCCATTTGATTGTTATGTCAATGGCTTTACCGGATATATGATTACTGGTTAAGGCGGGTGGATTACTACTTCTTGGCGGCACAGCAAGACCAAAACCACTTACCATTTTTTCCGCAGATTTTTTACTGTCCGTATCACTACCATGATCCCACTGGATGTTAACCCCAGTCATTTTTTCGGCATCAGCAGCTTTGCATTTTCCTTGCGCGATTTTCCATGAGCAGTGGAATAAATAGGCCCTTTTATCACTACGTTTTGTTGTACTGACAGTAACAGTTGCTCCCGCATCCTTAAGAGCCTTTATGAACGCCTTTACATTGGATTTAAAAGGTTCACTGAGGTCATCTAGTGAATGACTGTTTTTAGCATGGGTATTTGCCCAAGTTACCCAATAAGTCCCACTTTTTTCTGCCATGTGATGTTTTCTCCCTCTTTGATTATAGTTATGTGATGATTAACAGGTTGATCATATGGAGTATAACAAGAGGGATATAAATCTATATAGTTAGCAGGACACTGATTATAGTGGTCTAATAAAGTTGGAAGGTATTATAGCTTAATAAACCTAAAAACTAGTGGAGTACTTATGACGAAGACACGAAAAGCGAGAGTCAGTTTCAGCCCTGAACAGAAATTGGACTATGCAAAATTAATGGT
>JAFLJQ010000198.1 GCA_022712915.1 Gammaproteobacteria bacterium | reverse complement strand
GCTTAAGGCAGCGGTTCTGCGTGCATTAGAATACTTGTCAACGAATGCAAAACGCGCTCACCCTGAACGTGATAGGTTGTCAGGTCGCGCTAAGCTTGGATTGACGCCTGTTTTTTGTACAGCTTAAGAACTAACGTATGTACAAATGCTACGCAACGCCTATGGATAAGGCAGTTGGATGTGGTGAGGAACGAACCGTATCGGTAATATGACCGATACCCAACGAAAGCAAACCTATTTATAGTACTCCGGTTTGAACCTTAATTCTTCTGAACAGATATGACCTATTGATTATTAATCACAATGTGTAGTTTCTTAAAGTGGGTATCCACGTAAGTATAAGTAAGCATTCACTCTAAGACATTTAATTTAACAACGAAACAACTTTGTCTTTCAGGATGAGTTCAGCATTCGCATTAACACTTTCGGCTTTGCAACGCATTGAATTTGGTTTTATTAATTCAGGATTTCGGCAGTATTCACTCACATGGATTAATTTTAAGATCTTAGCATCGTAGACAAAACTACTGTGCATGAAGTGATCTGCTGCCATTTCTGTGGCGCAATGAAAAACAAAATAATTATTCTCATTCTTGACGTTGTTAAAGTCCCAACAATGACGCTGCAATAATAATTTTTGTTTTGAATCTATCTTGAAGTAGTAAATGGACTGCAAGCGTCCTTCTGTCATCCCAGGATCATTGCTCATGTAATGTCTTTCAACTAAGAAATAACCCAGGCCCGCTACATGTTTTAATTCAGACACTCGATCACTATCATCCCAATTTACGGCACTGTCAGGCACTTTTTCTATTGATGGGTGAATAACTGGCAGACCAAGGTCAAGCATTCCTTTGTTTTTGATTTGACATTTTCGTGCATAGGCATCCTTTATTTTAGATTTAGCTATTTTCAACTTGCCCTTTTCTTTTTCTGGTTGAGTAATCATATCTGAAACAAGAAAAAACAGACCTGACTTCAAATTGCTACATTCATCGCTAAAAATAATTTGTGTCTCGGGTATAACATGAGAATATTTCTTTTTTTCAGAAAGAATACTTGAGGCTGTTGTTTTAGTCGAAATAATAATCAACCTCACTTCATTTAGTAATTCTGGAGCTATTTTTTGCCCGGCATAAATTGGGCTAGAGAATGATAAATAAAAAATTCCGATTGAGAACAAGATAATTTTATGATCTGCCATTATTGGCTGCTCTCATTTTTAATGGTGGCTAACTTTAAATTGGAAAACATCTGTACATGAGCAAAATCTTTGAAGGAAACCCAGCTACCCCCCCAAGTTAAATCAAGTTTATTCGCTTCTTCTCCTAAAGCCTGCCAAAACTCCTTTGTTTCATTGCGAGAAGAGCAAAGGTAACGACTATCAATAATATCAGTAGCTAATGCATTTGGAGTTCCATTTTTATATGTTGCATTATGAAAGCTAAATTTAATTTTAGAACGTTTTCTTGCATACAATTGCAATTGTACCTCTTGAGAACGCCAGCCATAAAATATAGTAGGCTGAAACCCACGTTTTTTTAATTTTTGTAACAAGGTTTTCACTTTTATACGAAACTGTGGATTGAGGCTTAATAATTTTTTATCCTGACTCCATTTTGAGCTTTCGCCCCCCCATTGGCTTTTAATAGTCTGTAATTCTGTACCAGCCATTAAAATTTAAATGTTTTACCGCCAGGATCGACACGGCCATCTGGTCTAGCTAATTTCACCACAATTTTCTGGTATTGTTCAATTAAGGTAATTGTGTTTTTACCAACCCTGCAATCAATTTTAAGTTTTTTCTTGTCAGGTAATTTCGCGATATTTCTATTTAAAAGTTCTTGTATAAGCTCAACATCGTCTCTGATATTTTTTCCGCCCTTACCCACAGAGCCAAGTAATTTATTCATAATATATCTCCTTATTTGAACTTCCTTAATAAAACCTTAAAACAATCTTTATCGGAACAATGTCTGTTAATTACTTGACAATACTACTTCGTTTTGACAGTAAATTAAATGAATAAGATAAACCGCATTTCACCATACCTTAAAGAATCGAGAGATGCCCATCTCATCACCTATCTTTATAACCACCAACCCGGACACCCATCCTAATATTGACACCAAACTAGATCAAGAGTATTTCTGAAGCAGGAATAACAATAGGCTAAGGGTGTTAACTATGCCCAAACCCCGTCATGCTCAAATTTCTTTAGAAACACACCTTACTATCATTGTGCTTGTCGTTACTAAGCCCAACATTTATCTTTAGCCGTATTCGGAGTCAGCCGCCAATAACTTAGTTAGGCATTGATTTTTTTCTGGCATAGTTCTTTTGTGATCTGTTGTAAAAGCTGTACCCGTTCTGCACACCATTCAAGTTCTTCCTGGGTGATGTTGTAGTGTTCGGAATAACGAGCATCAACGTAGGCATTTTTTAATAGTTGAAAGCGGCGGCGGTGGGTTTTGCTGTCTTGCGGGAAAACTTCGGCAATGCTTTCATTTTGTGAAATGGCCAGGGCGTTGAGTTGTACCAGATTGTGTGTATTGGGTTTGTAGTTGGTTAAGACCAGAAGTAAACAGGCATAAAATCGTTCTGTGGCTTGATGGAGTTCAAATGCTGATTTATTAAACCTTTGTTTTTTCATATCATCAAAAAATGTATCTAAAAACTCTCCCGCGCTCTCAAACCACTGCGCATAATGTTTCTCTGCAATAACTTTGTATTCTTCTTTACTTAAATTGGTTGCTTCTGCCAGTTCACGGTTGTCTGTTTCATACAGCACAATACCTTCTCGTTTGATGTCGGTAAAAAAATACTGACCTTTGGCCAGTGCATCATTCACCTCGTGCAGGGTATGCACCAGTATGTTGAGTGGCTGCCGTACTTGCAGGCTGATGCGGTCTTCAGCCGTGTTCCAGATTCGATATTCTTCGACCAGTTTGCGGCGATTGAGAATGACCAGAATATCGTAATCACTGACGTATCCGTGGGCGGGGTCGTTGACCCACTTGCCCGTAGCGTGGCTACCGAAGAGGATGATTTTAAGTATTTGGTTGTGTTTTTTCTTGCCCGTGGCAAAGCCAGTGACTTGTTCAACCTCATCACGCAAAACAGCAACGATATGGGCCAGATTCTTTTGCCGTGAGGCAGGTAGATGGTCAAGGTTATTCTTCATCAACGGATGGTACTATAAATGGCAGTCGGGATGAAATTAGCGGAAAAAAGACACGTTAAATAGACACTAACAGCAATCACCTCATAAATATTATGCAATGCCTATGGATAACCCGTGGGATGTGGCGAGGAACGAACCGCACCGGTAATATGGCCGACACCCAACTTAAGCTAACCTAGTTACAGTACTCAGGTTTGAGCCTTAATTTTCATCGATAGATACAACCCATTGATTATTAATCACAATGTACAGCTTCTTAAAGTGGATGTCCACGCAAGCAACATCTGTGACCGTTTTAATTCCTTTTGCATTTGTATTTTTCCTACCTGGTTTAAACTCACTACATAAAAAATATTTTTTGCCAAATACAGCCCAATCGTTGTAATCTCCATTACGGTCTCCTCTTCTTGTTTGATGGTTGTCTCATAGCCATCATGGTGCATTTGACGCCGAATTAAAAAGGAGGGGAGAGACCATTACATCAACCTACAGGCTACCGCGTTACCACGCTGAAATTTTTATGAAAATTAATCGCCTTGAATAACCTGGCACCATGATCTAGATTTTAACTATAACAATCACATCCACACTTGTGGAAAGGAGAATGGCAATGAGTACCAGTTACAATGTTCTTTCGCACACTCGGTTGAACAAGGCCGTTTCCATAATGAGTCCCCCACAAGCCCATGGCGCAGTTCTGACCTTAGAGAGTCCGGCGATCTGCGCCATGACTGATCTTTCTCAGGTTCGGCCAGTGATGACGTCGCCCTCACTCCCGATCGATCAGGCCAATGATCGAATGATTACTTATGGCGTGCGCATGTTATTTGTGACCGATGCCAACGAGAAGATGGTCGGTATTATTACAGCGACCGATGTCCTCGGCGAAAAACCGATTCAGTACATGCAGAAAGTGAGTTGCACCCACGATGAAATCGAGGTCAGAGATATCATGACAGATATCTCTAATCTTGAAGTTTTGAACCTGAAAGATGTTGAGCACTCACGTGTCGGAGATATTCTCGAAACACTGACAAATGTCAGCCGACAGCATGCGCTCGTGATCGATGGCGAAGCACAACAGGTATGCGGCATTTACTCCACCGCCCATATCAGCCGCATGATGAACGTGCGGTTCGAAGTGCCCGAAGTGGCAACCACGTTTGCCGCAGTACAAAGTGCACTGAGTTGAGTTGAAGCTAAACATATCGGACGCCCCACACCCCTGGAGATTTTATTCCCCCCCTTGGCAAAGGGGGGGGTTAACCCCTAACCACAACCCCCAAAAAGAAAACCGGACACCCACTCCAACAAATACTTAATCATCAATAGATAACAACTCGTTAGAGTATTTTCTTAGGGTGGGTGTCCTGTTATGTCTCTGTTATGTCTGGTTTGCCCAGATTTATTTATTATCAGGCAACTTGTATCCTTTTAACCGGTAGCCGATTCAATGCTGATAACACAGCCTTAAATGATGCACTTATCGTATCGTGATCAAAGGCCGCACCGGCAATACGTTGGCCATCGACATTAAGTTGCACATAGGCCACGGCTTCCGCATCGGTGCCTTCACCAATAGCATGCTCACTATAATCCACAACATGAATTTGCTGACCTGAATGTTGCGTACAGGCATCAACAAAGGCGGAGATGACCCCTTCTCCTTCACCCTGCAAAAGCTGCTCACCCTGACCGTCACGGATGCGAGCCTCAATCACGTCATGGCCATTTTTGTCAATACGATATCCTTGCAGGGCCATCGGTGTCTGGTCGCTGACAAAATATTCATGGAACAAACCATATATCGTTGCACTGTCCACCTCGCCCGCTTGTTGCTCACTATGTTGCTGCACAATAACGGCCAATTCAGTTTGCAGCCAGCGTGGCAAACTCAAGCCATAATCACGTTCCAGCACAAAGGCCATCCCGCCCTTACCCGACTGACTGTTAACACGTATCACTGCCTGATAATCTCGCCCCAGATCTTTCGGGTCGATGGGCAAGTAGGCCACTTGCCAGGGTTCATCCGTTTGTTGCCGGTGTAAGCATTTGCGAATAGCATCCTGATGGCTACCAGAAAAGGCGGTATAAACCAGCTCACCGATCCACGGGTGACGTGGATTCACGGCTATGCCGGTGCATTCGGTCACCACCTGAATGATTTCATCCGGGTTAGAGAGATCCAGTTGCGGATCGATGCCCTGACTATAGAGATTCATCGCCATGGTCACGATGTCCATGTTCCCCGTACGCTCACCATTGCCTAACAAGGTGCCTTCCACGCGATCAGCGCCAGCCATGATAGCCAATTCCGCCGCGCCTACCGCACAACCGCGATCATTATGCGTGTGTACCGAGAGAATAATGCTGTCTCGTCGGCTGATGTGAGTGGCAAAGTACTCCACTTGATCAGCAAATACATTGGGCGTTGCCACCTCAACAGTGGAGGGCAGATTAATAATACAGGGCTGCTGCGGTGTCGGTTGCCACACATCCAGCACCGCATCACATACCTCGACGGCATAATCCATTTCAGTGTTGGTGAAGCTCTCCGGCGAATACTCAAAAGTCCATTCCGTATCCGGGTACTTCAGCGATTCACGTTGCAGCCACTCCGCACCCCGGCGGGCCATGGCTGTAATGCTGTCGCGATCGAGGCCAAAGACCCGTTCACGTTGCACGGTAGAGACAGAATTATAAACATGTACAATCGCACGACGGATACCGATCAAGGACTCAAAAGTGCGGCCGATCAATTCCTCTCGTGCTTGCACTAAAACCTGCACCGTGACATCCACAGGTATCTGATCTTCTTCTATCAACCAACGTACAAAATCATAATCATGTTGGCTGGCGGAGGGAAAGCCCACCTCAATCTCTTTCAGACCCAACTTAACCAGCAAGACCCACAGGCGACGTTTTTGTCCCACCGTCATCGGTGTAAGCAAAGCCTGATTACCATCACGTAAATCCACGCTAGCCCAGCGAGGAGCCCGTTCAATGGTGCGATTTGGCCACTGGCGATGCAATAAGGCAACCTGTGGTGTGGGGCGGTACTTATGGTGATCAAAGGCTTTCACGTCTGGCTCCTGATTGTAAATATTCAATGTCATCGACCCTTGTCACCTTCACCTCCGGTATCAGTGTCAGGCTCACCCGCCCTTATGGGGCAAGCTTATTGGAGTCGTAATATCTATCGATATGGCGATTGACCGGATAAGGTCTCATGCCGCCGATTTCTTCTTTGTAAGAAGTAATAAAATATTAACCTAATATTAACCATATTTAATTGCGTATTAACACCAAAAACCAGCAAGTTGCACAACAATATTGCCATATATCATTAAATTATGGCATTATATGCTCATCACTCTCCTGCGAGCGCAAACTATGACCCTGGATCGTTATGATCGCCAAATCCTCGAAATTCTGCAGCAAGATGGCCGCATCAGCAATCAGGATCTCGCAGATAAAATAGGCCTCTCCACCTCTCCTTGCCTGCGCCGTGTCCGTGCTCTGGAAAACGCCGGATTTATCACTGGCTACCGCACCTTGCTCGATGCCAAAAAACTTGGCCTCTCCCTCATGGCCCTGATCCACATCTCCATGGATCACCACACCCCCGAACGCTTCGCCCACTTTGAACAAAAAATCAACGAGCTACCCGAAGTCCTCGAATGCCTGCTCATCACGGGTCAAGCCGCCGACTACCAGCTCAAAATTATTGTCGAAGATATGGATGCCTACCAAATATTGCTGTTAAACAAAATCACCCGCATCGAAGGCGTCAGCGGTGTGCAATCCAGTTTTGTGATGCGCAAGGTGGTGGATAAGACAGCGTTGCCGATTGGATAACAAGCTGAATTAATAGAGACCGATGAAACATCGGTGCGGGTAAAAAGAGATATTGCTTCAGCTCTTCACTGAGAGGTTTTTCATTCTCATCCACCCGTCAGGAACGGGAAAACACTAGTAGATACTCGTCTATCTCAATCAAGAATTCCAGTTTATTTGATAGCCCAATAACATCCTGATCACAGCATATCTATATACGACCCTTTGCTTCTTTGAATAGTTGAACAAACATTTTAGATGCCGCCAAAATTGGCGGGCTGACATGGATAAGCTAAAAATCCTGACAGGCTTGTACGAAAATCGAACTAGCGGACGAACTATCTGTTCAATTCAATGCCGCCTTATAACCATTCAATTCCCTGCGGTAATATTTTTCCTGCTGTTCTTTGAAACATTTGTCTGAGACCTGAATGTTAGAGAATTTTGAACGACACAGACGATAATTATGTTCATCTGCCTTGTATTCACGAAAATTACTTTTTGCTATAGTGATAAAGGTCTGCGCATCTTTTTGACAGTTCAATTTTCTGCTTTCTTGAATTTCTTGTTTGTATTTTTTGCTGTTCATACATATTTTATAGGCATCATCCCTGAACGACCCGGTTGAGATGTATTTTTCCTCTTTTACCATTTGAGTTGAGCAAGCAGTCAAAAATATAATATTGACAAGTAATATTTTTTTAAACACCGATGTCTCCTTTTTTTACAAAATAGCATATTACTCGCCAATCAGGCGATTGGCTATAATTAAGATTAATTCGGTATTATTTTATAAATTCAGATTAAATTATGACAAAGATTGGTCTCATAATTATTGTTTTTCTATACCTGTTTTTTCACGTAACTCCTTCAGCTCTTCATTTTTTTCTATATCAACATCAGGTACCTCAGCACCTATATCCTGGGTTTTGCCATCACCTACTGGCTCAGGGGAATCCCCTGTATCTGTATCTGTATCTGTATCTGTATCTGTATCTGTATCTGTATCTGTATCTGTATCTGTATCTGTATCTGTATCTGTATCCTTATCCTTATCCTCTCCAAGGTGAATACCTACTTTTTCACGCAACATGGCAATCTCTTTTTCCATGATCTCTGTCGAACCGCCTGAGTTTGGTGCCTCAGAGTAGATCCGCGAATATTCTTTGACAATATTATCCATTGAGCTGATGCTAGCCTCAAGCTCATCCTGCAACTGTTGTTTTTCTTTACGTAATTTAGCAACAATGGATTTTAATTCAGAGATTTTTTCTGCATCGGCACTATTCGACCCTCCACCACTGCCCTCGACATCACCTACGGTCGCTTCGCTCAGGTGAGTGACAATACGATGATAACTATCGCCCAGCCGCTCCACGTCATTACTTACGCCCATGGCACCATCCATATCTTTACGCAGGATGATCTTCAATATCCGACTATACAACCCTTTTTCATAGCTGATTGCCTCCTCTGCACTTTTAGCTGCCCAAGCTTCATCCTGAGGCACCATATCAGCAATAATAGCCTTGAGTTTTTGTTCACGGCCCGGTAAATATTCTTCTATTTTTACCTTTAATTCCTTGGCAAACGAAACATCCTTGCGTTTCTTACGTGCATGCAAGAAACGCATCAGACCGATGATGATAATCAATACGAGAGAAAGCTCCAGTGAAAATATCAGCAAGCCCGTCAACAAGTCTCCTTTGCTCACACCAACCTGTCCAACCAGAACAACAAGTTGCTGCATGACGCCATCAAAGAGGTGTATTACCCTTTCTTGAATATGCTGAATATAACCGAGTACCTTGTCCATTATTGTATTCATAATTCAATATCCACTTCATCTGCTTCGTTACTCACTCCCTTTTTGGCGCGCCTTTTTTTGATAATAATGGCGATTATCACAATTAATATAAGAACCAATACATTTACAATGACAAACACTCCCCCTACATTTACCCAATCAAGTCCATCATTGTTTTTATTGTCTGTTTTTTCATCGCTCTTACCATGTTCATCCATAACCTGGTGTTGATTTTTATCCACCTTCTTATCTATTACGGCAGTAGCTGAATTTTTCACGATATCTTCTGGTAACTTGACCTTTAGAACCTGATTTCCCGCTTCACCCAGGATGTGGGTCAGATCTATGTGCATTTCCTTACCATTGAAACGTGTGCCCACCAGGGTGGCAGTGATCTCTTGCTTTTCATATGTGACAGGTATAATCGTTGTCCACTCCAATTCACCCGCTTGAGGAATAATAAGTGATTGTCCATCAGGCAGCTTCAATTGAATTGATACTGTCTCGCTACGCAACATAGAAGGGTCAACATGAATTGTGGTTTCAAACCCTGTCTCTTTCTTTTTCACTTCGATACGTGCCGGGCTGCCTCGCACCTCAAGTCGATGATGAACTTCACGGTTAAAGGTGTCACTAACGACCATAAGGTTCACTTCATAAATACCCGGCTTAGTAAAGTGGCCGACGGTGCCACTAAACACCCCATCACCAGCAAATGAATCCTTACCCTGACCATTATCAAACAGATTCACCAACGGCAGGTTGATTTTGTTCAACTTAGGATAGACGGAAAAATGCATCAACGACAAAAGTTTTTTATTGGTAATGGTTTTATGTTCCTGTAACAGACGGCTACGGATCACCAGTTCATCACCCATGAGCAAGTTGTTTGGCAGGCTATCCACTTTCAGGTTAAGGTTTGTCACAATCATGACTCTATTATCAGGATCAACAGCCGCATCTAATGACCACTCACCCAGATCAGGATTTGAAACTGTCACCAGATCATAATTTTTCTCCTGATGCCATTCGATACTGCTCGGACGTTTTTTAAAGGTAAAACGTTTCTTTGATGGTGACACGACGGCTGTTGAATCTTTCTTGCCGATTGGTCTAAAAATCAGCACAGTAAAATCCCGGATACTTTTATCGATTTTAAACTTATTTTCCTGCAAAGGCACCGTATCCATGTCGGATGTCTTTTCAAACAGGCGCATAAACATGCGCTCCAGATCATCAGCGCTATCAACCTGAACAAATCCACCATCAGTGGACATAGAAAGGGTTCGCAATAATTCCTCATCCGTGCTTTTTGACAAGGCAATGGTATGAATCTTGACTCTGGCCTGTTTCAATTGTGGCAAGATTTTTTTCAGAATACGTTCACGGGATGCGACATTTTTGCGTTTGTCTTTTGAGACATCAACCACACCGTCAGTCAACAGGATCAGGTTTCGTTTGCTACGATGATCCGGTTTTTGCCAATCGACCGTTGCGGCAATGAGGGCTTCCTCGATATTGGTATACAAACCCCGGGAGTGAATCTGTTGAGCTCTTTGCCGAGCCCATTTTCGCCACTTCTCCGTAACCACACCTGGCTTGACTTGCATGCTGGCCGACTGTGCAAAATTCCAAACCCCGGCCTTTGAGTTCTTGGGTAATATCCCTACCAATAAACGCAATGCTGGTTGACGCAGATTTTTAGGATCCGTTTTTTTCATACTGCCCGAGACATCGATCAGGACACGTACTTCCGGTGTGCGCTCAACAGTCCATGCCACTTGAGGCACGCCACCTAATAAAAAAATGAGCAGCACCAGCTTGAGAGTATATTGAATTGTTTTTGCTATATGTAACATCCCGCCAGTCCTATATCTATATCCGGATTGATTGCAGGTCTGCAAACAATCATTCATCGCTCATATACGTATTAACGGCTGATTCAGAAAGACTTTTAGCAAGATGACAAATATAGAGGGGCATAAAAAAACGGCCATAATGGCCGTTTTTTATATTGCTTCTGATACCCGCCAGTGCGGCTACAGTGATTTGCTATTAACCAGTAAAAATTACTGACAGGAAGATCAACCATGAAAAGGCAACTAGAGCAATAACGATGGTCATGGGAAAATTCTGGAATGTAAACATATCTTTCATCTCTGCACCCTTTGTAAGTAATTAACCTAAAGTATATAGGTACATGTTAATTTACTACGCGTCATCCTTCAAGTCCACATTACCCTTTTTACCTGGTATACGTGGGTCATCGTCATCCATCAGAATACGGTAGGCTGGGCCTTCCATATCATCAAACTGACCTGATTTAACAGCCCAAACAAAAGCCCAAATAGCCACGGCTAGCAGCAGGATCCCCAGAGGGATTAACATAAACAAGACTTCCAAGGATCCGAACTCCTCAATTTAAAGGTTAATTTCGCCCGCTCTGATTAAGTCGCAGGGCATTCAGTACCACCAACAACGAGCTGGCTGACATGCCAATTGCCGCCATCCATGGAGCAATATAACCACTTGCGGCCAAGGGTAAGGCCACCAGATTATACCCGATTGCCCAGCTAAGGTTCTGACGAACAATCATGCGTGCCTTGCGAGCGACCTTGAGAGCATCGGCCAGATGGGTGAGCTGGCCCGATAATAACACCATATCAGAGCTAGCCTGAGCCAGCTGAGTTCCACTGCCCATGGCCACAGAGACTTCCGCTCCAGCCAGCACTGGAGCATCATTCACACCGTCACCGATCATCGCGACGACGGCACCCTCAGCCTGCATGGTCTTAATCGCCGCAAGCTTGCCTTCCGGGGATAAACCGAACTGATAATGCACGATCCCTAATTCAGTGGCGATCTGTGCCACAGCCCCCGCTTGATCACCACTCAGAATAGTCACATCCAGTCCGGCATTCTTGAGCAACTCAATACTCTGTCGGGCATCCACACGTAACTGATCCGTAAATATAAACTCAGCTAGCGGCTTACCTTCAGCTGTGGCCAGCACGGCATGGCTATACTGGCTACTCACTTCAAGTGAGTGCTCACTCCCCCCAAGAGCGTAGCTGGTCCGGCCGATACGATAATGCTTGCCTTCCACCTGACCCTCGATACCCTGCCCCGGTACCGCGATCAAATCATTCACTTGTAAAGGTTTATCAACCTGCGCAACAAGCAACCTAGCGACAGGATGTTCAGAGGCTTGCTCCAGAGCAGCCGCAATACTGAGGCACTGCTGTTCATCAACTTCGGCTAAAACTTGAACTTTGGCCAAACTGAGTTGACCACTGGTAAGGGTGCCGGTCTTATCAAAAACAATGTGTGTGGCCTGGGCAAGCGTCTCAAGGGCATGACCACGGGTGGTCAGCACCCCCAGCCGGGTCAGGCTGCCGGTAGCAGCGGTCATAACCGCCGGGGTGGCCAATGATAATGCACAGGGGCAAGTGACGACCAATACCGATAAAACAATCCAAAAGGCCCGTTCAGAATCAACAACATACCAGAACGAACCCACGCTGATGGCCACCAGCAATAAACCACCCACAAAATAACCCGCCACCTTATCGGCTAACAGGGCAATGCCCGGTTTTTCAGACTGAGCCCGATCCAGCAAACGGCGAATAGCCGCCAGCACAGTCTCTTCACCGATCTTCTCGACGGCAATTTCCAGTGGGCTTTCAACATTCACTGTACCGGCAGTGACCTCGTCGCCCTGCCCCTTGGCAAGAGGCAGGCTCTCCCCGGTGAGCAAGGACTCATCGACACTACTCTGGCCGGCCATAACCCTGCCATCGACAGGGATACTATCCCCCGGTCTGACGCGAATGCGATCCCCGTGCTGGAGATCCGACACAGGGATCACCTCTTCACCGTCATCCGTCATACGGGTTGCCATGGTGGGCAACAATTTTACCAGTTCTTCAGCAGCCTGGCCGGCCCGTTGCCGAGCACCCATTTCCAGAAAACGACCACTCAATAGAAAGAAGGTAAACATGGTGACCGAATCAAAATAGACCTCACCACCATGCGTCATGGTGGCATAGACACTGGCCACAAAGGCCCCACCAATGGCGAGGGACACGGGCACGTCCATGCCCAAACGCCTGCGTCTCAGGTCACCCAGGGCTGAGGTAAAAAAAGGTCGCGCGGAGTAAAGGATCACCGGCAAGGTAATAAACAAACTCATCCAGCGGAAAAATTGTTTCATGTTATCGGCCATGCCCTCAGCCTCACCGGCATACAAGGCCACAGCCAGCATCATCACCTGCATGGTGCCTAAACCAGCCACCGCCAAACGTTTCAAGGCCTGGGCGCGTTCTTTCTTATATAGTTGTTCCTGTCGGCCAGGATCAAAGGGATGAGCAATATAACCAATAGCGCTAATCTCGCGCAAAACGTCACTCAGGTGCACCTGACTATCATCCCACTTTAGCTGGGCACGGTGGGTGGCATAATTAACAGAAAAATTGATCACCCCAGGCAAACTGCCAACATGACGTTCATTTAACCAGACACAGGCAGCACAAACGATACCTTCAAGAATCAAGGAAGCCTGTTTTATATCTGTCTCATCGCTATGAACAAAACTGCGTTGCAGTTCAGGCCGATCATATAAACTGAGTTCATCTAGAATATCGGTGTCCGCTGTTTGTGGCGTAGCCGAATTGGTGGTGCGATGTTTATAAAAATCACTCAGGCCGCCCCCAACAATGGCCTTAGCCACAGCCTCACAACCAGGGCAACACATATCACGCTCTTCATCCAGAATATGCACATGATAACGACTACCTTTTGGCACAGGCAGCCCGCAATGAAAACAGGTATGCTGTTTATCTGACATAGTTGCTTATTTTAAAACCAAACACATAGATGCGAAGAACACAGACAGCACAGGGTAATATTTACCTCCGTGTTCTCTGCATACTTCGCATTTCTGCGTTGATCATTTTGATTTTTATTCCTGGATCTCAGTACCGGCCCGGATCTCATGCAAGGCATCACCTTGTTTGATGTTCAGGAGCAACTCCCACTTGCCCGGTACCGGCAACGTCACCTCTACCTGATAAAAGCCGGCTTTATGCTGTTGCATAGTGAAGGACTGATCCTGTTTACTATCGGACGGGCGCATAAAGCTACCACTAACATTTGCATCAGCAATGGTTTTACCCTTGTTATCCGTCACATAGATCTGAAAAATTGCCTTTTGCCCGGCATGAGGATCTTCATACCAACCCAACTTGACCTGCCAATCACGTTCTAGTTGTACCTGGCGTTGCTCGATATAACGATTGAACATCGATTCTTTCTGACGAAAGTCATGACTTACAGTACCCGGAAAGAAGGAGCTAACCTTGCCACCACTGCGTGGTTCAGGCAAAAACTTCAGCGCAACACCCCCATTTAAACCTTTGAGCGCCACAACAACCAGAATCGAATCCACTACGATAATAAACAAGAAAAAACTAATGATCGCCGCTGGCCCCCAGTGGAACCATCGGCCTTCGCCACTGTGCATGTGAATTGCCCGTTGACCAAAGATAACGCCCAGGGCATACACTGTGACCATATAAAGAGCCAAATGTATAGCAAACACATCGGCACCAGGCCAGAAGATGATCGATACAGGAACAAGTATACCCAGTACCAATAACGCCATCAAACCGGCCAGGGCCTTGGGTTCAATTCGCAGGATCTTCAGCGCCAACAAAAAGAACGCAACGATAAGAAAAATACCACCCAACAGGGTGTAAACCAGTGAAGTCATAATGATTACCTGTTATCTGATCATGGCTGGTTAAAAACAGCCTTGTGCCTGATGATTGGAATATCTTTTGTGTTTAAACTCTGTACAACAAACATAAAGTCAATCCGCTGGCCCTCATGGTTAAGTCGAGTATGTTTGATTGCAACTTGCAATTTAACACTGTCGCCGCTCCTGAGGGTGAATTCCGCAAAGTGTCCCATATCCAGTTCAGCCTGTTCTATGCCTTCCAGACTAATCTGATAAGACTGGGTATGATCGCTCTTATTAACGACCTTCAGTTCAAAACGATTCTGAACACGACCATCAGACAGCGTCACAGACAGAGGCTGGCGAACCTGATTGACCGTCAGTTCAGTTAAGCTGCGTGTCATAATGCTCCATACCAGCAACCCCGTTACCAACAAAATAGAAACACTGTATCCCAGATTTTTGAGTTTATACCACCTACGGGGAGACCCATGTAACTCATGTTCCGATGAATAACGGACCAAGCCACGCGGATACTTGATGGAATCCATAATGGTGTCACAAGCATCAATACACAACGCACAAGAAATACATTCGTATTGCATGCCATTGCGAATATCGATCCCAGTCGGACACACCTGCACGCAATAACCACAGTCGATACAATCACCATAGCCCTGATGCTCACGCTCTTCCTTTACCGACAAATCCCTGCTCGGCTTGATACGACCATTCTCACCTTCACCACGTTGCTCATCATAAACAACGATCAACGTATCATCATCAAACATCACGGCCTGAAAACGAGAATAGGGACACATGTATGTGCAAACCTGCTCACGTGCCAAGCCCGCCATTACAAAAGTAGTCACCATGAGAAACAGAGTCGTGGCATAGGCAGGGAAAGGGGCCTGGCCAGTAAAAAATAACTTTGTCAGCTCAAATGAATCGGCCCAGTAAGCAGTGAAAGCTAGCCCCGTGAAAAAAGACATCAGCAACCAAAGAAATTTAGTCGTTGTCAACTTGAGGATTTTTTCTGCTGTATTCGGGCCGTTGATCAACTTGATGCGGGCATTACGTTCACCCTGCACCAGGCGTTCAATCAACACAAAGACATCTGTCCAGAGAGTCTGGAAGCAAAAATAACCACAGAACACACGCCCGGCGATGCCGGTGACAAAAAACAATAGAAAGGCGGCGATAACCAACAGACCTGCCAGCCAAAAAATATCCTGCGCATAAACCGTGAGATCAAACAAATAAAACTTGCGGCTAGCAATATCAAACAACACGGCCTGAGCAGGGCCATTGTCTCGCTCCCAGCGTAACCACGGCAACATGAAGTATATTGCATAGGCAACAAACAAAATCACATATTTGATTCGCCGAAAACGTCCCTTAACCATCCGCGGGATAACGGGAATACGTTTCTGAATCAGAATGTCAGTCATATCTGGTTAAATACTCAGGTGTTATACAACAACTAGGGGTATACCTTGTTTTTTAAGGTATACCCCTGCCAGTAACAATGCGTTTAATCAAATAGGTCGACTTTCAGGCCGGACTTTGATGTCAGGAGGGTGACGGACTAAAACCCAACCGCAACACAATATAAAATTATGTACCACCACCTAACTGATGCACATAATAGGTCAGCATTTTAATGTCTGCATCGCTCAAGCGTCCCTGCCAGCCAGGCATATCACGGCTAACACCCTTGTCGATCACGGATTTCACTACAGCCTTCTTCTCGGCCAAACCCGGTGCAGCTTGTACATCAACTATGGTCCAGATCTTATCTGTCAAATTGGGCGCACCCATAGCGATTTGACCGGTTCCTGCCTTGGTATGGCAAGCAAAACAACCACCGGCTCCTTCAAATATAGCCTGACCTTTGGCGGCATTAGCAACATTGACCTTCTCACCCGACAGACTGAGGACATACTCGGCAACATTATCAATCTGCACGGCACTCAAGTTACCCTTGAAACCCGGCATGAAGCCTACATGACCAGCACGAATGGTAGTTTCAATATTTTGATAGGAACCACCCCATAACCAAGCGTCATCAACCAGGTTAGGATACAGACCCATCACACCTGCACCACCTGTCTGGTGACAGGGTGCACAGTTATCGGCAAACAGAACCTTGGCCGTTGAATAGGCAAAGGCACTCTGATCTTTATCCTTGGCAATCTGCGCATAGCTAGCCTTGCTGATCTTGTCGATATAAGGCTTTTGCATTTCGCGTGCGTCCTGCATTTCCTTCATAAACAAAGAGCGGGTATTCCAGTGCGTGGTATTCTCAACACCGTCTGCATTTTTATAGGTAATATCATTCATCACACCTTTGGTGTAGCTATTACCTATTGGGAAGGCTGGGAAAAAAATCCAGTAAATTACAGCAAAAATAACCGTGGCATAAAAGGTCCATAACCACCAGTTGGGTAAAGGATTGTTAAACTCCTGCAGGTCACCATCCCATGTATGGCCCGTTGTCTGTACAGTCTGATTTGTTTTTTCGCTACTCATTTGTTTGCTTCCTCAGGATGAGTGGACTGCTCGCCCTCATCTTCAGTTAATGGAATATTTTTATATGATTCCAGACGTTCACTTCGTTTCCTGCCGGTATAAACATACATAATGATGCCGACGAAGGTAATAAAGAACAACACCAATACGAATGGCTTGGTGTTCTCCATACTTGTAAACCATGTAAGCCATTCGATCATTGGTGTTTTATCCTCTATCTAGACTCTTAACGGAACTTAGTGAAATAACCATCTTCAAATTTCTTGAAATCAACCATGGTACCCAACACCTGCAAATAGGCGATCATGGCGTCCATTTCGGTAATATCATCTCTATTACCGTCATAGTTACCGCTCTGTGCCTGAGCCTCCAGATTTCTAGTTGCCTTGTTGATATCCAGCAGTTCAGCCGTGGCTTTGCCATAACGATCTACGTTGGCCTCATATTCAGCTTCAGTAATGCTGTAAGGCACACCCACCATCTTCAGGGCTCGTAGACGATTTTCAATATCCTTATAGTTCAGCTTGTTGGTAAGCAACCAGGGATAGTTAGGCATGATAGATTCAGGCACAACGGAACGCGGTGCCTTCATATGCTGTACATGCCATTGGTTAGAGTACTTCTTGCCAACACGAGCCAGATCAGGACCAGTACGCTTGGAGCCCCACTGGAAAGGATGATCAAACTGCGATTCTGCCGCCAGTGAATAATGCCCATAACGCAGAGCCTCATCACGGAAAGGACGAATCATTTGTGAATGACAGGTATAGCAACCTTCACGCTGATAGATATCACGACCACGCAATTCAAGAGGCGTATAAGGACGCACGGCATCCTTGCCATCCACCTTAACGGTTTCCACAGTGTCGTCTATAAAATACAGCGGAACGATTTCCACCAGACCACCAATACTGATTACGATCAGGGTCAGGAAGATCAGCCAACCGGCATTAGTTTCGATTGTTTCATGCTTCATTTTTTAAATACTCCAAAAACTTATGCGTTAGCCAACTTGGCAGCCAATTTAGCGTCAAGAGCAGCCCCCTCAACACGCCCTTTACGAATAGTCATAAAGACGTTATAAGCCATGATAATCATGCCGGTAAGAAAGAAGAGACCACCAATGGTACGTACCACATACGGGGTATGCAGGAAGCTGACCGACTCAATAAAGGTATAAGCCAGATTGCCGTACTCATCAAAGGCACGCAACATCAAACCTTGACCAATACCGGCCACCCACAAGGCGCTGATGTACAACACGATACCAATCGTTGCCAACCAGAAGTGAGCGAAAATCATCTTCTCACTATACATTTTGGTTCCCCACAAACGAGGAATCAGGTGATACAACGAGCCAAACGTGATCATGGCCACCCAACCGAGGGCACCTGAGTGAACATGGCCAACAGTCCAGTCTGTATAATGCGACAGGGCATTCACACTCTTCAGTGACATCAGCGGCCCTTCAAAGGTAGACATACCATAGAAGGAAAGTGACACGATCATGAAACGCACAACCGGATCAGAACGCAGACGATCCCAGGCACCGGACAAAGTCATGATGCCATTGATCATGCCGCCCCAGGAGGGTAACAACAACATGATCGAGAAGGTGGCTGCTAGAGTCGAAGTCCAATCAGGCAGTGCTGTCCAATGCAAATGATGCGCACCCACCCACATATAGAGGAAAATCAAGGCCCAAAAGTGAATGATAGACAGCCGGTAAGAATAAATCGGACGACCCACATGTTTCGGAATAAAGTAATACATCATTCCAAGGAAGGCTGCTGTCAAAAAGAAACCTACGGCATTATGTCCATACCACCACTGGGTCATTGCATCCTGTACACCGGCATGCAGGCTGTATGATTCCAGGCTGAACATGCTAACGGGTACCGCCATGTTGTTGAAAATATGCAACAGGGCCGTGGCCAGAATAAAGGATATAAAGAACCAGTTGGCCACATAGATATGTGGCTGGCTACGGTTCACCAAAGTCATCACAAAAACCACCAGATAAGATACCCAAGTGACTGCTATCAACAAGTCGATAGGCCAGACCATTTCAGCATATTCACGTGCCTGGGTATAACCCATCATGTAAGAAATAGCTGCAAGGCCTACAGATAACTGCCAGCCCCAGAAAGTGAACTTAGCAAGACCCGTGCCCCACAGGCGTACCTGACAGGTTCGCTGCACCACATAATAGGACGTTGCGAACAAGGCGCTACCGCCAAACCCAAAAACAACCAGGGTAGTATGCACCGGGCGCAAGCGTCCAAAGGTGATTGCCGCAATATCAAAATTCATGAATGGCCATGCCAGTTCCGATGCGATATACACACCGACCAACATACCTAACACGCCCCAAACAATGGTCATGATCGTAAAGCTACGCACAATGTCGTAGTTGTATTGCTCTGTTGTTACTGCTTCGTTGGCCATATATTGCCTCTTTATATTTCAGTTTCTTAAAGCCAAAAAAAACCCGTTGATTCTCAAGGAAATCAATCAGGCATATTGGTATTTTCTAATATTATAAATTTGTAGATTTCTTGGATCAACTTAGAATCCCCACTAGTCGAACACCCCAAATTTTACGCTATCGCGAAAAATCATAAGAAAAATAATAGCTTGGACAACTTTTAAACATAAGTTATACCCAACCTATAAAATTCTGACGAGCAATAATAAACTATTTATGTGATCTGGCGCAATGCAAGATCTTTAAAAATCAAGGTTGAAAACAAAGAAAGAATCCTTTATGGCTAAATAAACGCTGCAAAGCCATCATTCTGTAATAAGTTTTAAACAAATTATATCCATACATTATTTACGTATATGTTGGCTAAAGACACATAAAATCAGAGCCTATACCATCAAAATTAAAAATGATTAGCCAGAAAAGCACCGCACTAACCTTTGCAAACGGTTATTGCGATATAAAAAGGAGAATGCCATGAAAAATGTTTAATGGCGCCAGGAGAATAACCATGAAATTGCAAAACAAATATTTATCTCGCCTAACCACCGTATTCGGAAGGCGGTACTGATTCAAAGCCAAGTCCTTGCTGCTGAGAATGAGAACAGTTTTACACCGGCCCTGGTCAAAAAAACCATCATGGAAATATCCCTGGGCAGCTCTAGCGATTCCACCTTGCATGGTGATCTCTATACCCGCTCAGGCACCACCCTGGCAGAATGCATGGTAGATGTTGCCGATAATACCGCCCTTGCCAACTGACTTGCCGGTACTGCAACCATTCCGGCGGGAACTTGACACCCTCACTTATTAGGCAACGGTGTCACATAGCGGCTGTGCAAGCACTTATAATCTGCCAACATCCCTCACCGTGACCAAGGTTGAGACTATCCATAACAAACTATCGGGAGCAATCGTACCGCAGTTACTACTGTCCAACCCGATAGCATTAGCAAATATCAGGGCCTGCTAACTCGCTTACGAGCACAATTCACATCTGCTTTGGTTCAGCCATGTTTATAAAACATCGGCCTTGGGGTGAATAGCATGATTAATGACCACCATAACCAGCAGCAACAGTACTCCGACCGCATTGTGCATAACCGCGATAGCCATGGGTAATGACAAAATGACATTAGCAATGCCCAGGCTAAATTGAATTGCCAGAACCAACAAAAGCAACGTGGCCAATTTCGCCAGATATTTACTCTCACGAAACGCCAGCAGCTTCATTGCCAGGTAAATCAGTAACAATGAGGTAATCACGGCACCAATTCGATGCGTCATCTGAATAGCAATGCGCGCATCATTATTCAATACGCCAAATTCAAAATTCATCTCTGTACCACGCCACATGACAAAACCTTCCTGGAAATCCATGCTAGGCCACCATAGACCCTGACAGGTGGGGAAGTGGTTACTACATGCCAGTGCAGCATAATTAGCGCTAGTCCAACCGCCCAACATGACCTGCATAATCACCACTATAAGGGCAATAAAGGCAAGAAGGTGCAAACGATTCAAACGCGTCAAATCAAGTCTCTTTTCTGTCATAGCATTGGCATGCCGCAAACTAACCCATAGCAGTAATGACAACGTTGCCAGCCCCCCCATCAAATGCGCCATAACAATCGTTGGGTTCAGTTTAATGGTCACAGTCCACATCCCGAGCAGTGCCTGAAAAATAACCCAGAATACAAGAAATACCGGAACAGCCACTTGCTGACCGCGTTCATGACGGTTTTTGATAGAAATGATTGCTATAGCCAATATCAACAGACCAAGGGCACCGGCAAAATAACGGTGAGTCATTTCCTTCCACGCCTTGACAGGCTCAACCGGCCGATCAGGGTAGGCCTGATTGGCTTTAGCTATTTCATGGTGCTCTTTCGGTACATCAAGATGACCGTAACACCCCGGCCAGTCAGGACAACCCAGCCCGGCATCACCCAGACGGGTGTAGGCTCCCAGAATGACCACCACGAAGGCCAGAAAAACGGACGCTATGGCCATTCTTTTAAAAGTTTTGCTATTCATCACATCACCCTATTTGAGAAATTTTCAACAAGTGTTCCAGATCCTTGATAAGGCCAATCAATTGGGTTTCCGTTTTATAACGCATCATCAAATTACCCAATGGATCAATCATATAAATCAGCCCGCCATCACGAATATTATATTTGACATCTGTTTTAAACAGATTGACTGTATCCTTAATTGCAGCCTGCTCACCCGTCACAATCGTCAGGCGGGCATATTTCTTTTTCAGTTCATTTGCATCGGTAAGAGACTTTTTATCCAGAGCCAGATATAAAAGACGGACACGACTCATTGCCTTACCCTGTGCAATACGTGTTTGATGCATCTTCGACAAAATATCCCGACAGGGCTGCTCACAAATATCACTAGCAATGTAAACCAGATGCCAGTGACCTTTTAATTGTTCAAGGCCAAAGACCTTATCTTGCGTTGTTTGTAATTTGAATAGTTCAAGAGGGCGGGGCGGAATAATCAGCTCACCGTTATTACTTGTTTTCCCACTGCTATCCATATTGATATAAACAAGATATGCGGAAACGACTGGCAGAATAAAGGCCAATACCAACATGATGATAGTCCGCTGATTTTGTTTTTTAATAGCGCCGTTATGACTCATTATTCATTACGTCTAAACATTGTCTAGTGGGTTTATTCTACTGCAACTTTCTTAAAATTCACCACAAAATAGATAATCACCAGTAAAATTGCAAAACTGAACCACTGCATGGCATAACTGGTATTCTTGTCAGGTTCCACATTCACCTGGCCCCACTCCCGTGTATAACCATGTGGATCATCGGCATCCATCAGGATCGCGAAGGGATACACATTAAATGTTGTATCCTTGATGAACTCCTGTATGTCGAGCCACTGAAACCGGGTAGGCCAACCGTCAATATCACGATTCTTATCACTAATCATAAATATATCCCGGCGAGCCTTAATCAACACACCATGAATAGTCACATGCCGGTTCGTCACCTCAATTTCCGGTAAGTCACTACGGGTTTTACCCGCAGGCACCCAACCTCTGTTAACCATCACAAACTGATCACTTCCCGTCATTTTCAGTGGTGTAATGACATAATATCCGACCTGGCCTTTGTAGATCTTGTTGTCGATCAATATTTGGTGTTTATCATCAAACTGGCCTCTGACATATACCCGGCGATTCTCCAATTCACCACGAGCCTTGATCTTGGACTCAAGTCTGAAGGTTGGCAGGGCAATGCGCTGTTCATATAACGTCTGTAAATCCCGCTTTTCATCTGCTCTCTCTAGCTGCCAAAAACCGAGATGGACAAAAATAGGTAATAACACAAGGGTTGCCAGGGAGGGAATCAATCCCGGTCTAAATCTACGACTACTCATGACCTTAATCCTAGCATGTTTCAGGTTAGAGCATTCGCTCATGCAATCCCCGTAAGTTATACTTAAATATTCCAAATAAGGGAAAAAATCCAGTGTTATTCAAAACGATTATTATCTTCGTGTTATTTCTAGTGGTATCCAGTTTATTTACCGCTCTCTATTCTATGATCAAAGATCGTGGCCAAAGTAATCGTACCGTAAAAATACTCTCCATGCGTATTGGTCTATCCATCGTTCTATTGATAGTCATGATGATTGGTTACCAGCTAGGCTGGATTAATCCTCATCCGGCCTGACTCAGTGAAATCAGACATAACAAATAAAAAAAACGCTGCCCACAGGCAACGTCTTTTTTGTACCCGATACGTCAAACTAGGCTAACCAATAAACGAAGATAAACAAACCTAACCAGACCACATCCACAAAGTGCCAATACCAGGCAGCCGCCTCAAAGGCAAAGTGGTTCTTCGCGGTAAAGTGGCCTTTTATGGCACGCACCAGCATCACCAGTAGCATAATAACGCCGATAGACACATGCAGACCATGAAAACCCGTCAACATAAAAAAGGTTGAACCATAGATTCCCGAGTTCAATTTCAGACCCATTTCGCTATAGGCATGCATATATTCAACAGCCTGCAAGCTAACAAACAAGCTTCCCAGAGCAACAGTCAGAAACAAACCCGCAATCAACTGGCCACGACGCCCGTTCTTCAAGCCCCAGTGTGCCCATGTGACCGTCAGACCAGAACTCAACAGGATAATAGTGTTCCACAGAGGGATGCCGAAAGGCGACATCGGTTCAAAATGACCACCAACACTGCCAGGCCCATTAGTTGGCCAGCCACCAGCATAGCCCTTCCAGAGCAAGGCATTGGTCATGGCATTGTTGCCTTCACCGGACAGCCAGGGCACAGCAAGCTGACGGGTGTATAGCAGTACCCCGAAGAAAGCGGCAAAGAACATAACTTCCGAGAAAATAAACCAGACCATGCCCATACGGAATGAAGTATCAACCTGGGCATTATATTTACCGCTTTCGCTTTCACCGATAACCTGACCAAACCAGCCGAATAACATAACAGCGACGATGGCCAGACCAACATACACCATGGTCATATCACCCATGGCTCCATCGGAGGTGCCCGGCAAGGCTGAGGCAAATCCAAACAACGTTATAAACAGACCGATGGAGCCAATAATCGGCCAATAACTGGGTGCTGGCAAATAATAACTATCTGTTTCTGTTGACATGATATCCCCTCGCTGCGGATAGCGGATCAATAAAAATTAGTAGGGTTGCGGCACATTCGGTACAACTGAACGCACCGCCAGACTTACTAAGCTGACATCTCTCTTTTCATTCACTGCCTGACGGTTTTGAGTATCAAAAAGGGTATAGGCAAGGGTTAGTGTGGAAATCTTGCCGGGTAGATGGGGGTCAATCACAAAACGCAATGGCATTTCACGCGACTCACCTGGCTTGAATGTCTGCTGCGTAAAACAAAAACATTCAATCTTGTTGAAGTACTTCACCGCCTGACCCGGTACGATACTAGGTACTGCTTGAGCCACCACTGTTCTATCGGTCATGTTTTTAGCATAATACGTCACGACACGAATCTCACCCGGATGCACGCTGACAGAGTTTTCCATGGGTCTAAACTCCCAATCTATATTCTGGTTACGGCTGGCAGTAAATTGCACGGTAACAGAACGACTCTCATCAACCTGGCTAATCTGTACAAGCCTGGCCGCCACATCATAATTACCTTCCTGGATAGCAATAAAACGACCATTGATACCAAACGCCGAACAAAAGGCCTCATACAGCGGAGCCAAGGCAAAACCAAAACCAAACATCGCCACCACCACTAACAGGAGCCGGGGCAACAGTCTTCTATTTGCTATATTTTGTTGTTGACTCTGCATCGACTCCAATCCACTGACCTACCGACTCAAGACAAAAAAACTGGCTACAAAAAAAGCCGTAGCAATGCCAAATAAAATGGCCAAAAGCCAAGGGTTTGCGCGTCGCTTTACCGTCATATCCCTTTACTACTCCAAAATATATATTCATTTAACAGGTTTGACCCCGCCACCTGGCGAGGCCATTAACCTTGATTATTTGATTTCAGGGGCCGTTTCAAAGGTGTGATACGGCGCTGGTGAAGGTGTCGTCCATTCCAAGCCATCTGGGTTGTCCCAAACCTCATCCGTCGCCTTCTCACCACCACGAATACATTTGATCACAACGTACAAGAACAACAATTGAGAAAGACCAAACGCAAAACCACCTATGGAGGACATAAAATTAAATTCGGCAAACTGAACAGCATAATCAGGGATACGCCGCGGCATACCCGCTAGCCCAAGGAAATGCTGCGGGAAGAACAGAATATTGACCGAGATAACCGACAACCAAAAGTGCATCTTGCCCAATTTTTCATCGTACATATGACCAGTCCACTTTGGCAGCCAAAAGTAAGCACCAGCGATGATACCAAATACCGCACCTGTCACCAGTACATAGTGAAAGTGAGCCACCACGAAATAAGTATCGTGGTACTGGAAATCCGCCGGGGCCATGCCCAACATCAGCCCGGTAAAACCACCAATAGTAAACAGGAACACAAAAGCCACTGCCCACAACATAGGCGTTTCGAAGGTCATCGATCCCCGCCACATGGTGGCGGTCCAGTTAAAGACCTTCACCGCCGTGGGAACAGCAATCATGATCGTGGCGTACGTAAAATAAAGTTCGCCTGCCACCGGCATACCCACGGTAAACATATGGTGCGCCCAGACAATGAATGACAGAAATGCGATCGCCGCAACCGCATAAACCATCGAGGCATAGCCAAACAATTTCTTGCGTGCAAAGGTCGGAATAATATGCGAGACAATCCCAAAAGCAGGCAGGATCATGATGTATACCTCAGGGTGTCCAAAGAACCAGAACACATGCTGAAACAAAACAGGGTCTCCACCACCAGCCGCATCAAAGAAGCTGGTTCCAAAGTTACGATCGGTCAACATCATGGTGACGGCTCCAGCCAGCACTGGCATCACCGCAATCAGCAGAAAGGCCGTAATGAGCCAGGTCCAAACAAACAGCGGCATTTTCATCAACGTCATGCCAGGGGCACGCATATTCAGAATCGTCGCAATAATGTTAATCGCACCCATAATCGAGGAGAAACCCAACAGATGCACAGCAAAGATAAAAAAGTCCGTGCTTTGCGGTGCAAAGGTGGTAGACAGGGGTGCATAGAACGTCCAGCCAAAGGCCGGCCCGCCGCCTTCCATAAACAGGGTAGAAATCAGCATCGTGCCTGCAAAAGGCAGAATCCAGAAACTCCAGTTGTTCATACGTGGCAGGGCCATATCTGGTGCACCAATCATCATCGGTATCATCCAGTTAGCAAAGCCCACCATGGCAGGCATCACAGCACCGAATACCATGATAAGGCCGTGCATCGTGGTCATGGTGTTAAAAAACAGTGGGTCAACTACCTGCATGCCGGGTTGCAGCAACTCGGCACGAATCACCATGGCCATACCCCCACCGATAAAGAACATAATGAAGGCAAACCACAAATACAGGGTACCGATATCTTTGTGGTTCGTGGTAAATAACCAACGTGTGATGCCGGTCGGTTTAGCGTGATGTTCACTCATGGTTTAATCCTCCACTGGCCTGGCGTGAAATCTGTGACGGTTGAACAACATCGCCAGTGTCATTACCAAAGGCATTGCGTTCAAAGGTCACAACCGCTGCAATATCACCGACACTCAACTGCGTACCAAAGGCCTGCATTGCAGTACCCGGCTTGCCTTTAGCAACAATCTTGATATGCCCATCAAGTGTACCTGTGACAATCTTGCTACCCGCAATCGCAGGGAAGACGCCAGAAATACCTTGACCATTGGCCTGGTGACAAGCAGCACACGAAGCACTATAGACTTCCTGACCACGCTTCATCAGCTCAGCCTGACTCCAGATCTTGTTGGCACTGGCCGCCGATGTGGCAGCAAGCTTCTTCTGCTTGACGACCCACTCGTTATAATCATTTTCGGCAACAACGTGCACCACGATAGGCATGAAACCATGATCCTGACCACACAACTCAGCACATTGGCCTCGGTAAACACCGATCTTCTCAGCCTTGAACCAACTTTCATTGATGTAACCCGGTATAGCATCACGCTTAATTGCCAAATCCGGCACCCACCAGGAATGAATAACATCATTGGATGTCGTCAGAATACGAATTTTTTTGTTAACAGGAACAACAACGGGATTGTCCACATTTAGCAAATAATTTTTCACACTATACGGGTCAGTACCTGAATTTCGCTGGCGCGCATCATTACTCGTTTTATCGATATTACTGAAAAAACGCACCCCATTGTCGAGGTATTCATATTCCCATTTCCACTGCCAGCCTGTCGCCTTGATAGTCAAATCCGGATTAGACGTATCTTCAATCTTTAACAATGTCTTGGTTGCCGGAACGGCAAGGCCAACCAGAATAATAAAAGGAATAATGGTCCAGATAAATTCAACAGTGGAGCTTTCATCAAAACTTGCTGGCATCACACCTTTAGATTTACGGTGATTGATCAAGGAATAAATAATCACCCCAAAAACAATAACGCCCACAACGGTCACAATCCACAACACCAGCATATGCAGGTTATAAATATCATTTCCAACTGCCGTAACACTTTGCGTCATATTCAACTTATAATCCGCAAATACCAGACTCGGCACCACTGCCATGGAAATACAGATAAAGTTAGCAAGCTTTTTCGTTATTTTACTTACGGGCATACCTCTACCTCTCCAGTTAGGATTTGTATTTTGAAAAGGTCAATAAATCTAGCAGTCATCGTAATGCTACTTACAAAGGATTTAAATTGTAAAAGATAATAGTAGTAGATAAACAAGACTATTGAGCCCAAGCACAAATACAAGGGCGATAAAATATTTTGGCCGAACACATAACAAACAAGCCTAAAAATAGGCTTTAATATTCAGTGTTACCCCACACTTAATACTTGTTTTTGTAATGCTTCATGAAAATGAGAATAAAACGAGGATGGTTATTTGCAATTAAACTTGCGATCTATTTGTGACATTGTTATCACAATGTAACTGACTAATGGTTGCCGTGACAATAATTATAAAATACTGCTTAATAAAACCATGTCTTTCTTGAATAATGTTTTATTCTCACCATTAATAGTGTAAGTAACTTTTATGCCAAACTCTGCCTGCTCTGACTTTTTATCAACGGTCTTAATATCATCGATACTTTTCCGGACGTCTTCCTCCAACATAAAATAACGACTCGCATGTTCAAGTCCTTTTTTACCCGACAGCGGTAACAACTTAAAAATGTCACGTTGAGTGATGGCATGATTGTTTATATAAAAAGTAATCCGCTGTATCTCAATGGTGGACTGCCCCAGATTATGGACATCAAACAACTGACGTAAATCAGTATCACTAATATCAAGCGTACGCCAATCAATAGTCAAATCCGTATTGGACCAGGTCTTATAAAGATTGTAATGCTGAACTTTTTTCCCTGTGATATACAAGGTCGGAATAATTTTATTATCAGCCTCAGCAACCAAACGTTTCAAACTCAATATGTTATTCTCAAGCTTGTCCCTATCGCTTTTGCCTCGCAACTCAAGCACCAGATTAAAATTCTGATGAAGCCCTAGATTATACCTGAGTTTCACATTGGCTAAATCCTGCTCACAACCTTCAGTCGGAATTTCTGAATCAACACTCAAATCATAAGAGACCAACTCATGACCACGTTGGTACAACTCTGTTTGATCGATCACCCGCAGACTCACCTTTTGTTGAGCGATAATCTTCTCAACCTGTTGGCGTAATGCCAAGCAACGTTGGCGTTCCTGAATAACCAGGGCCATTTCCTGTCTGGCACGGATTAATAAATCTGTCTGTTTAACAGCCTTGCTGATTTCCTCAGTATCCAGTTGTTTTTTCCAGCTAAACCAATTCTCAGAAAATTTTGTATTACGGCTGAACAGACTGGCACAAGGATTATAAGTGGTGTGTTTTTTATATAAGACTTCCTTACCACAATCAAAAAGCCTTGTTTCATCATCATAATATTGGTGATGCTCATAATCCGGCATAACCCGTTGCTTGTCAGCCTGAATATAAACTCGCTCTTCACTATTAAACAAATCCACCGGCATGCGTGTACTGGCAATCGATATCAGATGCCAACTTCCATCCCGCTTTTGCAGTTTAGCAAAGAGCACATCGTTAGCTTGCGGGGCATGAGGGGATAGCGGTAAGGCAAACGATAGCCCGTTTTGTTCCGTATCCATGGTGGATGAACACGCCGTTAAGAGTAGCAGACACGTAATGAAAACCCTTTGCATCCTTAGTATTCCCTATTTATTGTACTGTCATGATACACGACTCCAGACTGGGGATCTCGTGAAAGTGCCCGAAGATTAACCATTTTATACATAGCTCACGGCCATGAACAAGCCCTGGATTTATGCCCAAGCGGCATATATTAGGTGTTGAAATAAAGCTCAGCCAGCCATGTTGATCAACTCAACGTGGCTAAGGGGCTTATTCTGCTGCCAGCCAAGCCTGACCAACGGTGCCCTGCCAAGCTTGCTGCTCAGATAATCAATTTGTTCATCGACTGAGATCAATGTCGGATCAATGCAATTCGCTACCCAGGCCCCTAGCTTCAAGCCCGACTGCTCAATGGCCTGTGCGGTTAACAAGGCATGATTCAGACAGCCCAGACGAATTCCAACAACCATCACCACAGGCAAATTCAGACCACGGGCCATATCGGCAACACTCAATTGCTCAGATATAGGGGCCAACCAGCCACCCACAGCTTCAACAACAATAAATTCGGCCGCTTTGCTTAACTCTTCATAACATTGCTGAATTTGTTGCAAGTCGATCTCGACCCCAGCCTGTGCTGCGGCAATCTGTGGAGCGACAGGTTCAGCAAAGACATAAGGATTAATCAAGGCATACTCGACATCGTGATTTAAAGCTTGCTGTATCAACAGGGCATCATCATTGCGCAACTGTCCATCGACAAGTTCTGCGCCACTGGCAACCGGTTTCATGGCAACGGTTTTTATACCGGCTTGTTGCATGGCCTCAATGCACGCCAGCGTAAACCATGTTTTGCCGATCCCCGTATCTGTACCTGTAACAAAAATACCTTTCATATTATTCTTCATTGTTAGTTTTTCAACACCCGCGTATGCAGTATCGATTTATGATCATGTCACGAGCCCTGCTTACCCTGCTTATATGGATGCAGGCTGAAATTGAGTGACCGGTATCACCGACTGTTTCACGACAGATGCCCAGGCATGACCATAAACAACTTCATAACTTGCCGGTAACACGCCATCCTGACGAAATTGCTCATAGGCCGCCAACATTTGCTTGAGCTGCGTCCTGGAGGTCAGGTGTCGACTACGACCCTGCGTGACATTATGCGCACCGATCTGTTTCAATTCTTTCATCAGCATCATGGCATCACGATAGGTCATGGTTATATATTCGGTGTCCATCACCGGTTCAGCAAAGCCATGGCGGATAAGGGCATCACCGATATCGTGCATATCAAAAAATTGATTAACATGACTCACCCCATCCACCGCCGCCCAACTGGCACGTAACTCTTTCAGGGTATCAGGACCAAAGGTGGTAAACATCAACATCCCACCTGGTGCCAGGACACGGCGGAATTCCGCAAAGACCCGATCAAGATCATTACACCACTGAATGGCCAGACTGGAGACCAGCATATCGACACTGCCATCGGCCAGGGGCAATTGCTCCGCATCACCACTGATAAAATTAAAACGATGTCGAACGCGCTGCCACCAACTTGCACCTGAGCGGGCCTGAAGTAACATGTTAAAGGCAAAATCCAGCACATAGATCTCCGCCTTATCATAACGCTCGGCCAGATGGTGGCTACAAAAACCAGTGCCGGCCCCAACATCAAGGATCGTCTTTGGCTGATGATTGATGTAATCAAATCGATCCAGCATACGGCTACCGATCTCACGTTGTAAAACAGCGGCCTCATCATAACTCATGGCTGAATTTTCAAAGGCGAGACGTGCCTTTTGTTTGTCTATCAAAAAAGCCTGTTCACTCATCTTCAAAAAATACCTGTATTAAAGGTGTTAACTCATGGGGGTGTGACAAAAAAGGGGCGTGGCTGCCACCCTTGATAATATGTACCGTCGCTTGAGGTAACAGGGCGGCCATTTCAGGTAAGGCTGTCTGCGGCACGAGGGTATCGTATTCTCCCCCGATCAACATCACCGGCATATCGATTGCAAATATAGCATCACGTAGATCAACCTGCTGTAAAAGTGACAAGCCTGTACTCAATGCCTGTGAATCAGGTTCACCTCGACTGAATAGTTGTGCCTTAAGTTCACGCAGACCCAACTGCACTTTTTCACTGCCACGTACCTGCAAGGCCAGAAAACGCTTCAGAGTCAGCTTGTAATCCTGCAATAAATCATCGGCAAACCCGTTCAACACGGCTTCAGCCATGCCAGTCTGCCACCCATCCCTTTGCACAAAACAGGGCGAGCTGGCGATCAAGATCAATCTTTTGATTTGATCACTTGCAGACAGGGCCAGGGCCTGACTAAGCAGGCCGCCAAGTGACCAGCCAATCAAATAAAAAGGTCGGTCGGTAATATGCGCTATCGTCTGCCTGATCCGATGAACAAAATCCTCTAAGGTATTTTCTCCCTTATAACTGCTCATGCCATGACCCGGCAGATCAATGCAATGCAATCGATAGCGATGTTTTAATTCATCGACCATGCCTTGCCAATAACCACCGTGCATTCCCCAGCCATGCAACAACACCACATCAATGCCTTCACCACAGGACTCAACGTGGAGTAATTGTTCAGTTGTGGCGATGTTAACCCGGCTCATGCATTCACGGCCTTATCGAGGGCCGACAAAAGCTGCTCAATATGTTCTGGCTGATGGCTTGCCGAGAGGGTAATCCGTAATCGTGCGGTATCCTGTGGCACCGTCGGCGGACGGATCGCACTAATCAAAAAACCGGCGGCCTTCATTTTCTCACTCAGGGCCACGGCCTGATCACTACTGCCGATCATCAATGGCTGAATGGCCGAGTTCGAGGCCATCAATGACAGGCCTAATTGTTCCGCACCCTGGCGAAACTGCTTGATCAAATCTTGCAAATGTTCACGCCGCCAGCCTTCTGTCTGGATCAATTGCAACGACGCACGCGTGGCCGCGACCACGGCCGGTGGCAGCGCCGTGGTATAGATATAACTACGTGCCTTCTGGATCAGGCTTTCAATCAGAATGTCTTCACCGGCCACAAAGGCACCGAAGGTACCAAAGGCCTTACCAAAGGTTCCCATAAGGATCGGCACATCATTCACCCCCAGATGATATTCCTCCAACGTGCCGCCGCCATGTTGACCCAACACACCCAGACCATGAGCATCATCAATCATCAACCAGGCATTGTGTGCATTCGCCACATTGGCAAGCGCCCCGGCATCGGCCATATCACCGTCCATACTAAAAATACCATCGCTCACGGCGAGCTTTAGTTTTGCTTTGCTTTGAGATAGTTTGTCATGTAGATCAGCGCTATCTAGATGGGCATAGCGTTGCAGGCGCGCACGGGACAATAAACCCGCATCTAACAGGGAGGCATGGTTGAGTCGATCTTCAAACACCGCATCACCCTGCCCGGCCAGGGCACTCACGACACCCAGATTGGCCATGTAACCGGTAGAGAACAACAAGGCACGCGGACGCTGGGTAAACTCGGCCAGTTCTTCTTCAAGACGATGATGGTGTTCACTGTGACCGGTGATCAAATGCGCGGCCCCACTGCCAACGCCGTATTCATTTGCTGCCGTTTTAAAGGCATCGATCAGGCGTGGGTGATTGGCGAGGCCGAGATAATCATTACTGCAAAAATTGTAACATTCCCGGCCATCCACTTTCACCACCGCACCCTGCGGTGACTGCATTAACTGCCGACGACGGTAGAGATAGGCCTCCTTTTGCTGACTTAGATCTTCTGACAGGCTGGCATAGTCCACCATCCTGTTTTATTGCATCACCTGCATACCCAGTTTTTCAAACAGCAGCATGTCATGATCCATAGAGGGGTTGGGCGTGGTCAGCAATTTTTCACCATAAAAAACAGAGTTGGCACCCGCCAAAAAACACAATGCCTGTGTTTCATCACTCATAGACTCACGGCCCGCCGACAAACGAACATAGGAGCGAGGCATCATGATGCGTGCCACGGCAAGGGTACGAACAAACTCAAGTTGATCCAGCTCAGCCGCACTCGCAAGCGGTGTGCCTTCGACCCGCACCAACATATTGATCGGCACACTTTCCGGGTGTTGTGGTTGATTGGCCAATTGCTGCAACAGACCCACCCGATCACTACGGCTCTCACCCATGCCAATGATGCCACCGCAACAAACATTGATACCAGCGTCACGCACATGGGCCAGGGTATCCAGACGATCCTGATAGGTACGGGTAGTAATGATCTCACCATAAAAATCCGGTGAGGTATCGAGGTTGTGGTTGTAATAATCCAGTCCGGCTTCTTTCAGACGCTGGGTTTGCTTCTGACTCAACATACCCAGTGTCATGCAGGTTTCCATACCCAGAGCATTAACACCTTTAATCATATCCGTTACGGCATCGAGATCTTTATCCTTAGGACTACGCCAGGCCGCGCCCATACAAAAACGGCTCGAACCTTGTGACTTGGCCTTTTTCGCTGCAAGCAAAACGTCATCCAGAGGCATGAGCGGATCAACCGTCAGCTCCGCATCATGGCGTACACTCTGCGGGCAATAGGCACAGTCTTCCGGGCACTTGCCGGTCTTGATACTCAGCAAAGAACTGACCTGCACCTTATTAGGATCAAAGTGTTGCCGATGTACCTGCTGAGCCTGATACATCAGTTCCATAAATGGCAAGTCAAACAGCGCGCTGATCGCCTCGGCTGTCCAGTCGTAACGCAATTCATCGGCTGCAATAGTTTCCAGGCGAGCATTCATAGTGCTGCTTCCTCCACAAGGGTGTCTTGCCACTGTTCTTTAAAAATTCGCATCACATCCAGCAGCGACCAGGGCACCAGGATCAGGGCAAACACCACCCAGGTCACCAACCAATAATCGACATTGGTGCCATAAAAGGTTCCCGCTACCACAACCATGCCTATCACACCGTAGTAACGGTAGGCAGCCTGCTGAGTGTAATGACCCACGCGCTCATTGGGGTGATGACGTGCAATGATATAAACCATAATGGACACAGCAAACCAGAGGATCATCGGCACAATGGTCGCTATCATCATGAAAATCATGCTCATGTGCTCCACAGTACCCAGCAGCAGGGAGGGCACCACAATCAGGCCGGGCAACATAGCGATAACATTGCCGTAATTAAACAGGGCAGCCATATTTCGGCTACTTTTAGCCGTGAGGGTTTTCTTCGAAGATTCGGTCATATTTTTCAGGTAAGCTCCTTAAGATCACGGAATGATAATGAGACAGGCGCAACTGTCAACCAGAAAAATGAAATTAGTTAACAGCTGTATAAATAACATACAATTCTGGCTCTTTCCAGCCAGTTGTGTTCTATGCGGTGCCCCCGGACACAACGGCGTCGATCTCTGCCCGCACTGCGAGACCGATCTACCTCGCATCTCACCAGCCTGCCAATGTTGTGGCTTGCCCCTGACAGAGAATGAGCAGGCACGTTGTGGACAATGCCTGCAAACACCTCGCCCTTACCAGCGCACCATCAGTCCCTATTACTACCAACCGCCCCTGATTCAACTCATTACCCAATTCAAGTTCAATCACCGGCTAGTAATGGCGCGGGTTTTTGCCTATCTACTCGCAAAACACATCATAAACGATCAACATAAACCCGAGGCCATTATACCAGTGCCACTTCACCCTCGCCGCCTGCGCGAACGGGGTTATAACCAGTCACTGGAGATCGCCCGACTACTGGGCAAAACACTCAATATCCCGGTTGATTATAAACTTTGCCAACGCACACGTTACACCCTGCCACAAACCGGACTCACCGCCAAAACACGCAAGCAAAATGTCAAAGATGCCTTTGGCCTGACGGGTACATGCGAATACAAACATATTGCCATTGTCGATGACGTCATCACCACCGGCCATACCATCACCGAACTGGCCAGCCTATTACATAAAAACGGTGTGGACGAGATAGAAGTATGGAGTGTGGCCAGGGCCGTGCCTGATTGAGTTTTTTTACCACGAAGCCTCAAAAGCACACAGAAAACCTAAAATAATGATCACAACCAAGACTCCAAATTAAAAACATTCAAATATTTGCAAAATAGAATGCTTAAGGTTCACGCCGAAAATATGACAACAATTTATATTTTTCTTGGCGACTTGGTGTAATGTATTCGCTCACTACTATCCTGTTAAGTAGAGCTTCCTCATAAAGCCAGCCCCCTAATATTGCCTGGCCAGCCCGGAGTGACTATATTTGCCCACGACAACCAATTTATTCAACCACCTCAAAACAAATCGCCTGACTACACCAAAATAACCACCCCGTATTCCAAGC
>JAFLJQ010000126.1 GCA_022712915.1 Gammaproteobacteria bacterium | reverse complement strand
TGCGTCGCTTAACCCTTAATTTGCTTAAACAAAATACTACCAGTAAGGCCAGTATGAGGCGAAAGCGTAAGATTGCGATTATGGATGATACGTTACGATCTGAATTGATTTGTCCAGGGAATTAATATGCTCTTGCCCTGTGGGTGTCCGGCTTAGTATTGACAAAACTGACCCATGAATGCTTACTATATGGAATTTTCATTGGGCTGTCTCAGCGAACGAATTAAAGAAAATCGTAACAAAGGTTTACCAGACTTTGAACAGATATCTTTGGCTTTTTGGCCAATGGAGGTCAAATAATTCCGCCAGTTTAGTGATACCCCGGCATCTTGCTCAGGCAATTGGCCCAATATAGAGCGACATTGGTTACGTTTTAACCGAGCCTGATAGGCATAGAGGCCATATTGCCTGACGGTATGTTGGTTCGTTTCAGGGGCATGCCACAATACATGTTCAATAAAACGCTTCCGTTCCAACACCATGGTTTTGTGTTGTTGATCACGATGGTCTTTATAAAAAGTAAATAAGACACCCAGTGCGCCAAGCGAAGCTGTCGCTAGATTGAGAGTGAAAGTCTCTTACGCAGTAAGGAGTAGTGACCCGCTGCGACCCCGAGTCATGGGCCGTTCCCCGTAAGGGAGAGGGTTAAGCGTTGACAGGGGAAGATACAGGCTCAGTATAGCGCTCTGAAAACAACATCACAGATGCTGACGTTGTTGGGTGAAAGGGAAAGCCCTACGGTATGCACACATTAATCACGAGTGTGCTGCGGGTCTGTCGGCGTCAGTAGATCTGATGCATGTATTAATGTCTAGAGTCGGAACTTGGTAGATCTTTAAGGCAGCGGTAACAGCAAAGCCGGGGAAAAGTGAATAACAAATCCCCCCCGGCATAAAGCCTTGAGGAAGTCAGACGAGATCATAGTCGTGAAGAAGCAAGCGAACAAAGCCGAGCAACAAAAAGCCGTGGAGCATGTGGCGCGAAGGATCTCGACGGAAGGAAATTCGCCTATTCGACCTGAGGCAAGCACACAGCAATGTACAGAATCAGAGGCGTCGCTAGCGCGAATACGTGCTATCGCACGAAAGGATAAGGGACTCAAGTTCGTCAACCTGCGCCATCATATCAGCCAACCCTTACTGCATCAGGCATACCGAAGCCTGAAGCAGAAAGCCGCTGCTGGAGTCGATGGAGAAACGTGGGCAAGCTACGGCAACACGTTGGAAACCAACATCAGCAACGTGCATAAAAACGTCCATGAAGGACGTTATAAAGCAAAAGCCGTGTGACGAAAATGGATCGACAAACCCGATGGTAGTCAACGCCCACTGGGCATTACCTGTGTAGAAGATAAAAGACTACAACAAGCGATGGTCTGGGTCTTAGAGAACATCTATGAAGTGGACTTTCTGGGATTTAGCCACGGCTTCGGCCCAGGGAAAAGCCAACATAATGCGCTAGACGCACGTTATGTGGCCATCACTCAAAAGAAAGTCAGTTATCTACTGGATGCAGACATCAAGTTGATAGAGCAAAACTTGCGAGCAGGCATCATTGATAAAGACCAATGGAGCAGAAGCGAAACGGGTATCCCCCAGGGCGGGGTTCTCTCACCGTTACTGGCAAATAGTTACCGGCACTACGCATTTGACCAATGGGCAAATCAATGGCGCAACCGCCATGCAAGGGGAGAGATCTACATCATCCGCTATGCGGATGACATTATAACCTGCTTCCAATATGAGGAAGACGGAAAGCACTTTAAAGAAGCAGTGGAGCAGCGTTTAGCACGATTTAACTTAACGTTACACCCAGAGAAAACCAAACTCATCGAGTTCGGGCGATTTGCTTGCGACAACGACCAGAAGAAGCAACAAGGAAAACCAGAGACATTTGATTTTCTGGGATTCACGCATATCTGTAGTCACCGCTGGAGCGATGGAAAATTCACCATCAGAAGGCAGACAATAGCAAAACGACAACGTGCTAAATTAAAAGCAATCCGTCAGTGGTTAATGAAGAACTGCCACCGAAGCATTACAGAACAGGGACAAAGGCTAAAATCGATCATCACGGGAGCCATGAATTACTATGGCGTACCGGGAAACGGAAAAGCGATAGCGGCTTTTAGAACGGAAATATGCAAAAGTTGGTTGAAGGCTTTAAGGCGAAGACGTCAAAAGGCAGGCAAGTTCACGTGGAAGAAAATGCAGATCATCATCAGCATATGGATCCCACTTAATAAAATCACACATCCCTATCCAAACCAGCGATTAAGCGTCTGACCTGACGTAGGAGCCGGATGCGTTAGTCGCGCACGTCCGGATCTGTACCGGAGGGCTGTATGGGTAGAAATGCCATGTAAAACGGTGCTTTACGGTGATCGTTAAGAAAAGCAACATGCACCTAAATAACTTGGATGCTCAACCTAAGAAAATAAGTTAACTTATTGATTGTTTTAAGTGTCTCTGGGTTTTTTAAGATGGGTGTCAGGTTTAGTATTTGCGCAGACTCGATTGATCTGTCGGAAAATTAATCTAGTCTGAGCCCACTGATCTTACTAATATCACCCATAATTATAGGGTTTAAAATGCCCCGAACGCCTTGTTTTAACGAGAATATTGGCGTTATGCTGCTACTTTCCGTGCATGAGTTTGGATTTGTAGTATTGACAGACAATAGGGAGTAGCAAGGTGGCTTTAGATCAAACCGTCAGGACTGAGGTAGTTAAGAATATCATTAAATATGAAAAGAGAATTAATCACTTCTATCTGGATTCAGTAGGTAAGGTGACAGTTGGTATTGGGCACCTAATTCCAAATAAACAATCGGTCACTTCAATTACCATGTGCAAGGTTGCCAACAATTTACCGGGGCCATTGGCAACGGTACAAGACAAGCAAAAAGAATACGACACTATTGCAAAGCAAAAAATAGGTTACAAGGCAGAATGGTATGCAAAGCATACAATGCTAATAATGAAGGACGCTGATAGTACGGCACTACTGAACAAGCATGTTGATTCATTTTACAAAGAACTGACCACAATCTACAAAAAATCAAATGGCTATCCTTATGATTTTGATAAGTTGGATAAAGATATTCAACTTGCATTGTTTGATATGATCTTTAATCTGGGGGCAAAACAAGTTGTAACAAAATTCCCCAATTTTGATAAAGCACTGAAAGCAGGTGACTGGAAGAAAGCCTCAACTGAATGCAATCGTCCACAACTGGACCCTCTGCGAAATACTTACGTCAGAAATAAGTTGTTGGCAGTGGCTGTTAAACCAAAAGTGGTGAAATGATGAGGCTGGTTAAATTTTTATTCCCGTTCATTATAATGGCTACTTGCTCAAATAGCATGGCTGAAGATATTAAGCCCCAATTCTTCCCTGATTTCTTTACCGGTTTTGAGACTCAAAAAATCACAGGTTATGAAAGTGTCAAACTGGATTATGACCTGACATCGAAGGACAACAAAAACGTACATTTTTCAAGCTGCACTCAGGTAGATAAAGTAAAAGATGGCGACATATTGATGAGTGAATATCATTTATTGACGATGTTGAGAGTAAATTGTCAGGCATTGAAAAAATACATCCTTGCAGACCCATCAACGAAATCTTATCTTCAGGAAATTCTGGTTAAAAAAGATGTAAGCAACCTCCCCGCCACGGCCTATCCGTTCGTGAGCGAATACGATAGAAAAACCAGGTGGGGGAAAAAACTCAAGAACTATCACAAAAAATTTATTATGAAGTCGGGCAGGAATGGCGCGATAGAGGTAGAGACCGAAACTGATAGCTTGCTATATCAGGTTGTTGCGACAGGGGATTTTAACGGAGACAAAATTGAAGATGCATTGATAAGGATAGATTGGCGGGTTATTGGTGCGTTTGGGAAAGGGTCGAAGATGGTGATGGTTACGAAAATGTCGGCAGGTAAGGGTTTTGAAGCGCGGTAGATTGGGGGGAGTGAGCTAACCTCAACACCTTAAACACGAACTCCACATTTTTTAAGATCTTTATCCTCTTTACTTGGTACCATTTTGATAGTGCATTTACAAATTTTTTTGTTTGGTTAGTCCTGTGAATTTTTCTGTTGGGGTTCATTCTTCCTCCCAATCTTGAGGTACATGAGATTGGGAGAATAATGGGGTAATATGATTTTTCAGGCTGAAATCGTGGGAAATTTTCAGGATCTGGCCGCTTGATTATTGAATCTATATTCTTAAAATAATAGACTGTGGTATACAAAGGCCTAGCATCTTTAATCAAAGACATGGATAAATATAAATTATGGCTGCAATGATGGAAATAACAAGTGCGTTTAAAGCTAGAGCGCATTTATTAAAATTATTAGGTGATGAGCTCATAGGTGATGACCGTTTAGCAATATTTGAGCTGGTTAAAAATGCTTATGATGCAGATGCTACTAAAGTTGAGGTGATGCTCGATCTTGGCTCAACCAATCCGAAAATTGTTGTAACTGACCATCAAGGTCATGGTATGTCTGAAGAGACTATCTTGGGTAAGTGGATGGAAATTGGGACTGACAGTAAAAGGAAAGAGCGCATAAGAAGTCCAAGATTTAAACGAATGCCTTTAGGGGGAAAAGGTGTTGGTAGACTTGCTGTCCATATGTAATAAAATTTAAATTATCAATAACAAGCATTTATGTTTTTTATTTACGTTGGTGTTTGACGAAGTCTTTTTTAGGAAGCACATAAACTTATGACCCCACAAATATTACTCGACTTCTGGTTTTCTCCGGCGCATGAAAAATGTTGGTTTGATTCCACTCCGCAATTTGATCAGCAGATCCGTGATCAGTTTGAAAAGATCTGGTCTGCGGCAAAGGAGGGGCAACCATCCGATTGGGAACAGTCTGCGGATGGGGCCTTGGCTCTGGTGATTCTGCTGGATCAGTTGCCGCTTAATATGTATCGCGGTTTGCCGGAGAGTTTTAGTACGGAGGCACAGGCTCGAGAGGTGGCGGGTCGGGCCATTGAGCGTGGCTTTGACACCTTGTTAGCCGATAAAGGCAAAGCATTTTTATATATGCCCTTTATGCATAGTGAAAACATGGCGGATCAGGATCATTCCATTGCCCTGTATGATGCTGCCAAATTGAATGAGGGTCTTAAATTTGCTCGGCATCATCGTGACATCGTTCACCGCTTTGGGCGTTTCCCCCACCGCAATGCCATTTTGGGACGGCCCAACACGCCGGATGAAGAAATTTGGCTAGCCTCGGATGAGGCCTTTCTTGGTTAAGGGCACGTCTAAAAGTCCACTGAAGTAGCGCTGGCTGCGTTAAAACAAGCTCAAAATGCTCATTTACATGAAAATTATTCGCTCCCGCCCCATGGGCTTCGCGAAATAAGTACATTCCTGTACAAAACTGCGCTTTTTTGCTTGTTTCTGCCTTGCCATCATCTGCTTAATTGAATTTTTAGACGCGCCCTTAAATCAATTCTGCTGGCCGATATCCATAATGCTGGGTTTGAATTGCAATTTGATATGAACCCGTTAGGACGAAGTTGGATTTATCTGTAAATTAATGTGTGCTTAAAGTTGCCTACACTATACGAGATCTAACCTCGATAAATTCTGAAAACCATCACGAGATTATTTTATCCATGAGATTATTGGGCAGGGACATGATTTTACGAAATAGAAAATATGTAAAATATTTTTTTGTTTCCTTGTTGATTTTTGGCCTCATTCCTGTCGGTTACGCCTCCAGCGACAAAGCACCATGTCGAATTGTCTATGATGGGGGCAGTAGTGGCACACGCCTCTATATTTATGAAAAGCAGAATGCAAAATGGTTGCAACATGAAGGGCCAAAGGTCAGTGCTTTGGCCGATCCGGTTCGAGAAATTAGAGGTAAGACATGGACGGATGCTGATGCCGTCATAAATGATGTGGTTGAGGCATTAAAGAATATTAAGAGCAATGGCCCGAGCAATGACAAAGGACGACCAGAATGGATGGCCTTTGATTGGTCTGCAAAGTGTCATATTACAACCGCAAATGTTTACGCAACGGCCGGTATGCGTCTCGCAGAACAGCAAAACCCGAATAGAAGTAAATTGCTTTGGCTTAAACTCAAACAGGCACTTTCTAAACAATTGGGAGATAAGATTGTTATTGATGCCCGAACTCTGACCGGGTTTGAAGAGGGACTTTATGCCTGGTTGTCTGTACGAGATAACAGAGGGAGTAGTGATTTTGGCGTAGTCGAGATGGGCGGCGCATCATCACAGATTACCTTTCCTTGTGAGAAGTGCCAGACCGCCAGGACGATCATATTGGCAAATCAATCATTTAAGGTTTTTAGTTACTCTTTCCTGGGCCTGGGTGGAGATGAGGCGGCTAAAGTCTTTGGCATCAAACCTGCGTGTGAATATGCCGTAGGCAAGGCCAATCCGCAGTGGACAGAGGACGCGTGTGCCAGCAGTATTCAAATCAAAACTGGGCAAGGCATTTATGACCCATACAATATTGGTGATAAAAAAAGTCGAGGAACCTACAAGGCGATTCCGATACAGCATTCTGATGCTACTCAGTGGGTGTTGACCGGGGCCTTTTCTTTTATGAAAGACAGCGATGTTGATACATGCTGTAAACAAGCCGGTAGTTGTTTTAATATGGAAACATCTTGCTTCCGGGCTATCTATTCCAAAAAATACCTTCATGTGATGGGAATAAAATCGCGTGAAACCGCTGAGTCAAGCTGGACATTAGGCGCGGCCATTTGTGAAGAAAACAATTGCCTGCGTAATAGTGGACAGCTCAAGTGCCGCTGGTTGGGACATGCTTGCTTGTAGTGACGGCAGTGAAACTTGAATATCCATCCTCTAAGAATTATTAACAATGAATTCATCCATCAAATCAAAAATTCAGGAATGTGAAGAGCGCTTAAAGAACGCTATGTTGCAATCTAACGTGTCGGTGCTGGATGAACTGCTTGCGCCGGATCTTGTTTTCACCAATCATCTTGGTCATCTCATGGGTAAAGACGATGATCTCGGTGCCCATCAATCTGGTATGTTAAAGATAGAGAAAATGGATCTCTCTGATCAGCACATTAAAACGCTGCATGATGCGGCAATTGTCACCGTTCAGGCCCGAATTTTGGGCAGCTTTGCCGGTGAGTCATCGGAAAATAATTTTCGTTTTACGCGTGTCTGGGAAAAAATGCCCAAAGGAACTTGGCAAGTTGTGGTGGTACACTCATGTATCGTTGTGTAGAATCATTGGATAATATTAATGTATAGCTATTAATATCATCCTTTAAAATTCTAATTTAGAAGACTAAATAAGCAGTCATTACTTGTGACAAATTGATACGATATTTCAGATAATGTAGAAGGTCAGTTCCAGCCAGGTTCTGATGATCGGGTACTTCTGAATAAGTTTGGAATTATTAGTTCAGAGAAAATGGATGACGTTGAGCTGTATTTGCTCGAACAATTGACGACAGCTATTTTAGGCGAGTTTTATACGCTTTCCGGCAGAGTGCGGGCGATTGATTTTAGCTTCAATTGTAGTTATGGACTCGCCCGTTTCGATTGCTGTTGAACTGGCGATACTGCGAATCAAAAGTTTTTTGGCTTTTGATTTATTTTGTAGATAGTGGTGTGATTTAGATAGAGTTTTTGAATTCATAACGCTAATTATAGTTCAAAACAGTATGTTGGCAAAGTACTGAATTATTTAAATATCAATGTGTTATATGTGATGTTAAATTCTTATCAAGAATAATGTGGGCAAACCACTGAATCCAGTGACGGGTAATCGCAGTAGTCTGTATAAATGAACAATTATCTTACATCGATAAAATAATATGCACCCCCCTTTTATTTTCCTGACTCTGGCCATTGTTTTGCTATGGCGTTCTGATCGAAAAAATGTGGGTGCGATCAAACATGCCTGGGCTGTTGCTTTCATTGTTGCGGTTTTACTCGCGTTATATGGTGGTCAGCTTGATGTTATTGCCTTGATATCCATCCTGCTATTTGCTGCGGTTTGTTGTTATTTTGGTCACCTGACCGGCATGATGAAATTAATGTCCGGTCTTGTCATTATTTTGTTTTGTCTGGCGTTTGGCATGCATGTTTTTCCGGGCTTTAATAACCCGGTTATTGTCGACCATGTGCAGCTCAGCAAGGATTCTATACCGTATACACTGCATTTTAATTTTGATAAGGCCTTGGTCGGGCTTTTTATCCTTTATTGGTTACACCCACTTGTGACTGATATGCGTGAAGTCGTTGTCATGCTGAAAAAAATGTTGCCTGTGGCATTCATTTCACTCATTTCTGTTATGGCGCTTTCCTATTTATTGGGTTATGTCCGCTTTGACAATAAGCTACCTGAGTTTATAGGTTATTGGATGTGGGCGAATTTATTTATTACCTGTGTTGCTGAAGAGGCCTTCTTTCGTGGTTTTTTGCAAAGATAATTTTCTTTACTGTTCAGTAAGTTAAAGTATGGCGCTATGTTTGCGTTGTTGATATGTGCCATTCTGTTTGGCCTTGCCCATGCGGGGGGCGGTGTTTGGTATGTTCTTCTGGCAACGGTTGCGGGTTTGGGTTATGGCCTCGTTTATCATCGCACGCAACGAATCGAGTTAAGTATCTTGTTACATTTTGCACTTAATAGTATCCATATTTTATTTTTTAGCTATCCAGCACTGATTTAGTCATCTGAAATCTGATTTTACATAAACATATGTGTCGTGTGCCTGCGGGCAATACTCATTTACCTGCAATATATTTCCATTGTGGTTCAATTTTATGTCGGAGTATCACCATCAAGTGCCGTAGATTTGACTATGATTATTATAGGTGCAGGTTTTTGTCTCTGGCGGTAAGAGTTGGAAGGTCAAACAGGGTGCCGGTTTTGCTTAAATTTTTGTGTTTTGGTGCAACCACGCGCTTCTCTCGGACTCGATAGGATTAGCCAGGTGTATGGCATATGACTTGCACGTATTTAAAGACTGGAGGCATCCATTATAAATGCCCTTAACCTGTCTTAAAATATGGATAGTGGATATAGGGCTGAACCATGCGGATTGCTCTGAGTTGGAACCAATTTGTTGCAAGAGGACTGAAGCATGAGTGTGTTTTTAAAATATCAAACTCGTTACGATGAGGGCAAGGAGGAAGAGTTTTCGCTCCAGGAATATCTGGAGATCTGTAAAAAGGACTCTACCACTTATGCCAGTGCCGCTGAGCGTATGCTGATGGCTATTGGTGAACCGGAGCTATTGGATACACGTAATAATCCACGGCTTAGTCGGATGTTTTCCAACAAGGTCATCAAAATTTATCCTGCCTTTAAAGACTTCTATGGTATGGAAGAGACTATCGAGCAGATTGTCTCCTACTTCCGCCATGCCGCTCAGGGCCTGGAAGAAAGGAAACAGATCCTTTATCTACTTGGCCCTGTTGGTGGCGGCAAGTCTTCCCTGGCTGAGAAGCTGAAATCCCTGATGGAGAAGGTGCCTTTTTATGCGATCAAGGGCTCGCCAGTGAATGAGTTGCCCCTGGGCCTGTTTAACCCCCTTGAAGATGGCCCTATCCTGCAAGATGACTACGGTATTCCGCGCCGGTATTTGAAAGGTATTATGTCGCCCTGGGCGATTAAGCGAATGCATGAATATAATGGTGATATCACTCAGTTCAGGGTGGTGAAATTGCGCCCCTCGGTGCTGCAACAGATTGCGGTGGCCAAGACTGAGCCGGGTGATGAAAATAACCAGGATATTTCTTCACTAGTTGGCAAGGTTGATATTCGTCAGTTAGAGAATTTTTCACAGGACGACCCCGATGCTTATTCTTATTCGGGGGGACTGTGTCTCGCCAATCAGGGCATGCTCGAATTCGTTGAGATGTTTAAGGCACCGATCAAGGTTTTGCATCCTCTCTTGACGGCGACACAGGAAAGTAATTTCATGGGCACCGAGGGGTTATCGGCCATTCCTTTCGAGGGTATCGTTCTGGCTCACTCCAATGAGTCTGAGTGGTTATCTTTCAAAAATAATCGAAATAATGAGGCTTTCCTGGATCGTATTTATATCGTCAAGGTGCCGTATTGTCTGCGTGTCTCTGAAGAAGTGAAGATCTACCAGAAACTGCTTGAGCACAGTTCCCTGGCCCATGCTCCCTGTGCGCCGGATACCCTGGAGATGATGGCGCAGTTTGCGATACTTTCACGCCTGAAGGAGCCGGAAAACTCAAATGTTTTTTCTAAGATGCGGGTTTATGACGGTGAGAACCTCAAAGATGTGGATCCTAAGGCCAAGTCCTATCAGGAATACAAAGATTATGCCGGTGTTGATGAGGGCATGACTGGGCTTTCCACTCGTTTTGCCTTCAAGATTTTGTCGCGGGTTTTCAATTATGACCATACTGAGGTCGCCGCTAATTCGGTTCACCTACTGTATGTGCTTGAGCAACAGATCGAGCAGGAGCAATTTGCACCGGAGGTGCATGATCGATATATCGCCTATTTAAAAGAGTTTCTGGCCCCGCGTTATGCTGAATTTATTGGTAAGGAAATTCAGACGGCCTATCTTGAGTCATACTCTGAATATGGTCAGAACATTTTTGATCGCTATGTCACCTATGCTGACTACTGGATTCAGGATGAAGAGTTTCGTGATCCCGATACAGGTGAGATTCTCGATCGTGGTTCCCTTAATGATGAGCTGGAGAAGGTCGAAAAACCGGCAGGCATCAGTAATCCGAAGGATTTCCGTAACGAGATTGTTAACTTTGTATTACGCGCGCGTGCCCACAATGATGGTAATAATCCACTTTGGACCAGCTATGAGAAGTTGCGGGAAGTTATCGAGAAAAAGATGTTCTCCAGCACAGAAGAGTTGTTGCCGGTGATCTCGTTTAACGCCAAGTCCTCAGCTGATGATCAGAATAAGCACCAGAACTTTGTCGATCGTATGGTGGAAAAGGGCTATACAGAGAAACAGGTGCGCCTCTTGTCTGAGTGGTATCTGCGTGTAAGAAAGTCATCTTAAATCTATGTGGCATTCACTGGTCGAGTTTGGCAGGGATCGCCAGGAGGATCGTGAGTGACCAGATTTAGATACTGTTTGAGAGGTGTGCTGTGAGACATGCGACTGATTTGATATGACGCAAATTATTGATAGAAGATTAAGTGGCAAGAATAAGAGCGCGGTCAACCGCCAACGCTTTATCCGACGTTACAAGAGCCAGATCAAAAAGGCCGTGACCGAGGTCATTAGTGGACGCTCAATTACTGATATTGATCGTGGTGAGAAGATCAATATTCCAGCCAAAGATATTCAGGAGCCTGCCATTGGTCATGGTCCAGGTGGGCGTCGTGAAGGTGTTACGCCTGGTAATAGAGAGTTTATTACGGGTGATCAATTTGATCGTCCACCCGATGGGGCCGGTGGCCAGGATAGTCAGGCCAGTGATCAGGGTGAGGGTGAGGATGAATTTTCTTTTAATCTCTCGCGTGAGGAATTTCTGGAGGTGTTCTTCGAAGATCTGGCACTGCCCGACCTGATTAAGACCCAGTTGGCCAAAATAACTGAGCATAAAATAATCCGTGCGGGTCACACCCCGACTGGCGTGCCCACCAATATTGATGTTGTTCGATCTCTTCGCGGTTCGCTGGCACGGCGTATTACACTCGGTGCACCCTATCGCACACAATTGGCAGAAGTGGAGGCCAGCCTGGAGGCCTTGCGGGCCTCGCCCGCGCCGGATAAGGATGAGATTGTTGCGCTGGAGGAGGAGATCGTCCGGCTAAAGAAGCGCATCGACGCCATCCCCTTTATTGATACCTTCGATCTGCGTTATCGAAATCATATTAAGCAAGCCATGCCCAGTACTCAGGCGGTGATGTTTTGTCTTATGGATGTGTCTGGTTCGATGAATGAACACCGCAAAGATATCGCCAAACGTTTTTTTATATTGCTCTATCTGTTTCTCACCCGCCACTATGAGCGTATCCAACTGGTCTTCATTCGGCATCACACTGTGGCAATGGAAGTGGATGAAAATGATTTTTTTTATGCGCGGGAGACGGGCGGCACAGTGGTGTCCAGTGCTCTGGAGATGATGTATAGCATTATCAAACAGCGCTATCCGACATCTGATTGGAACATCTATGCTGCACAGGCCTCTGATGGTGACAACTGGAACAATGATTCACTCCTCTGCAAAGACTTGCTGCTGGATAAGATCATGCCTTGCCTGCAATATTACGCCTATGTTGAGATTGAGGCCGAGCAAGGGCAAAACCTGTGGCAAGAATATGAGCACGTTAATGAGATTTTTAGTAACTTTGTTATGCAACGAATCCATGACTTGCCGGATATTTACCCGGTGTTCCGGCAACTCTTTCAGAAGCAGTCGATATGAAACGCAAAGTTATCTCTACAGGTTCTGATTGGAACTTCGAATTTATCCAGCGATACGATCAAGAGATCGCTCGAGTTGCTGAGCATTATCATCTTGATACGTATCCGACGCAGATTGAAATTATTAGTGCTGAGCAAATGATGGATGCCTATTCTTCAGTTGGCATGCCAGTGGGTTATCATCATTGGTCTTACGGTAAGCAATTTGCCGCAGTGGAGCAGCGTTACAAGCGCGGCCATATGGGGCTGGCTTATGAGATTGTGATTAACTCTGATCCCTGTATTGCCTATCTCATGGAAGAGAACACCATGATGATGCAGGCCCTGGTGCTTGCCCATGCCGCGTACGGACATAATTCCTTTTTTAAGGGCAATTACATGTTTCGTACCTGGACCAGTGCGGATGCTATTATTGACTATTTGATCTTCGCTAAAAATTACATCACAAAATGCGAAGAGCGTCATGGTGTTGAGCAAGTGGAACAGTTGCTCGATTCTTGCCACAGCCTGATGAACTATGGGGTGGATCGTTACAAGCGGCCCTCTACACTTTCGGTCGAGCAGGAGCGACAGCGCCAGGAAGAGCGGGAGGTGTATCTGCAATCACAGGTCAATGATCTGTGGCGTACTGTGCCAACTAGAGATGCCGCTGAGCAAGACCCGCAGGAAGAACGTTTCCCTTCGGAACCACAGGAAAATCTGCTGTATTTTATTGAGAAAAATGCCCCTTTGCTCGAACCCTGGCAGCGAGAGATTATTCGTATTGTGCGTAAAATAGCGCAGTACTTCTATCCACAACGCCAAACCCAGGTGATGAACGAGGGTTGGGCGACCTTTTGGCACTACACCATCCTCAATCATATGTACGATGAAGGTCTGCTTACTGATGGCTTTATGCTTGAGTTTATGCAATCGCATACCAATGTGATTGCCCAGTTGCCTTACAATCATCCGCATTACTCGGGGATTAACCCCTATGCCCTGGGTTTTGCCATGATGAGTGACATCCGACGTATCTGCGAACACCCCACGGATGAAGATCGACACTGGTTCCCTGATATTGCCGGTGGTGACTGGGTGTCGGTGCTTGATTTCGCCATGCGTAATTTTAAGGACGAAAGTTTTATTGCCCAGTACCTTTCACCCAAACTGATTCGTGACTTTAGGTTCTTTGCCGTATTGGATGATGATGCTCGGGACAAACTTGAGATCTCCGCCATTCACGATGAACAGGGCTATCGTGCTATTCGGCAGGTGCTGGCTGATCAATACAATCTGGGTAGTCGTGAACCCAATATTCAGGTTTATAATGTTGACCGGCGTGGGGATCGCTCCTTGATTTTACGCCACAGTCAGTATAATCGGCGGCCGCTGAATGATGATGCCGATGAAGTACTCAAACACCTTGGTCGCTTGTGGGGGTTTAATGTGCGTTTAGAAACAGTGAATGATGACGGTCGTGTTGAATCGACCCATGAGTGGACTCAGGAAAATTAGCGTATTCGTAACCTGTAATCGTTAAATCTTATTAGAGGCAGATCAAGGTATCTGAATCCTGGTTTTTTTCAGTTTAACTTGTCCATACTGGATCACTGCTGTCCCGTTAAATATTTAATCCATTTTAAAGATCTAAACCGCAAAGGGCACAAAGGATCGCAAGGTTATTTTGTTTTATATTAGAGAAAAATTAGAGCTTATCCGAAGACTTCAAGCTCATTTTTTATGAATTACTGAATTTGTTTTTTCTTTGCGCTTCTTTGCGATCTTTGCGGTAAAGTGTGTTTTATAAATAATTTTCATATCTCCTGCCCATTTTAACCTCCTCAAGCCGTTAAGTAGCCGGTAGATACATGATTTTTTGGGTTGTTAACAAGACAGTAGTGATGGCATAGACTCTGCGGTTCCAGGATTCTGGCCCCATGTTTTATCCAACCGCCTGCTCTGACCTCCATGTATGGAACAATCCTTGCTTTCACGAAAAAAACACTATTTATAGAAGCGCCCTTAAATAAAAGCATCAATTTGATTGAATTTTTAGACGTACCCTCAAGCCTTTCTGAGGATTTAATGCAGTTTTATAATGACCTGGTAGAGTTCAACGATTATTTCTCTTTTTTTTTGATGCCTTTGCCAGTATGGTGATGGACGATGCCATGCTTGGTTAGGATCAATATGCCGTATTGATAGGTAGTAGATCATTATTATGGAATGATCAGGGGAGAAATAAGGCCGGGTTCGATTGAAATTTTAAAGTGGGCAAGGAGGATTGTGTATGGATGTAACAAAAAAACGTATTATTATGATTCACGGGCTGGCATCAAAGCCACCTGAGGACGAACTTCATCGACTATGGGTTAAATGTTTGATTGAGAATATTCATATTGACAACAAATTAATCGCAAATCAACTAAACGATAATCCGCAAATTTTTGTTTCCACTTACTGGGCGAATGCCACGCCACATCATATTGAAGATGACAAAGCGTATGTGCGAAAGTTGAAAAATCAGGTTGATAAGGTTATTGATGAACGGAAAAAAATAAAAAATGAATTTCATGTTGGTGTTGGTGAGAAGGTGAGTTCTTTTTTTAAAGAACGAGGCCAAGATGTCGTCAAGTTGTTAGCCGGGGCTTTAACGGTTAAAGATGATGTCATGAAAGCTTTTTTGCACGAAACATATTTATATGATGAAGACCAGTATATTGCGGATAAAATCCGAAAGCCATTGGAGGTGGCGTTAGCTTCCGCATGGGATGATGGTTGTGATGTGGCACTGTTATCGCACAGTATGGGCAGTTTTGTGGCCTATGATGTGTTATGGCGGTTTTCCCACCGTAGTCTTCCGGAGTATAAAAAATACAGCCATAAAAAGGTACAAATGTTTGTCACTATGGGTTCACCGCTCGGAGAGCCGACCGTGCGGGACTTGTTATTTAGTCGTTTCCATAAAAACAAAGGGGTGCGTGAATTTCCCGGCAATATTGAACGTTGGCATAATTATGCCTGCCTGGGGGATGTGGTTTCTCATTACAATGATTTTGAGAAAATATTTTTTAATGATATGCGTAAAATAGGCATTCTGGCAAAAACACCTAAATATCGATCGATAGACTACGTAAATTTACATAATCCGTTTGAAGTGGTTACACATTCAGGTAATAAAAATAGCGAAAAGCGTAATCCTCATGAGTCTTATGGTTATCTGGTTCAGCCTCGACTCGGAACCTGGCTCGCTGATTTTCTTCGGGGTGATTTAAAATAAAAAGTTTCAAAGCTGAGGTGATAGAAGGCAGATCACGTTTAATTTGTCTATAAAACCAGATTTGATTGATTGTGAAATATATAAAACATTTCAGGGGGCAATAAGCCATGACCAGACAAACATTACTCGACGTCTGGTTCGCCCCGGTGCAGGCAGAATACTGGCTTAATTCCACCTCATAATTCGATCAGCAGATCCGTGAGCAGTTCGAAAATATCTGGAATGCGGCAAAGGATGGGTAATAGGTCGCCTGGGAGCAGTCTGAGGAAGAAGAAGACTGGCTAAGTTCGGAAGAGGCCTTTCACGGTTGAACATATTACCCATGATATTCTGAACCATTAGTCTCTAGACTGTGTTGAGCTTATGGATACTCAAAGCCATGTCCCCTTATTGCTAAGTATCTGATTTTTGATCCCCCTTTGTGGGTTTCCTCAGGATCGGAGCCTTAATATCGGTCTTCGTGTTTTTACAGCATTGGTTTTAGTTCGGCCCATACATTTTGCATGATCTGTGGTTGTGCTTCAGCTTTTGGGTGGATGCCATCTGCCTGCATTAATTCTCGGTGTTCGGCGACCTGGTTCAGTATCTGTGGCACTAGTGGGACATTATAATGGTCGGCTAAGCCGCGATATATTGCTGCGAAGCGTTGATTGTAGGTGGGCCCGTAATTGGGTGGCAGGCGTACACCGGACAACAGTACCCGGGCATTGTTTTGCCTGCAATGTTCTATGATGCTGGTAAGGCTGGATTTGATTTCGGTCAGGGCCAGTCCGCGTAGGCCGTCGTTTCCCCCCAGAGCGATAATGACGATGGAAGGTTTATGGGTCTTTAGGGCTGAATCGATGCGGCTTAATCCGGTTCGCGTGGTATCGCCGCTGACGCTGGCGTTGATGACCCTGTATTTATAACCTTTGTTCAATACCTGTTGTTGTAGCAGTGCGACCCAGCCTTCATCGGTATTGATACCGTAGGCACCACTGAGGCTATCACCCAACACCAGAATAGCAGCCGTTGTTTTATTTTCGGCAGACGCGGTATGGTTAAGTACTAATACAATGCAGCATAATGCTGTCAGGATAAATTTGGAGAATTTCGTCATCATGTCTAATAGTGTTTCAAGTACGTTTGTCGAAGCCCGTAATCTGGGTAAACAGGTGACTACCCGCGAAGGCGTATTGACCTTGCTGGATGATATCAACTTTAAGATTGATGCGGGAACTTCGATTGCGATTTTGGGTGCTTCAGGTTCAGGGAAAACCACCTTGCTAGGCTTGCTTGCCGGGCTGGATACGCCGACGCATGGTGAGGTTATTTTCGACGGTCATTCTCTTAATGATTTTGATGAAGACGGACGTGCGCAACTCCGAGCTGAGTTGGTGGGGTTTGTATTTCAGAATTTTCAGTTGCTGTTCGGCTTGACAGCCCTTGAGAATGTTATGTTGCCCCTTGAACTGGCGCAGGCACCTCATCCGCGTAAAACGGCCGGGGAACGGCTTGAGCGCGTCGGACTGGGTGAACGCATGCACCATTACCCTAACCAGTTGTCCGGCGGTGAACAGCAGCGCTGTGCCATTGCCCGAGCTTTCGCAACGCAACCTCGTTGCCTGTTCGCCGATGAACCCACCGGTAACCTCGATAGTGAAACCGGCAAACGCATTATTGAACTATTGTTTGAGCTAAACACTGAGCAGGGTACCACGCTGATCATGGCCACTCACGATGCGGCGCTATCGCAATTATGCAAGCGGCGAATTCAACTTGATGGCGGCAGATTGGTCGAGCATGAGGTTCGACATAATGATGACTAAGCAAATGCAACAGAAAGGTTTTTCTTTTTTCTGGTTCACTTCATGGCGCATGCTGTGGCGCGATTGGCGTGGTGGTGAGCTTAGTATCCTGGCTGTGGGTCTGGTCATTGCCGTCACCAGTATTACTGCCGTTGGCTTTTTTACTGATCGTATCGAACGTGGCTTGAAGCAGCAGTCCGCTGAACTTATTGGTGCTGATCTCGTGATCACCTCCGGCAGTCCCAATGTCACTGATTATCTTGAGGGTGCGCGTGCACAGAATCTTCAGGTCGCGACGATACAGCAGTTCCGCAGTGTCGTTCTCAGTAACGACCGGCTGCAACTGGCTGAAGTCAAGGCCGTGACTGAAGCATATCCCTTGCGCGGTGTCTTGCGAATAAGCGATAGCCCTTTTGGCGTTGATGAAGCGACGACCGGTATTCCTGCGGCAGGTGATATCTGGGTTGAGGCGCGGCTGTTGCAAATGCTGGAGCTTGAGGTTGGTGATAATGTCAGTTTAGGCACCATAACGTTTAGTATTCGCAAGGTGCTGCGTTATGAACCGGATCGTGCAGGTGATATGTTCAGTGTTGCGCCTCGTGTACTGATGAACCGGACGGATCTGGATGCGACTGGATTGATTGGCCCGGGTGCCCTGGTGAACTATCGTGTGTTGATTGCGGGTCAGCATAGCAGCATTAACAGTTATCGCCGGGCGATCAAGGACAACTTGCGGCAAGATGAACAGATTCTGACAGTTGAAGAAGGGCGTCCAGAACTCAACATGGCACTGCAAAGGGCGCAGCAGTTTCTGGGGCTTGCGGCACTAATTAGTGTTTTGCTCGCCGGTGTGGCAGTGGCTACGGTGGCTTACCGCTTCACCAGCCGTCACCTCGATACCAGCGCCATGTTGCGCTGCCTTGGTGCATCTCAGCGAACCATTATCTGGCTTTTCATTCTGGAAATGCTGTGGCTTTCGCTGTTGGCCAGTAGCATCGGCTGTGGTCTGGGTTTGCTGACACAGTTTGTGATTACCGAATTGCTGGATCAGTTGGTGTTAGTGCAATTACCACCGCCTTCTTTTAAAGCCGTGTTGCTTGGTTATGCGACGGGCATTGTGATGTTGATTGGATTTGCCCTGCCGCCTTTACTGTCGTTGCGGCAAGTGCCGCCGTTACGTGTGTTGCGAAAAGATGTGTCAAGCACCCCGGTTAGTGGTTGGTTTGTTTATCTGGCAGTGGTGATTTGCATGGCACTACTGTTGTATTGGCAGATCGGTGATTTTAAACTCGTGACGATTGTGCTGGGCGGTATTATGTCAACGTTGGCGGTGTTGGCGCTGGCAGCCTATGTGTTGATCCAGATTCTGAATCGTTTGCGTGGTCATGGTCAGGTTGGTGTTGCATGGCGCTTTGGGCTGTCAAATATTTCGCGAAGGCCGGTTAGCAGCATCATCCAGATTGTGGCTTTTGGTCTGGGTATTATGGTGATGCTGTTGCTTTCGACGGTACGTTCTGACCTGTTGAATGACTGGCAACGTAGCCTGCCTTCTGACGCGCCCAACCATTTTGTTATTAATATCCAACCTGAACAGGTGGACGGGATCCGCAATTTCTTTAATGAGCACGGCGTCGTGAATACACAGTTATATCCAATGGTGCGGGCACGACTGATGAAAATTAACGGTAAATCGGTACGAACCTCGGATTATGAGAGTGAGCGTGCCAAACATATGATTACCCGAGAGTTCAACCTTTCATGGGCAGAGGTTATGCAGGCCGATAATACCCTGGTGGCCGGCTCATGGTGGAGCAAGAGTGAATTTGGTAAGCCGTTGCTATCATTGGAGTCAAATCTGGCAAAAACATTGCACCTTCAATTGAATGATGTGGTGGGGTTTGAGATCAACGGTACGGTTGTTAATTTTACTATTACCAACCTGCGGAGTGTTGACTGGGATACGTTTAATATTAATTTTTTCACCGTGGTTCCCCCGGGGGTATTGGAAGACAAACCGGCAAACTGGGTGACCAGTGTCTACCTCGATGCCGGACAACGTCAGCAATTGGCATCATTGGTTCGCATGTTTCCCAATATAACCTTGATTGATGTTGATGCTGTCATGCAGCGTGTACGTGGCATTATTGATCGTGTATCCCTTGCGGTTGAATTTATTTTTATGTTTACCATACTGGCGGGATTGGCGGTCTTGTATGCAGCTATTCAGGCTAATCAGGATGAACGGCGTTTTGAAAATGCGGTGCTGCGTACGCTGGGTGCCAGGAAAAAAACACTGATCCTTGGCCTGGTTGCAGAATTTACTACCCTTGGTGCGTTGTCAGGATTACTTGCGGGTCTTTCTGCCACTTCTTTGGCCTGGATATTAGCCGAGTTCATATTCAAGTTTGAATATCAGTTTGACATTACTGTGGCCTTGACGGGAATTCTTAGCGGAATGCTCATTGTTGTATTTGCAGGTTTGTTAGGTACCCGCAGCGTTTTAACGCATCCACCTATTAAAACATTACGAGAAGGAACAGCCTGAGGTAATGAAATAAAGCGATGGGGTTGAAAAAAGAGATCGTTATTAGATTGTGGGGCCTGACTTGCGTCAGCCATTGAAATATTAATATTTATAAATATGACAGGATTGGAGATCAATGGCTTCTAATATTAGAGAATATTATCGTTCGAAAAATTTAAGTATATATGTCAATGACCAATAATGCGGCCTCTGTTGTGGTGCTTGATTTTGAAACAACAGGTTTGTCGCCAGATAATGGCGATAGGGCTATTGAGATCGGTGCGGTTAAGGTTAGAGAGGGTTGTGTTATCGAACGATTCCAATCCTTGATGAATCCAGGCAAACGTATCAGTGGTTTTATTGAAAATTACACAGGGATAACAAATGCAATGCTGAAAAAAGCACCTCCTTGTAAAGATGTGATGCGTGAGTTTTCAGTTTTTATTAAGGGGTATGATCTTGTTGCGCATAATGCATCATTTGATAAACGCTTTCTTGATGCGGAGCTGAAACGTATACGATGTGATTATAGCGGTGAATTTGCCTGTTCGATGTTGGTGGCAAGACGCATATATCCAGATGCTCCAAATCATAAACTTGAAACCTTGATAAGATTGAACCGAATTGCTATAGAGGGTGATTTTCATCGGGCCTTGTCAGATGCTGCGATGACGGCGAAATTATGGCTTTCTATGTTGATGCAAATTTCTGATCAGTTTAGCAATAGTTCTATTCCGTTTGGCGTGATGCAACAGCTATCCAAAAAGCCTAAGTCATCTGTGGAAACTTTTTTAAAAAGCTTATCAAGAAATTGAGCGGGGCTGGATCAACGTAATAGACTAAAAATATTTATTTAGTATGAAATATTCCCCAACTTGTGGCTAAAACAGCCTATTCTATTTAGTGGAGTAGCCGCTTTAAGGATTAATGAAAATAAGAGGGATAAAGTCTGAGGCATACTTGTCTTATTTTTATTTAATCCGACTATTACAACAGAGAGCATATATGAGGTAATGCTGAAAACAAGTATTTTAACTGTTGATATAGCAATTTCAGGTACTGCACTCGGTGTGCTTGATGGCCTTGTTGTAATAAAATACGTCTGACAGTGCCCAGTTTTTAAATGAGTATAATAACGCCGGCTAGAAGGAAAGTATTTCTAATCGTACTGATTATTGATTTCGGTGTTTATTTTATTTGATATTCATAGATTATAGGGAGCAGCATATTACGCTTCTTATACTCGATCTACGAGGATTATTATGCAAACAAAAATTCAGGATCCGCATCAGAAAGCACTGGCCATTAATCTTGATCAGGACAAGTATGGCACTATCGCAGAAATTGGCGCAGGGCAGGAAACTGCGCGCTGGTTTTTTCGTGTTGGTGGTGCGGCGGGCACTATTGCTAAGGCTATGTCGGCCTATGATATGAAGTTTAGTGATTCGATTTATGGGTCGAGCCAGCGTTATGTGAGTCGGCAACGACTGCAATCGATGTTGGATCATGAGTTTGATTTGTTATTGCAACGACTGGATGAACCGCGCGGAAGTGAAAGTTCTTTTTTTGCTTTTGCCAATACTGTCGCTGCGCGTAGTTTTACGTATAAAGCCGGTGGTCATGGCTGGCTGGGCATTCGTTTTCAGGCCCACCCCAGAGAACCTGCCTCGCAGATTGATATTCATGTCAACCTGTATGGCAAGAACAATGTGCAGGATCAGGAAACATTAGGTGCGCTTGGCGTTAACTTAATTTATGGAGCCTTGCATCTACGAGAGGACACCGAGGCCTTGTTGTTATCGCTGATGGATCAACTGCAACCCGAGTTGGTTGAAATTGATATGATTGAATTTTCGGGAGAGGCCTTTACCCATGTTGATGGCCGACTCATGGCTTTACGTCTAGTTCAGCATGGCTTTAGCAACGCGGTGATGTTTACTGCGGATGGACGTGTCGCACATCCGGCTGATGCCTTGTATAAAAAATCGGTACTCGTCGAACGCAGTCGTTTTCATCCCCCCACGCAGCTAACCATCAATTTGCTGGATTGTGCGCAAAAGGCATTTTCTGCGGAAGATAATGTAGAACCAGAAAGTATCCTCGTGCTCTCAGAAATGACCTTAAACAATCTGCATGAGGGTGGTGACATTGATGTGCAGGATTTTTTAAATCGCGCAGATATTCTTTGTGCTTTGGGTAAGAATGTACTGATATCCAACTATGGTGACTATTATCGTTTGGCTCAATATTTGTTTCGTTATACTCAGATGCCGAGTGCCATTGCCATGGGTCTGCCATCGTTACAGGATATTTTCGACAAAAAATATTATAAAGATCTGCCCGGAGGTATTTTGGAATCCTTTGGTCGTCTATTCAATCATGGACTAAGACTTTATGTCTGCCCGATGGTTGATGTGGCCACCGATCAACTGACGGGCATTCATGAACTGCAGTTAGAACCTCACTTGAAGCATTTGTATGCTTATTTACTAAATAGTGGTAATGTCAAGGCGTTGGAAACGGTCAAGCGGGAGTACTTGTCCATCTATTCGCAGCAAGTGTTAGAAATGATTCGTAACGGATCGGCGGATTGGGAAGCTATGGTGCCTGCACAGGTGGTGGATATTATAAAAGAAAAGAAACTTTTTCATTGGCCGGGATAATTTAGACTCACGCTAAAACGGCATGGAATGATTTGTAAAAGAAATCATAGCTCTCTGAACATGATTTTGTGTGGTATACCCTCAGTGTTGTAGTCGTTTAATGGTGTTTACTAGCAGCTGATATCCTTCAGGGTATTGCTGGGGTGATTGAATGGACGTCCGCGTGAATAAAATTTAAAAATGATAAGTTTAACAGATAATTACACTGGTTTGTCTTAAGGAGAAGGTATATGGTTTATTTTAATTCTACCGAGATAAGGATTCTGTCTCTTACCAGGATATATAAATAGGATAGGTTTTAAATCTAAACAATTCTCATTTGTTACTAAGTTTTTTGAATTGAATCTTAGTTTTGTAATTTTGAAAAGTTAAATAAATAATTGTTTTTATATTGCGTATTCTCAGTGGAATAGCATTTATTTTCTCTTATGCATCACCAAATGTAAGCATATATTGTCAGAGGCATATGTCACCATATGAAATTTATACTGTTTAATTTTATTAGGGTTCTTTTGGTCGGTTTGTTATCGGGCGTTTGCATTGCTGATGAGGTGCGTATTCAGCAGGAGCTTGAGGATCGCTCAGAGATCATACCCCCATTACAGCAGGCTATGGGAAAAGATGCCTTTGACAAGGCAATGGCCTCAGGGAAATATGCTTATACCGGGAATGCCAAGTGTCGCTTGTGTCACCGGGATTTTTTCCTCGGTAGAAAGAAAGATGTGCATGACTATGCTTATGAAAAATTGTTAGCTGTCGGCTCGGAATATTTGGAGAATGGGCGTTGTCTTAATTGTCATGCAACTGGGTATGGTGTGAAAAGTGGTTTTCAGGATATGACAAAGACACCACGATTGGCCAATGTGCAGTGTGAAGGTTGTCATGGGCCGGGTAATGAACATATCAGACGTCAGATTGTGAATATGCCTACTGCCGGTGCTGGTAAGAGTAAAACGAAATCGACGGTCATTCTTGGAGGGTTTCTGGCGGGGGTAGACAATCCGGATATACTCAGAAAGATGTGTACGAGCTGCCACACACAACGGTGGAACCGGGCCTTTCATGATCTGGGTAAGAGTTATGATTGGTATAAAGCCGCTAAACCGGGGGAATCCCCTAAAGATGGAAGAACATATTGACGAAGTCAAAGCTGATTACCCAGGCTCTCATGTGACTTATTAACCTGAGATCGGTTTAAGCCAGAGCCTGAGGCAGAGTGATATTTTGAAGTTCATCGAAGTCAGCGGGAGAGAGGTTTAAAGAAGGTTTATCCTCTTTCAGGCAATATGCGATTAACCCACCCAACAGCAGAT
>JAFLJQ010000099.1 GCA_022712915.1 Gammaproteobacteria bacterium | reverse complement strand
CTCAAAGCTGCCCGCTTGCAATTGATCGGCATAGTTAATCACCACCATCTTACTTTGATTTGGATCGTAAGGAATAAATTTAGGCATCGTGCGTGACTCCATGTGCGGTTGATGCAGTTTAGCAAAATCTTACGGTGATTATTAGGTTTTTCTACAGCCTCAACGGCTAAACTGTGGGGCGCGACGTAAGGAGCGTCCCACACGAGTGCCTTGTGTACGCCCAGCATGGGTATGAACTGATGGGGTGAAAGTCCCCTGTAGGAGAACCGATACTGTCTCAATATAATAATAACGACTAGCCGACGGCAAGGGCAAGCCCGTGAGGGATTGTCTGAAGGAAGCCCGAGCGCAAAACTGCGAGCTGACGAACAGAAATCGCATAGAAGGCTGAGTTTCCGGGGTGAGTGGGCACAAGATCACGAAACCCTCGGTTCAGGAAATACGGTAAATGCGGCGGTTGTGCAGTGACAGTTCATGTTCTTATCTGGGGAGATCTGCCTCACATGCGGTTTTTTCGGAACAGCGCTTGCACCAGCAATGGTGTGGGTGATGAGGCAGAAGTCAGCAGACGGCATAGTAGCCAAATGCCCATCGTAATGGTTGGGACAAGGTGAAGGCCTGAACCTTTGTCAAAGAGAGAGACGCTCCTGCCTCAGGAATGGCGTAGCACCTGTTAAAGGTGAAGTCATTAACTGGCAGCAGGGTGACGTAACCAGCTTTGAGGTGATGACATGGGTTATCACTTTGTACGCGAAGGAAACGCCCCGTGCGGACCCGCACGCGGGGTGTTGTGGGGAGGGCGGGCTAGATACCCGTCCTTACCCGATTATGTTTTTTCACATTCATAAACACCCATGCTCCAATGTTTTGAGCCAGGGTTCTTTGGGCCAGACCAACCTGACCTTCTTAGCTCATTAGCCAAAATACGATTATAAACTCCATGACCTACAAATAATACGCTGTCATACTCATGGGCTATTTCTGTTAGTTTTTTAACCGCTTCTATTGCTCTTTCTTTTGCTTCTTTAAATGATTCAGAATTCCTGGAATAGCCCAGCAACCAGAGTACCCTAAACGTAACAGCCCATAGTTTGGGTGATAGTTTTAATGTGTTCCACTTGGCAACAGGTAAACCTGCTTCATTAAATATTGCATTAGATAAAAAGACATCACCTGCATTTAATGCTTTTGCAGATTCTATTGATCTAGGTAAATCACTGCAAACGATAACATTACATTTTCTGGCACGACTAAATGCTTTCATGGTTGGTTTAGATGACGCGCATAAGCCAGACAAATTATATTCCCGCACCCATTCGTCAAATGAAGATGCGCTTAGTTTATTTAACGAGGGAATACTAGGTTTTCCATGTCTGAGAAGTATGATTTCCATTTGTTTCTTTTTAAACATAACGATTGAGTTAATGGGTTGGCCAGCACTGAATTAAAATAGTGGCCAATCCCAATTGAACGACTTGTTAGCAGTATCTCACACTCTAAAGCCCATGCTGTGATAAAAGAAACTTAGTTCTCATTGCATATGCTGATACCTTCATGCATATAACATAATGCTTATTTTCTGGCTTTAAAAAATGACGAGTTACGGATTTTTTAATTTGAGTAACCGCCCATTTAATTGGACTCCCTGCGACATAAGGACGTGGAACAAAATTCATTGAGACATCGCATTGTTTAGTTTTCCCAATAAGCTCACCAAATAACTCAAATGAACGAAGTGTTATTTCCCAGCTATCAACTTGATTACCATAAAAATTCCGTAATATTTCTCGCAGATCATTTTTTTCTTCTTCTGACATTTTCTGAAGCGACATGATAACCCCTTAATCATTTCCGTATGATTGTAGATATTAATTCAACAAACTCTTCCCTAGAAGACCCTATCATAGTTATTTGTTGACCAAGTTTGTGGTTTGGCTTACTCACCACATAAATTTCATAATTCGTTGAAACAGGATCATAATATGAAAATATAGACAGACCAGTTCTAGAAAAATATGTAAGGCTGTCCTTTGAGGAAATATTCGTAGCTATTTTGAATGATTTTATTGCAACCAATGTATTTGATGAAATCTCATTAGCATCCAAGTTAGAAAATTTCTGCATAAATATACTATGGAAAAAACTGTAAATAGTTATCTTATCAAGGACATTCAAACCGAAGTCATCCAAAGATACTTCAGAAATCACGTAGACTTTCCCTTTTCCTCCCTCGACAACGATACTTCTATTTAACTTTGTCATTTTTTTTGGTGTTATCGATATGCCAAATTTAAATTCTGGTGGAACTAACACCTCAAACCCATTAGCTTTTTTATATATATTTTCTTTCGGGAATGCGATTACCTCACAATCACTTAGTTCACAAACGATGCGAGACTTTAGTTCTGCGTGAATATTCCCCGAAAAACTTAAACAGCCTAAGAGGATGACTAAATAACTTATTTTCAAAATAATTAAATCTCCGTACAGATGTTGTTTTTACTGCTAACGCTTTAATAACTTGACACCGTGAGCGGAGGCCTGTTTTTTAGGCCGTAGCTCAGGGTGGTCAGGTTGATTTTTTTGTGTACGCCCAGCATGGGCATGAACTAATGAGGTGAAAGTCCTCTGTAGGAAGGTCACCGTCGAAAACCATGTTGTGATTAGACGCTAACGACTAGCGAATGGCAAGGGCCAACCTGCGAGGGGCGGTCTGAAGGAAGCCGGACGCAAACCTGCGAGCTGATGAACAAGAACATCATATGAGGCGTAGGCTGGAG